>JAWAHD010000048.1:0-8932 GCA_038889555.1 Desulfurococcaceae archaeon
AAAGGAATACCAGGAATAAAAGTAGATGATAAGTTTATTATAATCATAAAGGAGAAGGTAAAGAAAAATGTTTTACGGACAGATTGAGATAGGCAAAAGAAAGTTCCTCATTCCTGCAAAAAAAGTAAAAGAGGTAAAGCACATCAAAAGGATAGTCTGTCCCTACTGTCAAAAGGAAGTAATGCTAGTAGAAAACAAATACTTCAAACACAAAAAAGGCACATGCCCCTTTGCAGAAAAAAACGTATACACAGAAATCAAAGAAGAGATACTGACCTACCTAATAAACCTAGGCTTTAGAACATGGGTAGAAATAAAAGAAACACCCTTTGAAAGAAGTATTCCAGACTTCTTTGTAGAAAAGGACAAAAGAATAATCGCAGTGTTTATAGATTCAGATGAGTTAGAGTGGACAAACTGTGGAAACCTAAGGATAGAAACCAGAGAGGAGATAGCCATAGAAAGGATGAAAGAAAAAGGTATAGGTTACTGGTATGATGTAAGGAGGAAGCAGATATTCATGATAAGGAATAGTCAATACATTCCGCTAAAAGAGGTCAAGAACATGTATCTATACAGAGGAAATGTTTATTTTGCCAAATTTATGAAACTGTTGGAAGAAGTAGAAGATGGGCTTATAGTTCAGATAGGAGAGAATATAAAACGAATAGACAAAAGGTATAAAATCTTTTGTTACGAGGAAAAGCCATGTCCAATCAAAACACAAGGGTAGTTCCTGTAAAAGAGGGTTATGGTCCAGAGATAAGACTGAAGAGCCTTCTTGATTTTATTACCTATGTTCAAAGGCTTTCCAGTATTGAGAAAGATCAACCTGTAAGGTCAGAAATAGGTGGAATGGGCTTGCAGATGAAATTTTTCAACCTTGCTTTAAAAGAAAGCACAGGTATAGAATTAGGCATAATGATTATTACTTTTCCACTTTTTGTGTTTCTAAGCTCAGGCATAATTCAAGCTCCAAACAACATAGAAAAGTTTAAAGTGTTAGTAGGGACATACCTTCTTAGCTTTGGTTTACAACTTACATATTTTGTTTTTTTACTTTGGCTTGTAAAAAAGTATGCGATAGGGAATTTAACAAGAAGCATAATTCTAAGCTACATGTTAGGAAAGATATTAGGGTATGGCATAAAGATACTTGCCATAGTAGCCTTAGCCTTTGGGCTAAAGTTCCTGTTATACAATCCAGAATTTCTGAAATTTTTGTATAAGACCTTACAACACAAGGTAAGCATGGAAACCTTTATAGAAGGAGTGATACAGCTAAGGAAGAATATAATGCCGAGCATGTACAAGACAGTTGGGATAATAGGCATTTTAGAAGTAATTCCTACAATTTACCTAAGCGTGGTAGCAAGCAAGAACAAAAAAGACAACATAAAACCAGAAAGACTAAAGTTAACAGAAAAAGGAACCTTTATAGGAACAGGTTATAGGATAGATGACCCTTATGCCAGAGTAGAAGAACTAATTCTTGAAGACAGAGAAAGGAACGCTCACACAGGCATAATAGGAACGACAGGAACAGGTAAAACCAAGCTACTACAGGCTATGATAGAACAAGACATAAGGAGAGGATGGGATGTGATAGTGATAGATCCGAAAGGAGATGCGGACCTACTGGTGCATATATACAAGACCTGCAAAGAAACCAACAGGCTAAAGGACCTCATCATAGTTTCGCCTTTCAAAAAGAACACAGACAAGATAAACCCGCTAGCAAAACACTTTATACCTGAGGAATTAGTTTTTCACGTTACCGCACCCATAACCTCAGGAGAGCAGTTCTTCCAAAATATAGCAAAGGAGTTTGCCTCTATAGTTATAAACGGCATATTGCTTATGATGGAGCATGAGGTAACATTGAGAAAGGCATTAACGCTAAACACTATAGCTAATTATTGTTCTTACGATGGTCTTGCGAAGTTAAAACATCAAGTGGAAAAGTATTTAGAGATACAGGACCAAAGGATATCAGAAAAGGTATACAGAATGGTATCAAGTATGAAGCAGATACTGGATAGCCCTCCAGATTACTTTAACAAGGTAGGAGGAAATCTAAGGACCATACTGACAGTGCTTACCACAGGTTCTTATGCAGAGTTTATAGCTTACGATGAGGAAAACGAATTTTTGGAAAGGTTGGAAAAAGGAGAAGGAGTAGTTATGTATATAGAAACAGGAAGTATGCTAGAGAAAAACATGTCAGAGCACTTAGCAAGGATGATAGGGGCTATGATACAAACCTCTGCAGGAAGGATGAATGCGAGGAATGAAAAGTATAAAAGACCAGTAGCACTTTATGTGGACGAAGCTTACAGAGGCATATATCTTGGCATAGAAAACCTCTTTGACAAGGGACGTTCAGTAGGGCTACACATAACCGTAGCCTTCCAGTCCATATCACAATTCAGAGAAGTGGTAGGTCCAAATCTCACACAAACCATACTAGACAACATCAACAACTGGATCATCTTCAGAATACCATCGCCAGACACAAGCCAATACTTTGAAAAACTCTCAGGGCAGGAACTCAGATACCTTGCCACTTACCAACTCACAGGAGACATAGGAGGAGTAGCAAGACCAGGATACGCATTAGAAACAAAGGACTTTGAAAGTTTACCCAACAGACACTTTTATCTAATGCGTTTAAGCAAAGGTAAAGTTATATACAGAGGAATAACTCCAGAAATGAAAGAACTAAGCCATGAAGAAAAAGTTGCCATACTAAAGGAAATAGAGGAATTTTTGGAAGCAAAGGCAAAGGCAAAAGTAAATGGTAAGGTTGTGGATAGGAATGGCTATGAAGAAAGTTTTGCAGAAAGCCAACAAACTAGCAAAGTATGAATATGTTAGAATGGAAGAACTAGTAAACATGGCAGAAGCTTACTTCAGCATAAACATGCCCTGTGTGCCACTGATAATTGAGATAGAAGAAGAGGAAACGAAACTGATACCCGCCTTTAAATGGAAAGGATTAAGAACTTTTGAGGAATTTATGAAAAGATGGAAAGATACACCACTGTCAAAAAGATTGAAAGCGGTAGGATTAGCACTAATAACAGGAGAGGCATCTAACACCACAGTGCTTGATATAGACAATCTGATAAAGTTTTCAGAAAAAACGGGCATTGAAATAGAAAAGCTAAAACACGAAACTCTGGCACAAGAGACAAAAAACAATGGCTTACATCTATTCTTCCAATATGAAAAAGACATTCCAAGCATACAAGACAGAGAAAAGGGCTTTGATATAAAAAACGACAACAGTCTTGTGAATATCTGTCCTACAAGGGTATATTACATAGACCTAATGGGGCAAACAAGAAAGAGAAGTTACACATGGCTCAACTACAAAAAACCAATCAAAATGCCTGAAAAGCTAAAGAAATTCCTACTACAGTATAGAAAGGAAAGACCAGAACCTATAAAACAGGAAAACAAAAACAAGAGCATATACTTTGATGAACTAACAGCAGAGGAAATAGGAGACCTTTACAGAAAAGGTTTAATAGAAGGCTTTACCCACATAGACTGCAGTTTAATGGCAGGACTAATAGAATCAGGCTACACAGAAGAGGAAATACACAAGCTATGGGAGATAATATACAAGGAAGAATACGACGAGAAGCTAACCAGCTACATGATAAGAAGAACACAGAGTTTGGAAAGAAAAATAGGCATAGGAACGCTTTTCAAAAGGCTAAAGGAGATAGGGAGAGAAGATATAATAAGAAGGATGAAAAATGAAGATAGTTACCTTTTACGAACAGAACATTGAACTGTTTAGCAAAAACAGAGATTTCCAGCATATGTTTGAAAAAGGCATTGAAAGGATACTAGCCCATTGGTACCTGCCAATTTGCAAAGTCCAACAAACCATAGACAACACTCCAGCATATCCAAAACTTAATGAAGAAGCTTTCCTGAACAAAATTCTTGCTACCCTTGAGGAATACATGGAATACGCCCTTGAAGTTTTTCTACCCATAGCAAGGAAAAGAAACCCCAACATAGACCTAACCTACGGTAGGCTAACCATAGCAGTCCTATATCACAGGCTACCCTTAGAATACTTCCTAGAGGACCTATCAAAAACAAAAACATACAGACCGCTCTTAGAAACCTCCCTTGAAGCCATAAAACTCTTTTCAAGCAAAAGAGAGAACAAAACAGAAAGTCTAGAGACAAACATAGCAGACACGCTTACAGAGATATATAAAGAGTTCAAAACAAGAAGGCTAAACCTTGAGGAAATAAACAAGCAAAAACTCCTACAAGAAATCAGAGAAAAAAGACCAGAAGAGGAATGTCAAAAGCTAGGTTTGATAAGAAAAAATGTATTCCTGGTAGAGATTGCCGAAGAGATAGCAGAGTTTCTAAAGCAAAAAGTAAGAAATGAAAAGCCTCAAGAACCCCCTTCGCCTAAAAGTTACTTTAAACCAACCCGAGAACGATGAAAGAAATGAGGTAGATAAGCAACAAGTCTACCAGCCATATACGGAAAAAGCTCAAAAGTTTCGCTAGCATTATAAAACTTAAAAGTATCAACCCAAAAGTAAGTCTTTTTGTCTTTGAAACCTACCTTAAAACGCTTAGACCTTATGGCATTATACAGAAACATAAACAAAGCAAAGGAGTTCTTAACAGGTTCGGAATAAAAAGAAAACCCCTCCACACTCAAATAGAAAGGACCCACATACATATCCTCAAAGGAATGTCTTAAAGCATCAACAAACTCAATAAAGCGAAAAGTATCCACTTCAAAAACCTCTCCCTCCAAAACCCCCGAAAGAAAGGTAAAAACAACTCTATCTTTTGTATAGTCCACTTGAAAATTCCCTTTGGAGAAGTTATAAAAGATCCTCCTCTCCCTGCCAGAAAGCAAAGAATAAACAAAATCTCCAACCACTTCAGCAGTCTTATAACCTGTCAAGATAACAAAATCCTTAGAGGTTACAAACTTTAAACGATTTCCGTAAACAACCACACTGTTAACCATAGGACCTCACCCTGCATGCTCCTATAAGATAGGAATAAAACTCTGGTTTGTCAAAAACATCGCCATCTTTCAAGAGAACCACCTTCTGAAAACCTTCATCAGTCATAGCCCCCAAGGTCAAGGAAGAAAGCTCCAAAGGGGTGCTTAACCCTAAGGAAGTCCAGTAATAAACACGATTACACTCTTCAAGAGTAAAGTCAAAATAGTAACGACCATAAACCACAGACAACCCCTTACTATGAAAATAAAAGCTCAAAGACAAACCCTGCACATCAAGATACCACTCAGGAGAATGCTTTTGAAAAAACCCCTTAATACGAGCCAAAAACTCTACCACATCCTCAAAATAAAACCTAATGCCCTTAATTCCCAAAAATTCAAGGTTTAAACGAGGATCTACCTTTAAACCTGGATCAAAGTATTGAAGCTCTATACCCTTCCTCACAGAATACCTAATACCTACAGGTCTTAAACCATGAAAAACAAAAACTCCTCCGCCATACACATTCGCTTCCTTACACAACAATATGGAACCGCAAAGAGGAAGATAAAGAGGATATTCAGCTCCGCCCTCATAAGAAAGCATATAAATAGGTTTCAAATAACTTACAAAATCTAACTCCCTCAAATAAACCTTCTTCTCAAAACGCTCTCCTCCTAAAACTACCTCAGCTTTCATCTCAAACCTCCTAAAAAATGTATAAACAAATTACCTAACACAAAATAATCAAACCAAGAAAGACCCTTAACCTCATCCTCAAACCTTACCAACAACCCATCATCATACCTCTCCATAACAAAAGAACCATACTGCAACCTATCTACAAAACCAAAAGGACTAAAAAAGCTTAAAACCTCATCCAAATAAACCCTTGACCAAGAAACAAAATAGTCCCTAAAGAAAAACCCCTCATAAGTAAAAAGGAAATCCTTATAAGCAACTTCATGAGGAAGTAAGTTAAAAAGATACACATAAAGCCTGAAAAAGACATGATATACAAAAGTATCCTCATAAACCACAAAAGAACAGCCCGCACTCCTCTTAATGCCTAAATACCAATTATCCTTATGCTTCCAAAAGAAAAGCTTCCTCTCACTCTCCTCCTCCACATCATAACCCGCAAAAATAGCACTTAAAACGCCCAAAAAGTAAAGCACATCATCCAAAGTAAAATCTCCTTCAAACTCTCCCAACGAACAACGAAGGTAAAAACCATCAGGACATATCCTTAAAACCCTTGTATCCCTACTGTAGTAAACCTCAAGATGAAAACAGTCGCCTACAAAGAGCTTATACTTGTCAGATTCCTGAACAGGCTCCTCCAAAAACTCAATCAGTCTCCTTATAAACATGCTCCAGCTCCTCTTTGGCTACAGCATAAGCGTATTGAACAAGCTTAAGAGCCTTGTTTCTTAAAATCTGTGCATAAGAACTATCTATCTTAGCTACAAGAACGCCATTCAAATCATATATCTTCCCCTTAGAAGATATACGACCCCAAAGCCTAAAATTACCAACGGAAGTAACCAAAAACATCAAAATAGACCCATCCTTATCAACCTTCAAAATCTCTACCTTCTTAACCTTCATAGAAAACCTCCTAACTAAGAAGTGAAAACAAATGACAAGCCCCACGAATAAGCTTTACATAAGCCTCCCCCTCAAAAACATCCCTACCTACCAAAACTCTATCCTTCTCTATCCTAAACTTCCCCACAAGCCCCACATCCACATGTGAAAAAGCCACAGCAATAGTATCAGTCAAAGTCAAATCCACACGCTTCACATAAGACTTATCCTTGAAAAAGGAAACAGACAAAACCCCCTCAGAAAGACTCCAACCAAAAGCCAGCCCATACTCAGGATAATAAAGCGAATAATCCCTAGAATGCTTAACAAGCAAAGCTACCAAAAAGGACAAAAAATTCCTATACTCTGGACCCTTAAAGATAAAAAGGCTTTCCTTGCCTTGAAACTTATACTCCAAAATCAAACTCCCTGGCTTGAGACTAAAAAACCAAGCATACCCCTCCTCAAGCCCCTTATAAGTCCCATAAAAGCCAGAAAGATAAAAATGAACCAAAATAAATACCTCATCCCAAAGGAAAGGATAAAACTGACCTTTTGCCTCAAACCCCCCTAAACCTAAACCATCAGAATAAAAAACCTCAACAGGTATGTCATTCAAAAAAGCTTCCGCAATACGCATCAAACACCTACCCGCACAAAAGTGTCTATAGTATGGTAGCACAAAAAAAGAAAAAAGTCAAGTTTTTGATTGCAAAAAGCAAAAAGAGTGCTATAATATAAGAAACTCACAAAAGGAGGTAGAACGATGAGAAAGAAAAAAGGTGGAGCAAGGTATAAAAAAATAAAACTTTCACTGCCCAAAAGACTTTACATGATACTCAACGGAGTAGCCCTAGGAGATGAAAGAAAGCTAAACAGGCTCATAAAAGGAATAATAGAAGACAAACTAGCAGAAAGCACAGTAAAAGAACTAGAGCTTTACTTAAGCAGGCTAGAAGAAGAGCCAGAAGAAGAAGAAACAGAAGAACCTAGTGAAAATAGCTTATAGCAGAATAACAACCCCTAAGTCCTGTAAACACAGCAAGAAGTTTGTTCTCATAAGGAAAGTAAACTAAGATGGTAGGCACAGAAGAAATACCAAGAGAATCCGCAAGTTCTGGTTTTTGATTTACATCCACTAGAAGCAATTCAGACCTTACAAGCCTAGCCCTATTTGCCTCAATAGCTTGAAAGCACTTCTGACAATAAGAACAAAAGGGAGAATAAAAGTAGATGAAAACATAACCGCCCTTTTGCAAAGCCCTTTGAAAAGGATCGGCAAAAACCAAAGAAAATAAAAGGAGAAGAAAAGCCACAGCCCTCATAACTCCTCAAGCCTCCTTATACGATAACTCAAAGGAGGATGAAAGGATATGCCAATTCTAAACTTGGCAGGCTTAGAATTTTGAAGCTTCTCAAGCACTCGGATTATAGCAGACCCAGTCTTAAGATAGGAGTAATAATCCGCCCTTAACTCCAACTGCCAGTAAAACCAAACGAAAATTAAAAAGGCACAAAGCAAGTAAGGAATAGAATATGCCTTAGGAACCGCATGATAGAAAAAGAGGAATATCAAAACGAGCAAAACAAGAAAGACTTGATCCTTATGCTTGACATGAGAATACTCATGATAGTAAACCGCACTAAGCTCCTCTTGAGAAAGTTCCTTCAAGAGACCTCTGGTAAACACAATGTGTCTCCCCACAGAAAAGGCTCCAAACCGATCCACAGGCAATACATAAACTCTACCAAAAGGAAAAACTCTTTGAGACAGAGGAAGTTCAATAAACCAAAAGGATAAAACCACAAGAATGGAAACAAGCAAAGGCAAATAAGGATGAATGTAAGAAATGGCTAAATAAAGAAGAATAACAAACAACACATACCACTTCATCAATAACCCCTCTTAGGTTCACGACCATAATTGACAAAATCCTGCATCTGAGAATTTATCCATCCTTGAACCCTACCCAAAGCCTCACTAACACTGGTATTTAAATCAAGCCTGGAAAGATAAGTATTCACATACTCCACAAACAACTGTTGACATCTAGGGTTTGAAAGATCTACACTGCTAAACTCTTCCACAGTAAGCCCCCTACAATTAGGATTTTTACCACTACCCCAAGAAATTCCAAGTTGACTTCTAGCACACTGTTGAAATATACGAGCTAAATTGGAATTAAAACAACAGTAAGCACGCTTTTCTTCCAAACAAATTCTAACTCCCAAAGCCCTCAACCTATTAGAACAATACTTACCTACATAAACACAAAGCCCCGCCTCTCTCATCTTCTTTAAAGCCTTCTCTTCATTTTTACAAACATCCTTAAACCATC
>JAWAHD010000049.1:0-8556 GCA_038889555.1 Desulfurococcaceae archaeon
TGCTGGGTATATACTTGCATCCCTGAAGGTTGGTAAGATTACAATCCGCAAAACTGCCCTGACTTACCTGCCTCGTGCAGCTTGAACCATAACAGGAATACAGCTTCCATCCATTGCTCGTATCTATACTTAACTTGTATACCCAAGGGCCACTAAGCTGACTCGTCCACACATAAACCATATAGTCCCCTGCCGCATTTACCTGTCTGCCTTCCTTTAGAATAAAAGAAATATCACAATTCGTCCCAGAACCCACAAAAATACCATCCTCAGCATAGCGATACTTGATAGTGCATGAGGATAGATTTATCGTATCCCCACTTACAGCCCCTGTATAAGATGTCTGCCCATCATAAGCGGTGAGATTTCCATTGTTATCCACAGACACATATATGTTTTTTACATTAGTCCCAGCCTTTACTACACCGCCAAGCACCCTTCCTTTAAGTGAAAGGTTTTGCACACTTGAGCCAGCACCAAGATATACGTTGCGGTTGCCATAACCAAAGAGAAAATTCTCCTTTATGAAGAATGTTCCATAGTCATTGTAGTATAACCACGGATATGCACCTTGATACACCACGGTCTGTCCAGAACACTGTGTATTAACACAGCTAAAATTCACCACATTTCCATTCTTGCTAAAACCTAGAAGATAGTCAGTAGCAAAGGCACTCCCTGTCAAAACTAAACCCAAAAGAAGGTTTTTCATGTCTATTACCTCCCTTACATATTAGTATTAGTTAAGTGGGCATGTCACGGTGGTTCCTGTGCAGTTGATAGTGCTGGGGTCTGGAACGGGCAAGCTCACGCCAGGACAAGTGCAACCAAGACCATGTAGTTCCCTTACCATAGATGTGGCTATTGCAATGTCTCCAACATCTCCAATAAGATTTCCGGCGCTGATGTTGAAAGTCACACCAGCCACAGTTCTCTGAACGCTTGTCGCTATACCTTTACCATCTGGCACTCCTGCTCCAGATGTCCTACAAAGGCTGTCCTTTAAAGCGTTTTCAAAGTCTGTCCAGCTGTTCGCAGTCAGTGCTGCGTTTTTGAGCTTGCATGACTGATAAGCCTGTAGAAAACCATGAACCGCCTCTTTCAGCTTTGATGCCTTAGCGTCCTGTCCAAGCCCTCTGCTATAGAAAAGAAAGGCCGCTATCAAAATGGCTATGACCACTATGACTATGATGAGCTCAATCAAGGTAAAACCCTTGTTGACCCTAAAGGCTTGTGCGGTCTTGCTATACCACTCCTTTCCCATGGTATACCTCCTTTCAAAATTTACTACAATTATATCCACTCTTTTTAGAAAGTCAAGAGGGTCCCTTGGCATCATTCTGAAAACACAAAAGGTTCTTTCTGTGCATAAAATTTATTCTATTGTGAGGACCGCAGAAAAAAGGGCAAAAAAGTTTAACACCCTCCTCACACTGGCAAATATCGTAATGGCTTGTTTTCTCGCTCTGTGGCTCTTCAATAACTTCATTGATAAAAAACAGGATGTGGTTATATTAAAACAGTCTAATCAAGAAGGAGAAAGACAATACCTTCTTGTCTATGTTATAGAAGACAGAATATTCAATAACACACTAAAAGGTAAGTGGGTCATAATAGAAGCGGTTCAGCCCCTTTATTTAACTGTGCTTGATGATAGGGTGAGAATTGCTAAGCAAGGGGCTTATTCCGTCCAATACTATAACTCAAGCGTTATGCTTGTGAACGCTATAGCTCCGAGTGAAACTCTCAGGGGCAAACTTAAACACTAAGTATGTATTTCTCTACCTCTTCCCTGCTTACTATACCTAAAGAGATTAGTTTTTGACCTTCTGATAAAAGGTCTTTTCCCTTTTCTCTTTGCCTTTGTAAAAGCTTTAAAAACTCTCCTCTCTCCAGCAGTTCTCTATCGTGGTCATCGGGAACAAAAATCTCCACAAGAGGCACAACACCGCTCCCATCCCTTTTCTTTAAAAGCCTCGTAGAAAGAGAAACCAAAAGATTAGAAGCCATAGCCCTAAATACCTCTTGCTCTCCCATAGAAGAAGTCTCTATTAGCTTTATAGCAAGCCTCTGCAAATTATCTATTGAGTTGTTAGCATGAATAGTGCTAAGAGCAAGGTGTCCTGTCATAGATGCCTCCAAAAATGCCATGGCAGTCTCCCCATCCCTTATCTCACCCACAAATATAACATCTGGGTTTGCTCTCATAAAAGACCTTATTGCCTGTGCAAAGGAAAGATTTGGATTAACCTGAACATGCGTCACTCCCTGGACTACCACCTCAACAGGGTCTTCTACCGCTCTTATAACCCTCTTGTCTGGCTCCATCTCCAAAAGCACCGACTTTATCATGGTGGACTTTCCTGAACCTGTTGGTCCTCCAACAAGAACAAACCCCTGAGCCTTTTTAGCTATCTCCCGCAATATCCCCACCAGCTCCTCTGAATACCCAAGCTCTTCAAGCCTCGTGTTAAAGTATCCCCTTATGTCCAAAAATCTCATGCTTACACATTCCCCTAAAGGAGTAGGTATAAACTCTATCCTTATCTCCAAGTCTAACTCCTTGTAAAATATCTTCCCACTCTGAGGACTATCTGTTATAGTGGTTGATACCTCAGAATCCTTTGAAGCCATAACCTTTAGATGTTCTACTATCCTCCTACCAAGGCTGTTGCTTACCGTCTTATAAAACCTTCTCCCTCCTCCAAGCTCCTTGTAAGATATGGTGTAAAAGTCCCTATCCGCATCCACAAAAACATCCGTTATCTTCGCTCCCTTGAACTTTTTTATAACTTCCTCGTAAACAAAACTTGATACCTCTCCTTCAACATAAAGCCCAGCCTCTTCGCTTTTTGCGGATTTTAAAGCGGATAAATATACCGTCTTTGGAATAACCACATCCGCAAGGGCAGGCAGGTAATGATACCTCTTGCGACTGTTAGCTCCTAATAATCTCCCATGAACCTCTGAAACAGGCTCGCTTATAGAAGTAGCAAATTCCTTCTTGTAATGAATAGCAAAACGCTTAGCTATGTCTTCATAGCTATACCCCAAATTCCTATGTAAATACTCCACAAGGTCAAGCCCCGACCTTTGTAGGTCTTCTACGGAAAATCCATTAAATTCCTTCTCTAAACCCCTTAAAAGACTATAACCCGTATATCCTGCCTGCGCTTGCGACTCATTCCTCGCTTCCCTTCCTTTAAACAAAGCCCCTATCATCTCAATGTCCCTTGCTGAGGCGGTAATGTTCCCTGCGGCGCAGGAGAAACAGGTGGAGTAGGTGGTGGTGCAGGCGGAGGAGGTGGTGGCGGTGGAGGAGACATAGAAGGTATGGAAGGAACCCCTATGCCTGCAGGTAAAGATGTCTCTGGCGGTATTGGTGGATAGGTAAGGGTCTGCTCTGATATGCTCCTTCCTGCGTCTATTATCTGCCCAGCATGGTCAAGCCTGTATGCCCTTCCTTTTATGTAAAACACAGGCACATTCTCTTTTACTCCTACCTCTGCAATTCCTATCCTGTCCCCAGACAAAATAGGTAAGCCCTTCTGTGGAACTATTATGCCCCCTACCACACCAGAAGTCTCTATGTTGTAATAAACAGGCGGTAATTCCCTTAAAAGCTCTAACCTCTTTTTCTCTATCTCCAACTGCCTTCTTGCGTTTATCTCAAAAATCCTTTCCTGCTTTCTGTCTACCTTTAACCCCCTCTCAAGCCTGTATACATCCCTCTTTTTAAGAAGTCTCTCTGCCTTCCTTTGCTCTCTTAACATCTCCTGAACATCCTTAGGTAAGCTCGTCTCCACCTGCGCCCTAGGAACTGGCTTTACCACCTGCTTTACCTCCTGCTGCTGAGCATAAACAACAGAAAAACCTGCTAAAAATAAGAATGCCAAAGGTTTAGCTATCATATAAACAACCTCCTCTTATTAAAATCATACATCCTGACTTGTTAAGCTGATACACAGTCAAAGGTAAATGGCTATTTTCATATATAAAATATAAACACTCTTCAACAGAGCTTAGCCTAAAAATAAGGTCGTCCGATGTCTGTTCTGGCTTTACCTCCTTTAAAGCCTTGACAGTAAACCTTGAGCCTATCCTCTCCATTGGCTCTTCCTCAAGAGGAATACTCATAGAGGTCTCATAGCCCGAATATAATACATTAGCATTTTCCACAGTCCCTGGATAAATATAGCTTTCCATAAACTTCCTTATATTGCCAGTGCAAGGCAAAGGCACTTCCACAACCTTTATCTCCGTCCTTTGAGACTGCTCTATCCTCGCCATCTCCTCTTGCTTTTTCTTCTTTTGTATGCTTAAAAAGAGATTAAAGGCTATAAAAGAAGCAAAAAGAATTAAAAAGATGTAAACCTGCGTGCGAGATATATGTAGCCCTTTTATAGATACCTTTCCTCCTTTTAGCCCCTCCTCCTTATATAAAACTAAGTCAGGTCTCTCCATTACAAAAGCATCAAGCTCAGAAGACTGCAAAACTAAAAACTTTTTACTCCTTGTGTCCACCACATAAATCTGACCACCATAAATTACACCAAATACTTCTCCTACAGGTCTGATACTACTAAAGAGTTTTAAAACAGGGCGGTCTTCCGCCCTGCCTACGAGATATACTCCACCAACCTTTACATACTGCTCGCCCCTCTTTATCCTTCTCTCACTTGTTTCAACCCTTATCATCTTGGCTTTACCCTAAACCTTATACCTGCCCTTGAAGTAAGCGTCTCTCCACTTTCAAGCCTCACGCTTACTTCCACACTACCATCTATCTCCGGAGTGGATGTGCCATTCCATAGTCCCCCATACTGTCTCGCATCTATACCTGGTGCTATGTCTATGACCTCGTCCTCGGAATACCTAAGGCTAATTCCTTGCCTTACTCCGCCTATAAAGTTTATTACCACTCTCTCTCCTTGCACATTAACTTGGCAAGCAAGAGAAAAACCTTGATTATCACATAGCTTGGATGTTCCCTGATAAACCTCTATAAGCCTTCCATAGACCTTGTAGGTGTATGACCCTATAGGACTCTTGGGAGGTAAGGTATAAACTAATTGATTTCCTGAAGCATCAAGCTGAAGATACTGAATAGCAACAGGAATGTTAGAGTTCACATAGTCATCATTGAACTTATAGCTGAGTTGCCCCGTGTTATAGTTTATACTGCCAGTGCAATCTCCACTCAACTGCCCCGCAGAATTATCCATACACATCTGAGAACCACTTACCACATAGTTTATGCTCACATTAGATGGAGCATTGACGCCATTTATCTGAAAACTTAGCTGTCCCGTGCTGTAATTTATAGTCCCAGAACATGTCCCGACTGGAGTTCCAGAGTCTTCTACTATATTCCCACTTCCATCATCTTTACACTTTAAATTCCCAACCTGAAGTCGCACAGAGCCTTGTTTGATACTATTTGCACTTAAAGACCCTCTGTCCAATTCTACATCCACACTTCCCTGTGCGGTAGAATACCCAGAAACACTCTGACTCTTGCGAAAATCTCCCTGCCCCAACATCAACAAAGAACCAGGACCAATAGGCACAAAATTAAGCACCTTAGTTTTCTGTGTATTAAAGTATGTGTCGGTTTCCACCCTTTGTGTCCCTGCTCCAGTGAGATTTACAGTGTTATAAGAAGTGTTAAGAACGGTATCCTCATAAGGATTTACCGCTATCCAAGGTAAACCAAACTTGTGGGCATTCATGGATATATCTATAGGAACTTCCGCCCCCGGAGCTATAATTCCAGAAAGAGGTAATTCATAACACTTGTCCAGTATACACAACCTTGCTTTCTGCAAAAAACCCCTTAGAGGAGACTGTAATGACCCTCCATAGGTTAGCCTGACCTTGCCAGTTATCCTGTCCGGTGGAATGCTAATGCCCTGCGGACAATTAGTGCAAGCAACCGCTGGAGACTCAATGTCTCTTTGATTTAACTCAAGGCTGAGAGAGTAAAAACCTCTGTCCGTAGCACCTATGCCACTGGTGCCACCTCCGCCACAACCTGCAAGCACAAGAGCAAGCAGACCAAGTCCGCTTAAAAGCCTTGCTCTCCTCATTTTTGACCCTCCTTTTCAAAATCTTCAAAACTTATCACAACCAATATCCTATACTTCTCCTTTTCTCTTGTGGTCTGAGAAAAAAGATAACCAAGAATGGGTATGTCCTTTAAAAAGGGAATTCCACTCTTGCGTAGCTCCTCCAAACTCTGAGCGCTAGTAAAAAGAACAACACTTTCCCCTCTCCTTAAAACCGTCTGACTTAAATTAACCCTTTGAGAAAGAACGGGTAAAGCTATTTTGTTTTGAAAACCAGAAAGGTCCACTGTCTGATAGTCTATGCTATCTATGTTGTCCTGCCTTCTGTAAACATCTACAACCACGTGCTCATCTCCTATATAGTATGGAACTATGATGAGGCTGTATCCTGTAGGCAAATCTTCGGTCTCCACGATTATGGTGGGTATGGGCGGAGAATTGCCCCCAGAACTAACATAAGAAAGATTAAACTTGCTTACAATTCTTGTCTTCTTGTTTGGAGCAAAGAAAATGGGTTGTCCATTTAATGCCCTTAAATTGCTCTCATCTATGACCTGAGCCTTACCATCTCTCGCCAATGCTGTCAACTGCGCCTCTACTCTTGATGTTAAAATACTAACAGAAAAGATAGGGTCTGAGACTCCAGCATTTAAAGAACCTCCAATGTTGTTATGCTTAAAACTTAAACCCAAACCAAAGGACATAAAATCCGTCTCCCTTACAAGATAGGTCTTGACCTTTAAAGGTATCTCCTTCGTAAAACTTTGATTTATCTTGTTTATCGCACTTTCTATTGCCCTTATCTCCGATGGTCTTGCGGATACAAAAACAAAGCCCATCTCATTTACAGACACACTGGATTCCTTATCCTTTAGCAACTTCTTAAAACTATCCTCAAGACCCTTCATGAAGTCTCTCGCATAACTAATTTGCACAGAAGTGCCATACTTCTCATCAATCTTCTTCAACATGAAAGGAAGATTTAGTTGGTATGACCTGCTTTCCCACTTGTATACAACAATCCTACCATCTTCGTATTTCCACCACAGGTCAAAAATGCCAGTCAGCTCATCCATAACCTGCCTCAAAGGTTTGCGGTCAGAATAATAGGAAGTGGGGAAAAACTCTCCTACAGTCTGCTGTGCCTGCCCTGTCTGACCTCCCGACTGACTCGCAGGATAAGAAATATCCCGTAATACAATAGGAACTCCCGCCAACTGAGAGATTAAGGACAAAAGATAGGGTAAAGCCACGCCCCTTACGTTCACGCTAACTGGTATATCAAGAGGACTGTGAAAGGTCTGAAAGGTCTCGGTTAGCTCGCCTTGAATTTTACCCGGGGCTGGCAGGAGCTCATACCTGCTTTGCCCCATGGCAAGTCCACAAAAAAGAGCACTTATTAAAATCATTTTCCTCATAACTTCCTCCACTGTAAACATATTATATCATTTTGATACCCTCAAAGCATTCAAACTTTCTATAGCCTTGCTTAATGCCTTGACAAGCTTATAGAGATATACCTGTTTTTTTAGGTTTCTTATGTCCGCCTTGTTTACTGGATGGCTTTGTATAACCTTCCATCGCCTCTCTCTTGTCATGCCCCGCAACCTCACATACTCATAGGTCTTTCCGTTTTTGTTAAACTCCACAAACTCCATAACAACGCTTTCCCACTTTAAAGACTGTAGCTCTTGCCACAGTTGGCTTTTATACTTTGAGTATAACTCCTCTAAATGTTTTAAGTCCTTTTCCATTTATCGCCCTGTCGCTTTTGTTATAAGCTCACTTGCCTCTTCTCTGGATAGCTTGTCTATGTTTTCTATGTCTATGTCCTTTAACTTGCCCTCTTTGTAAAGCCCTAAGAGAACTTGCTTTTGTTTCTCCGTTATAAGCTTTCTATCCTCCTCTGGATATATCTCCTTTATCACCTTGTTTATAAAGTCCTCTCCTACCGCCCTCTCTAAAACTCTCTTCATCGCCCTTGTGAATGCTATCCGAGCCATCGTGTCCTCCTTGCCCTCCTCTGCGGTCGCCTCTCCTACCTCCACTATCTGCCACCCCGCCTCGCCCACTTTTATCCTAACCGTCATGCTAACCACTATCCGATTGTCTGATGCATACTCCACTTTTAGGTTCTCCTCCACAAACCCACCCTTTGAAAATACATATCCTACAAACATCCTCCATAACTCCAAAGCCAAAGGTCTGCCTATCTCATAGTGCTTGCCTATCCTTACCACAAGCTCTTTCCTCTCATGCACCAAAGCCCGCATGCTCTCAAGTATTCCTCTGTCTATCCTCTCAAGCATCTTTTTTCCACCTCCTGACCTTTATTGTAAACCATAAGAGAGAGAAATGTCAAGAGGTTAGTCGTTTTGGGAAACATGTCTCCCAACTGCAGATGGGCTATAATTGAAAAGAGGATGGAGAGGCTATACATTGCTAAGGAGATAGATGGCAGGCTTGTGGCAATAAGAGAATTCAAAAA
>JAWAHD010000050.1:0-8546 GCA_038889555.1 Desulfurococcaceae archaeon
AATAGTGGTGAACGAGAATGGTTCCAGCAAGTCCTCTCGAGGTAATTACATGGAGCATTATCGGAGGATTAGTTGGCTTAGCTGTATCCTGGGTTCCCGGGTTTCACATTGTTAACCTCATCGTTGTGATAACCCTACTAACACCGGAGTTCATAGCTAGTAATCCGTACCTGATGCCCTACTTTGCTCTAGGTGCACTTGTATCCTTTGCTTTCATGAGCTCTGTATCTGCAACGTACCTGAGTATATCCGATGACTCGTTAATGCTAATGCTCTTCCCGAGTCAAAGGTACATGCTGATGGGCTACGGGCATAGAGCTGTACTCCTGTACCTTGTTGGAGCATTGGGAGGAGTTCTCTTCCTGGTAATCTTTGGATTAACCATTGCACCAATAGTGATCCCCGTGGTTTTCAACCTGTTCAGCCCATTCTACGCTTGGGTACTAGCAGCCATAGTTTTGTTCATGTTCCTCAGCGAGTGGCCCAAGGAGGGAGACCGTGAACCTACCGGTCTAGGGAGGTTTCTAGTTGCGTGGAAGCAGCTTGCTGGTGGTTTAATAGTTTTCTTCGCTTCTGGAATACTGGGTCTCTACGTCAACTACTCTTCTATAATACCAGCTGAGAGAGCTTTTGCAAGGCTTACACCACTGTTCATAGGTTTCTTCGGTTTTTCATGGGTTCTAAGGAACATTATTAGCAGAGTTCGTGTTCCGAAGCAGGATACAAGGGATCTAATGGAAACCAACTTGAGAGCAGTGCTTGCAGGGGTTGGATCAGGTGTTCTAGGAGGTGGTATTGCAGCCTTCTTCCCAGTTGTAACGGGTGGTATGGGTGCTTTGGTCAGTGGGCACATGGTGAGCTCGAGAGGAGACGATACGTTCATGATTAGCCAGGGTGCAGCTAGAGTTGTGTACTACGTTGGTGCACTACTACTTCTCTTCACGCCGACTGCTAGAATAACCAGGGGAGCAGTCGCATGGATTGTTCAGGGTATTTACACTCCGAAAACCTGGATAGAGTACTACTACGCACTGTTCACCGTTCTCCTGGTTGCATCGCTATCCTTCATAGCAACACTATACATGTCAAAGGCTATTGCTCGACTACTACAGTACATCAACTACGTACACCTCTCAATTGCTCTCTCCATTGTTCTCGCTGCTTTATCTTACATGGTTGCTGGAGTATCCGGTGTACTGCTAATGCTTGTAGCTTCCACCATTGGTTTCACTGCTCTTGTTTTCAACACGAGGTTAAGCTACTGTCTTGGAGCACTGATACTTCCTGTTCTACTCAGCATGACTGGTACGCTGGATCCTGTGTTGCAATTCCTAGGTGTTAGATTAGCATAGGGTGGTGAACATGAGAGGTTGGACGCACTACATTTCAGGACTCGCAATGACAACGTTCTTTCCAAGCCTAGTAGGCGATCTTGCATCCGCTAACCTACTTCCACTAGTAGCAGGAGTCTACGCGTATTTACCAGACTTCATCGACTTTAAGCTAAAGAGGTTCTTCTGGAGAAGAGATTTAACAGTGGACCCTGCACCGCAGGATCCTCACGCCAAGGTTTCACCTCGTAGAATAAAGGTGAGAGAGCTTAAACCCGAGGAACGCTGGAGGTTCTACTACATTGAGGGAACAGTTGAAGGAGTGATCCACCACGGTGGAGATGAACTGGTTTTTCTGCTTAGAGATGAAACCGGTGTGATCAAGGTTAAAGCTAGAGGTGAAGACTACCGTAGACTAGTGAGAGCAGTAGGAGAGGTCAAAGCGGGTGCAAAGTTAAGAATACCAGGTTACCTTGAACTAGATGAGAACGGTGAACCCTACTGGAATGCTGCTGATGCTCCTCATCCACAGTACATTGCTGAAGCAATAGCAAGAGCAATCGATAGAGCCTACGAAACCGGAAAAATGGTGACCGTGAAAGTGTTCAACATTAGAATGAAGGGTGATGTCTACAGAAGATTCCTTATACAATACGACTCCGAGAACAAAACAATAAGAGTTCTAATGGGACCACTCGTTTCAACCGGTGGTTTACCCATCGAAAACACTGATACACCTAGCTACAGGAGAATAGGAGAAGCTAAAACAAAGTATTCTTTCAGAAAGGTTTACCCAAGACCAACGATAATAGACGCTTTCAATGGTCCCGAGATAGGCTTCATCAAGGTTAAGCGTGGCAACGAGGAAGTATTAGAGGAGGTCTTTATACCCTGGCATCGAGGGTTTACACACAGCTTTACAGCAGGCTTCATCCTAGCTTTACCACTGTACCTTCTTCTACGCGCTATTGGCTACGCGAACGCCTTCGACCTAGCAATTGCATCCATGCTTGGCTACTGGATGCACGTTATAGAGGATCAGCTCGGCTTCATGGGATCAGAGCTTCTACCTCCGCTCACGAAGCGAAGAGTTCCAGGTTTAATGCTTGGACCAAGAATATACGGAGCAATGAACTTCGCAACAGCCTGGTTAATGATAGCACTGATAATCTGGAACATTAACAGGTTCGCACAGCGAGTAATACCTCTACCAGACCCACTTTTACTACTGGCAATCGCGTTGCCCTCAATCGTGTTGTATGCAGCTGGTATTGCGGATAGACTAATCTACGGTAAAACACTTCGAAGAGTAAAAGAAGAAAAAGAAGCAGAAGAACGCTTGGAGGAGGAAAGGGAGGAGATCGGTGGATACTAGTAGAAGAAGTGGAGGGCAGAGCCGCCAGGTCACCAGCGAAACCTTATCACTCAAACACGTATTCACCTTTTTCACTTTAATCATAGTTTTCTCACCTGCTCTTGCATTTCTCCTCTACCATCCATCACCAACTTCCAGCTCCTTCGAACCCGGTGCTCTAATCTGCGAAGCAAGTGGAGTAATTGTGAGAGTTGTTGATGGAGATACCGTGGATGTTAAGGTAGACTCCGCTTGTGCTGAAAAACACAAATCCTACGTGGGTAGCGTGATCAGAGTTAGATTCGCTGACATCAATGCCCCCGAGCTCAGCACGAGAGAAGGTGTCAACGCGAAGAACTTCCTAATCAATACAGTTAGCAGATATGGAGACAGGGTATGCCTGGATATAGATGACAGGAGAATCTTGGACCCCTACAACAGGGTTATAGCTGTAGTGTACGTGAAGTTCAACGAAACACACTGGTTGAACTTAAACCTCTACATTGTTGAAAATGAACATGCTCAAATAGTGGACTTCAAAGACAACGAGTTCAACCCGTATACATGGAAACTGTACGTTGTTCTCGTGGACTGCGGCAACTATGCTACATCGGCAACGCACGATCTCGCTGGACCAATCCTCGAGCTACTGAAACAATGGATACCCATTGTGGTTTTACTAATAGCAGTAGCAGTACTGCTAGTGCTTCTAGCGGCTAGTAACCGGAGAACAATTCCTCGATAACCCACTACAGTCTTCCACAACTCCACATGTTCTTGTGCACATGGATGATAATACTCCTAAACACTGTTACATACCTGTAATGTTCACTAGAACATATTTAAACCCTTTAAACAAAAAATACATGGGACCGGGATGAGTGTATCATACCCGGTTCTGGCATTGGTATCGTTTGTGCTCCTACTCACAGTTATAGCTTCCACAGTTCTCGTATCCATAGGGTCTGTAGATCAGGTCACTAGTGCACCTGTTCTCAGAGTTCACGCAAACGCGTTCTTCAATCCCGAGACAGGTGAAACCGTTCTACGCATTACGGTTAGACATGAGCGTGGTAGACCGGTAGTACTTGAACGTGTTGAGGTTTCATCCGAGCACGGGTCTCTTACCATACCCAGGAACAGCTTTAAGCTTCTCGAGTGCATGGAGCCTGTTACTCAGGGTGATCGATGCGTTTACGAGAACACCTCCAAGGGGTTTTTCCACGTTGGTGGAACATACAGTGGAGTTGTGTTCTTCAACGAAGGATCATACCCTGTAGTATTTACAGTAATGTACTTGTACCTGCCACCCAGCTACCACAGACCAGTGTACAACGTAACCTTCATCGACATACAGGTGAAGCCGGATGAAACAGTGAACAACCTCTTGTCGAACATCACAGAGTGGAGTGCACATGGAGCATTCTTCAACTTAACAGATGACGGAGTTATCGTGATAGACCTAGATTATTCGACAGCGTTCGGTGGAGTTGGCTTCATATACAGGTACGATTTGAACATAGAGTTGGATCTCATACGTGGAGCCTGGCTTGCAACCGTGATGAAGCTAAGTGGTGGTTTACCCGGTAAGTGGGGTATTGGAGTTTACTTCGACTTCAAGGACGATCAGCCCGTTGAGAAGATCGTCTTCATGGGGATCAGCATTGATGAAGGTAACCGTAGCTACCTGGTCATAGAACTATACGAAAGAAAGGATACCGGTTCCTCGGTGGATCTAGTAGCATCAACTCCACTATTGATACCCATAGAGAGGATCATCAACGAGAAGTTCATAATAACAGCCTACGTTAAGTCTGATCAAAACGTCAACAGGTACAACATCACCGTAGCACTCTACGATATGAACTTAACTACCATTGCAACAGTGGGAACAACGAATTATAATGTAAGATTACCTGGTACTCCCGGTAAAACGTGGAGCCACAGAGCATCTCTCGTAGTGAACAACACAGCTGCTACATACGAGTTCCTCGTTCTAGCTGAGAACCTGAAGAGAGCGTTGAGTGCGAACATAAGGATCAGAGGTGTACCAGAAGACTACATTGTTGAAGTGTACGATGCTAGCGGTGAACTATTGTTCAGAGCTGTATCCACGGGTGAAGACGTAGTTCTACCCATATCATACCTCGACGCGGGCTCAGTGATACAGGTTAAGTACCCCACCTCCATGGGCGAGGTTCTAGCATACCGCCATGTCCTTGAACGCTCTGTTCAAGCCTTCGCGATCATCGAGATCACCAATGCAACCGTGGTTTCGAATCCAGGGTTCAACAACAACGTAGCGATCGTAGAAGCGGCTCTACCGGTGGGAAACGACTACACGAACAACACGGGCTTCATAGCTGTAGAGCTGATCAACAGAAACACTGTACCAGCTAGAGTAAGGCTTAAGCTAGTAGAAGAGTACAGTACTGTGAGCAACATAAACCTTATTATAATGCTCGTTGACTCACAGGGTAATCTGCTTGTCGAAACCTTCATATCGGTTAGTAACGGCATGGTTACAGAAACCACTACATCGTGGACAACTCGTCACCTAGAACCCGGTGAAAGAGTTTTCCTTTATCTCAGGGGATACTATACGACTGCAGGCTCAGCATCCAGACTGGTTATTTACGTTGAATCCAGCAGTGTAGACCCTGTAACAGGACTCACAGTAGTTACCAGCGAGTACCCGGTTGTTGTAAACTTATTAGCCTCATCATAGCTTGAGAATAGAAGACAGAGAGTACTAGTTAAGCCAAGGTGCTTACCTTGAGAAGAAGACTTGCAACACCCTTGTTAATACTCTTAACTCTGCTCATGGGTTTACTGTTCAATCCACGAGTATACGCTTACAATCTTGATCGGATTCTGGTTCAATGGCTAGAAGAACGTAGAGATGCTATAAGTGTGCACTGTGCAGGGTTTATCGTATCCGAGCTGTTCACAGGAGACGTGGGGATTAGAGGATACAATGTTCAATGCAGAGATAGGCTTGAAAGAAGAGTGTACGAGCACGTTCGTGTAAACGTTGTTGCTAAATCCCCTGGAACAACAGTTTACAGAGCAATCTTGTTCTTCTACGTGAACACGAGCAGTGATCTAGTAGTCGACGTGGTTGTCGAGAAGCCTTTGAGCGAGAATCAACTAGTAGTTGTACTCGAGAACAAGCACACGCGTGTATACGTGAACGCGTCTACGGTAACTAGAGTCAGAATGCATGTTCAACCAGGAGAACACTACTACAGAGTTACCTTCATAATTCACGCGGTTAAACCCGGAAGAGAGGTCTTCAGACTAGGATTCTACCTAGGAGCAAACGCCTAGTTTCTACTTCAACGCGTGATCAGACTATAAAGTTTATAAGGGATCACTAGGTTAAACTCACTTGAATGAAAAAAGGTGAAAGAGCGTGGACAGAAGAATCCTGTTGCTATCAGTAGGATTAGTGGCAATGCTAGCAGTAGTAAACGCTACGGTGTTCACATACAGATGGCTAACTGGTACAGTACTCGTCTACGGACCAGAAGCAGCTGCAGTACATGGATGTGTTGGATTCTACAGCACAGTTGCTCATCCGGGACTCGCGGGTTACTTACCAAGCGCTGGAACAAACCTAAATGCACCAATACTTGGAACAGGCGCAACGGTCACAGTGACCCCCGGTGACATTGTCTGCCGTGTACCCAGCACAGGAATGAACTACCTTTACGAGTCTATATCAGCATTGTTCAACGTAACCGTTGGCTCCTGGTACATACAGGACTTCTACGGCTTCGGATACTACGCTGAGTCAACCACAGCACGAAACCCCGTCTACGTGTACCTTAGAGTGGAGAGCACAAATATGAGTTCAGTAGCAACAAACGCTACTCTAATAGTATACAATTATACTGCCACAGGTTGGGTGTTCGTAGCATCTCTTGACCTCCGTAATCTAGGAGCTATGACACCAGCGATAAGTCTACCTGTTAACAGTAGCTTAAGATTAGACCTGTACATCGACGCATCCGCCACGGGAACAGGAGCCTTCAAGGTCGGATTCTACGTAACACCAGAATCTGGCGAACCACCAACCGGAGTTCTACTACCATAGTAGATGTGGTGAAAACCATGTTTAAACCCAAAGGTTTTTTTCCATAAAATCCTCTCATCCTCCTCGTCGTAAACGTAGACTAATCGGTGTTCTCCCCTATCTTCCACTCGTCTTACTCTTGATCATATCACTTGGTAAACCATTTGTTCTCCCCCTGGGGTTACTCATTTCTCCATTAGACAACCCGTTCATTCGCAGATTTGACCTGGGGTTGATTACACCAGTTAACGGCAACAGCGTTGAACCCGGAAGTCTAGTTCTGGCTTGTCTTCCAGGCTGGTGGAATACCGCGTGTACTCTAGGTAGATACAATGCCAACAACAATGGACTAGGCTACCTGGAAACCATCTTCAACGGTGTCAACGGAGAGAACCAGCGAAGAGCCTACCTGGTTGGTAACGGAATGAACGGTGCTAACGGCTTCAGGTTGTTCAAGGTAATACTTGTTGTACCCAGGGAGGTGTGGATTCCTCTTGTTGCACTCGTAGCGTTCATTCCGTTGGCGAAGATCACGTTTTCACTGAGGAAAACGAGAGCTCTAGGTGAGTACAGCACCTTCCTACCTGCTTTGTCCATTGTACTACTAGTTAACACCATGATAGCTGGTGGAATGTTCGTTGAGCAGTCCACTCCACAGTACACTATCCCAGGAGTTGAAGCAGTACCAGAGTTCTACCTTGAGAACAGTACTGTGGTTGTAAGGCTGAGAACAGGAGACTACTACACTCTGTTGAACGCGTCGTGCACTGCTACAGTAGGAGTTGGTAACGGCGTAAACGGAATCAACGGTTACAACAACAGTAACAACGGTAATAGACGCACCTTTGCTATTTCAACTGAGATCATAGATAAAGAGCTTATCGTTCTACGTGTTCCATGGGAACTCTACGAGGAAGCGTACAATACTAGGTTTATTCCAAGTGACCTCCCGTTGATACCATCCTACCTGGTGCTAGAGGAGGTTATTCCATTCAGGTGCAAGCTGTACCTGGACAAAGGTGAAATGATCCTCGCGTTTACGATAATGTTCAAGTGGAGCGATCTCGTGCTACGCCACGTGGATGGATCAGTGGTTGTTGTTAACGAAAACCCTGTTGACTTAAACGCAACAGTAGTAATCGTAGACCTAGACAGAGAAACCATTGTATACTCCACTAGGTTTACACTGAGCAAGCTGAGTAGTTACACTGTGAACCTGGGAGAGCTGGGTGTGAGAAGAGCAAGAGTTTATGTGCTCTATGAGTTTCTTAGTTTAACAAGGAGTGTGAGTGCTTATGTCGAACAACACCAGTAGTGTAGTGAACCATGAGCTTTACGTGTGGATTCATCGTGAAATCCGGGACTACTGGTTCACCAGACCCGGTAAACTGGGTTTAGCTTTCCTAGCGTTCTCCACAGCTGTGAGCTTAGTGGTCTCAGTCTTCTTGGTTTTCGCTCTGTTCAACCGTGTGGTAGTCTACGAAGGTGAGATCGTATCAGGCTTTATATCGCTGATAGATTACGAGATCTACTTGAATGGTCAACGAGTACTGTATCCGCACCTCGAGAGCATTGCATCCATCTCCAGGTTCTTCCTTCTGTTCACGTTAATCGTGTTCTCCACGAGTTTGCTTGCTCTACGTGGTTTGTTCGTGAAGTGGAGGAGCTGGATTGCTCTTGTTCCACTGTCAACGGGTGCATGTGCACTAGTGGTAGCTCTCTTCTACTCTCTGCTCAGAGTTCTAGTTTTCGATGTTGAGCCATCGCTTTGGTACACAGTGAG
>JAWAHD010000051.1:0-8459 GCA_038889555.1 Desulfurococcaceae archaeon
GAAGTTAACTTTTACTTAGACGAGGAAATCCCCGACACTACTCTCATTATATACCTACATACATCAATTGGGCGCTTCAGAGTAAAGCTCGGCAAAATAGCCATCTAATTAGACATCCTCTTCTCGTAGTAGTGGGTCTAAGAGGTGCTATTGCATTATATTGTTTTAGAAGTGCTGTAGGGAGAGGTACCTTAGGATGAGTGGTTGGATTTTAAGCATGATCGAACTGTTTCTCAAAATAATCAGGAGAAAGGCTGTGCTGGTTGTACTGCTCATTGTTTTATCATCTGCTTTGACCTACACTGTTACATCATCGCACTATGGTTCTACCTTGAGGTCTTATGAAGTTCGCCTACTAGAAGTAGAAGCTCAGTATTCGAGATTACTCAATGTAGCTTATGGTTTAAACGAGTCGTTAAGCAAAGTAGTTGGTATGCTTAGAAAGTACTGCTGTGTTCCCCACGTTCTACCCATGGTTCTGAACGAGGATGAAGTGGTAGCTATGAAATGGTACATTGTTAACATAGGGGTTGATCCCCGCGATGAGTGGATAACCATTGAGCGTATTTACAGCTGGGTGAGAAGGAACATAGGGTATATATCGGATCCTAGAATAACAATAGTTGATCACAGGTATACTTGTACTACCGTGGACTCAGATGTTTACTGCATATACGACTTCAGAGAAGTAAAAGATTACGTTCAGCCACCCACTGAAACCATTAGACGCGGTGGAGGCGACTGCGAAGACCACGCGATACTTGTTTACGCGTTACTAACGTACTACTTTAAGTACTTAAGAGGTGTGAACTACACCATATGGCTTGCTTTCATGGAGTTAGCCGATGGATCGAAGCATGCAGCAGTCTTTATACCTGTCAGAGAGCAAGGACTCCTAATAGTTGACACATCAATAGGCTTCATATCCATGGTGAACAGCACGTTGATGCCTAGATCCCCCCTCGAGGAACTCGAGGAGTACTTCTACTTTCACTTATCAAGCGGGGGAATATCAAGTATAAGTCTTTACAGCGTTAACACCGAGACAGGAAGCTACAAACTGGAGGTATCAGGTGGTTTAGCAACAGTAGCCTCGTTCATTACGAGATACATAGAATCGTATCCCGGCCTGGTTCTTCCTAGAAGAGGCTGAGTTCAAGGCTGGCTGATCTGTCATTACGATTCTTCGAGCAAAGTGTTAAGAACAGGTTTCACAGTGTTCACAATGCTTCTGAGCTTGCTAATGTCTCCAGTCAGCTCCTCGAAGAACGGTATGTACGGAACGCAGCCAGCGTATTGAACTCCGATGCTGCGCGCAAAGTCTCTCAAGTAGCAATTGCTCATGTTCTCCACGAGGTAAACCCTTGCGAACCCGGATTCTCTAAGCAAACTTACGAGGTTCTTAGTTGAGTTTAGAGAAAGCCTACTTGGTGTTGTTACAATAACAGGTGTTATTACACCACGTAGCTTGTAGAGAACTTCCAGGTGTTCATCACTTATTCCAGGCGGAGTATCAACGAAAAGCGATCTTGCGCCATCCCAGTTCACGATGGACAAAACCTCCCATAGAATATTCCTAAGAGCTTTTCCATGCAGAGGGGTTGGCAGTCCTCTCGTGTAGTAGGCTATGGTGAAGTACATTATGTTGTCTATATGTGCTGGAACAACACCATTCTCCTCCTTGTACTCAATGTTATTGATGTCTAAGCCGAGTAGAACATGTGTTGATGGATTTACGAAATCCAGGTCTAAGAGACCCGTTAAACCCTGCATGCTCGATGAAGCTAGAGATAGCAGAACGGATATTGTTGTTTTACCAACTCCACCCTTACTACTCATCACGAAGAACACTTGTCTTAGCCTCCTTAAACGGTTCACAGCACCGTGAAATCTTGGATCACTAATCGTAGGGAATCACCTCTATTCTTGATACACCACGTCCTTGGACTACTTCGAAGTCCCTACTACCACAGCTTGGGCATTTGAAGTAGGCGTGAACAACCTCCGGTATGAAGTGTACTGCTTCGCGAACATCGTCAGATAAAGATCCTGTGTCCAGCTTCCATGCGTACCCACAGGTGTTGCACCTGAAAAGGGGTTCCTCGTCGGCGAACTCTACACTATCCAGTATCAAACCCTCGTTTTTAGCAAGCTCGCTAACAGCGAACAATAGAGCATCCTTGTCCAGATTCTGCAGTATACCAAGGTACACTACTACCTTCCTGGCTTTTGTAACACCCTTGTTCTTTAAGTAGAGAACAATGGACTCTGCTACTGCCCACTCGTGCAAGTAGAACACCACATAGTGGATATGTGCATTGAACTATTAATACCCCAAGATGTAGCTTAGAGAGTTATCTGTTATTTCACCACAGCGATAAAATGCTTAAAAACCCCGAGGGAGATTAGAACTTGGAGTGGGTGAGTCTCCAGTGAATAGGAACATAACCTCAACGGTAGTACTCTCCCTCATAGTATTATCAATTGTAGCTGTAATCGCTATGGTACCCACAACCGAAGCGCAATTCACCTACAGAGGACCCTACGTTGGCGAGGTTGAATTCGTAAGAGAACCGGAGTTAGCACTATCGCTCGAGAAGATGATCGGAGGAGCTCATGATGTAATGTTTGACCCTATAGAAACAGGTGCTATGTATCGAAGAGTCCTAGAGACAGGGTTACCTCACACCGTATCGTACGGTTTATACTATGAGATAACTGTAAACTACAGGTGCAAACTCAATGAAACAACAGGCGAGATAATTGAACCTGTATTTCCAAACCCAAGCAAGCTTCCGAGACCCGAGGTCGAAGGCAAGATACTGTTCAACCCGTTCTGCAACCCGAGAATAAGATACGCACTGCACTTACTAATAGACAGAGACTTCATAGCTGAAAGAATCGGAGAAGGACTACTAACCCCGAGGTACACAGCATTAACTCCAGCTTTCCCAGACTACGGTAGACTTGCTGATGTGATCATACCTCTAGAGATGAAGCTAAAATACAACTTCGCTGAGGCAAGCAGAATAATTAGAGAAGAAATGGTCAAGATGGGTGCCGAGTTCAGAGACGGTAAATGGTACTACAAGGGTGAACCAGTTATACTAATATTCTTGATAAGAATAGAGGATGTTAGAAAACCAATTGGTGACTACATATCATCCCAGCTTGAAAGACTAGGATTCACAGTACTAAGATACTATGGTAGGTCAGCCGATCTAGCTCCATACTGGATAGCCGCGGACCCCGATGATGGTACAATGCACTTGTACACTGGTGGATGGATTACAACAGTTGTAGCAAGAGACCAATCAGGCAACTTCGGATTCTTCTACACAAAGCTTGGAAGACCAGAGCTACTATGGCAGAAGATAATTAACACTCCTGAGTTCTTCGAGGTAGCCAGGAAACTGTACTACAACGAGTTCAAGTCCCTTGAAGAGAGAAGAGAACTAATGGCTAGAGCCCTGGAGCTATCGGTTACTGTTGAAAACCAGAGAATATTCATTGCAAACAGAATATCGGTGTGGGCTAGAAGACCCAACGTCGTATTGGCTTCAGACTTAGCTGGTGGATACTCGGGTGCCTGGCTCTGGCCGTGGACTATCAGGTTCACGGATCGCCCACCAGCTGCTCTGAGAGACGCTAGAGTAAGAATTGCTTACAGAGATCTACTCGTACAGCCATGGAACCCTGTTGCAGGTAGCAACTGGATCTTCGATCAAGCGGTTATAAGAGCCACAGGTGAGCTACCGTACTATCCAGACCCCTACTCGGGTCTGTACTGGCCACACAGGATTAAGAGGGCTGTGGTCTACGTCAATGAGGAGCTACCGGTATTCAGTACATTACCATGGGTTGAAGTAGTCAGGCTTCCAAAGGACAACATAACTGTTCCCGACGATGCATGGCTACTCTACGACTGTGGAACCAAGAAGATATACACAGTTAAAGAAGTAGAAGCGGATCCAACAATTGTATCGAGAGCATTCAACATCACAGGCTACTCTGTTGTTAGAACAGCTGAGGCTAGAACTATAGTATACTACGATGACGTACTGTTCAAGGGAGACTACAGGTGGCATGACAACTCAACATTCGATATAGCCGATTTCGTATACACGTTCATACTAACATTCGATAGAGCATGCATTGGTAGTCCACTCTATGACTCAGCTTACGTACCATCGTTCAGAGCATGGTTCCCCAACTACAGAGGATTCAGGATCATTCAAACTAACCCGCTGGTCATAGAGTACTACACTGACATCTGGTACTTGGACGCGGAGTGGATTGCTGGTGCAGCTGCAAGTGCATTCTGGCCGTACTACTCACAGGGTCCGGGTCCATGGCACGTAGTTGAGCTCATAGCTGAAGGTGAAAGAAGAAGATTAGTTGCATTCACCTCAGCCAAGGCGGCAGCTACTGGAGCTGATTGGGCAGACCTGCTATCACCGAAGACTCTAGAAAAACTAGCTCCAATACTAGACGAGTTCTTAACTACAGGCTACATACCGTACAGAGAAGTTCTCTCAGCATACATAACTCCCGAGAAGGCAACTGCAAGGTGGAGCAATCTCAAGTCCTGGTACACAACCATGGGTCACATGTGGGTTGGAAACGGACCATTCTACCTCGTTAGTGCTACTAAGGATCGAATAGTTCTAAGAGCGAACAGATTACACGTTGATCCACCAGACAAGTATGCGTTCTTAGCAGAACCACCAATTCCAGTAATAAGAGCAGAAGTTCCATCCACTATATTCTATGGCAGAGATGTCACTATAGCAATAGAGCTGACAGATAAAGAAGGTAACCCATACCCAGACAACCTAATCGAGTTAGTATCATACGTGATCATCCACGCTGGAGGTGTACTAAGTGGTCGTGCCAGGAGTATTGGAGGAGGACTCTGGGAAATAACACTCACAGCTGAAGATACCAAGCAGTTATCCATAGGTATGCTCGAGTTCAGAATAATTGCAGTATCAAGAGTAGTTGGTATTCCAGCAGTTGAGACGAAAGTAGCCACATTGGTTGTACCACCAGAGCTGATCTTCCAGCAAATTGAAGCAGTTAGAAAAGAACTGGTAGGAGCTATTGACGTTATGAGAGAACAGTTCAACGCTACAGTTAGTGAACTTGCGTCTAGATTAGCCCTGGTATCTCAGGAGGTTGCTGATGCTATAACAGGCTTAGGTACCTCACTGACAGCGATGGTCGAGGGCGTGAGAACATCGTTAGATGTAAGTATTGATACAATGGCATCAGCTATTAACGTTACAAGAGAAGACATAAGAGGAGTTTCAACAAAGATAGATGCACTCTCGGGAAGAGTTACCGAGCTAGAGGGCACTGTTGACGAGAGAACAAATGAGGTTGCTCAAAGAGTTAACTCACTATCAACCATAGTATACGCAGTTCTAGCTCTAGGAATTATAAACCTAGTAGTTGGAGCAGCAGGATTCCTGTTGAAAAAGAAGTAACCGAAACATATCTTTTTTAATTTTTTATATTCATCTTTCCTGGATTACCATGATTCTACTTGCAGAATCCAAGTTCACTGTATTCTCACTTCTTGTACTAGTGAACTAGGGGCTTGCCCTTAATCTCGAATAGTAAGGATCATTTTATGCATGAGAGTATTATGCATTGCTTATAGATTTAAAACAACTGTTCTTACTTCAGTGGAATTCACAAAGCTGCAATGAACAACTAATGTTATGCCTATGAAACGTTCAAAGACATGTATTTAAACCTCCTAGATGATTACAGAGTAGGGGCACGGGTTTAAAGAGGTTGTTTTTGATGGTCTCTGCTAGGAGAACAGGTTTTAAAAGATTAGCAAGATACTTGGCAATAAGAGGTGCTTCGGTAGGTGTTTCACTACTCATAGCTATTTTCCTCGTGGTTTTCATTGCTAACCTAGGTGGAAAACTCGACGAAATAGTCATGCAAGAGGTTATTGCTAACACTAGAACCTTCCTGTACATGGATAGGGTTATGAACGAGCAGCTTACTGCTCAGTGCAGAATGGCATGTACTGAGAAGTTAACAAGTGAAAAAGGAGAGTTCACTAGTGAAGAACTTGATAAATGCATTACTGAATGTAAGGATGCCATAGTTCTACAACACGCGATGAACGTTTTAAAAGCCATGGGATTAGACCCTGAAACACCACCATTCATAAGAATACTAAACCACTATCGCAGAGCAATAGTTTTGAACTTTGGAAGAGCAATGCAACCAGCACTACGTAGCTTCAGGACGAGATCAGACTGGGTTGTCGACATAATAGCTGAAGCTCTCCCGCAAACAATACTCCTGTTTACAACTGCCAATATAATCATATTCTTCACGCAGATATACCTAGGTTTACTATTATCCAGGAGGTACGGTACCTTAGCCGACAAAATAGCTGTAAGCTTAGCACCGCTCTCATCAATGCCCGGCTGGTTCTACGGAGTATTCCTACTCCTGCTCCTAGCGGTATGGCCTAGACAAGCGTTTGGTATAATGATATTCCCGGATGGAGGTATGACCAGTCAGCCTCCACCAGAGGATCCACTGATGTTAGCGCTGGACATTCTATGGCACATGGCATTACCCATAATATCCTGGATGGTAGCATACCTACCTATAGGAGTATATCACTACCGAACGTTCTTCCTCCTGTTCTCAACCGAGGAGTACGTTGAGTACGCGAGAGCACGAGGAATACCAGAGCAAACGATAGTCAGAAGGTACATTCTAAGGCCAACCCTACCTCCAATAATAACATCGTTTGTTCTAATATTGATATCATCATGGATGGGTGCAATCATCACAGAGAGAGTCTTCAACTGGCCTGGTTTAGGAACAGTGCTAAACCAAGCAATAGGTGGTGGCATAAACATGGATCCACCAGTAATAGTTGGAATAGTAGTGATATACGCATACTTATTAGCAATCAGCGTCATAGCACTGGACATAGTGTACGCCATAGTAGACCCGAGAGTTAGAGTTGGAGGTGAGTAATCAATGGCAGTACGTGGTAAAGCAGCTTTAAGAGCACTAGTTCACTTCAGGTCGTTCATAGCCGGGTTGATCATCATAGTATTCTTCATATCGCTTTCGGTGTATGCTGCTGTAACATGGCCATACGAGGAAGCAATAGCGAAATGGAATAACGCTGAAGCATGGGCTGATATACCCGAGTGGGCTCCACCAGCATGGATGCAGTACTTCACCGGAAGAAAGGAGATAGTTGGCTCCCTCTACATAGACAGGTTCAATGTACCGAGAAGATTCGTTAACATGTCTACCGAGATCCAGTATGGAGGACTAGAGATTAGGAGAGTTGAAATAAACTTCACATACGACTACGACGTTTTCCCGAGATCAGGGCGTTTAACTATACAACCAGTTCCCAGAAACGACACGGAGTTAACAAAGAACATTGGAGTAAGAGTAACATTAGTCAAGCCAAATGGTTTAAACATAACGCTATACGAGGGGTTGATTAGTCCTCGTGGTACAACCATCGGTATAATTCGTCAACCAGGCGAAGAACACCCTGTCGTTAGAAGGTATAGAGCATTGCTACGTAGAACGTACGATGTTAATCTCACAGTATCACTAGACCCGGTACAGGTTCTATTCATGGACGACGAGGAGTTTGTCAATTCTAATCAAACGAGTATAAGGCCTTTGAAGGGATCCTACATGCTATTATACGAGTACTTCGTAGTGACAGGGCTTGAGACCCTTGAAGTTCAGCTTCTACTGAGGGGAACGCTCTACGGTCTTCTAGGTACCGATTGGCAAGGAAGAGATCTCTTCATGGGCATCGCATGGGGAGCACCAATAGCTCTTTCATTTGGATTACTGGCATCACTCATTACCACGCTACTAATCATGGTAATAGCAGCTACAGCTGCATGGTTTAGAGGCGCTGTTGATGAGGGTGTTTCAAGAGTGAACGAGATCTTTATGATAATACCGTTCCTACCGACACTAGTGCTAATAATGCTGTTCTACGGTTTCACGGTTTGGACATTGCTGTTAATGGTCATATTCCTCAGTACTCTGGGAAGCGGTGGGTTGAAAACTCAGAGAGCAATGTTCCTCCAGATACGCGAAATGCCATACATCGAAGCAGCGAGAGCCTATGGTGCAAGTAGCTTTAGAATAGTGTTCAGGTACATGGTTCCAAGAGTGCTTCCGGTTCTAATACCAGGCATAGTAACATCCGTACCATCGTTCGTCTTCCTTGAAGCAGCATTAGCATTACTTGGAATATCAGACCCAAGGACAATAACCTGGGGTAAAATCTTAAACGAAGCACTAGAGAAGCAAGCATTATTCGTTAGAGCGTACCACTGGATCCTAGCACCATCAGTATCCTTAATGTTGCTATCGATAGCATTCGCAATGATAGGATTCACCCTGGACAGAGTATTTAACCCGAGACTTAG
>JAWAHD010000052.1:0-7835 GCA_038889555.1 Desulfurococcaceae archaeon
CCATGAGTACACCTGGTACGCAGAAACCACACTGAATTCCACCAGTCTCCAGCAGAGCTACTTGAACAGCGTGAAGCATACCGCTAGGTGCAATACCCTCGAGGGTTACAACCTCAGCTCCATCAAGCGTAGCTGTGAGCAGTAAGCAGGAGTTCCTCGGTTCTCCATTCACTAGAACAACGCAGGTTCCACACTCTCCTCTACCACAACCTTTCTTAACACTCATAAAGCCAAGTCTATACCTTAGCGTGTTTAACAAACGCTCGTCTGCAGGAACATCAACGGTGAACTCTCTTCCGTTGACAACAAGACGCACTTTGTGCGTCTTCAAGCAGAACACCCCTTTTCAACTCTCTCCTTCACTACACGTAGTCCATCCTTCAACGCAACCTTGGACATTTCCAGCCTGTACTCAGCTGTTGTCCACCAGTCGGTAACCCTCTTCATCACTCTTGGAAGAACATCCTCAACCGCATTTTCAACGAGCTCCTCTGTGTAGACTTTGCCTTTAAGAAACTCCTCGATCTCTCTAACTCTCGCGGGAATGCGCTTATCCTTAACCATATCATACGCTACTCTAACATCTCTCATGACCCCATCCACGAAGGTTGCGTAAACAGCGCAAGTTACCACTCCTGCGATGAGTAAGCTTCTTCTGTCGAATTTCACGAAAGCACTGCTTGTTTTATCCGGGGGGTATTCAAAGGTGATCTCCGTGATGAGCTCGTGTGGTTTCAGAGCAGTTACCCTGTTGTCTAGTAGGAATTCCTCAAGGGATAGTTCTCTTTCACCATCAACGCTTGCAAGTTTAACACGAGCATCATACACGAGGAGCAGTGGAATGTAATCACTGTACTGAGTCGCAGTTGCAACGTTGCCTCCGATCGTAGCAGAGAACCTTATAGCTAGTGTTCCAAACTTCTTCCAGACATCCACGAAACCAGCGAACCTAACGTCCCTGTGAAGTATGCTCGTGCTCAAGTCGTAAACTCTTGTTAAAGCACCAATTCTCACTTTTCCATCTTCTACTTTCACGTAGGATAGCTCTCTTCTGAGAGGTGAAAGATCCAGTAGGAACCTTGGTGTAGGTATCTTCCTGTCTCTGATCAGAAGTAGTAGCTCTGTTCCACCAGCTAAAGGCTTAACATCGGGAGAGTTCTTTGCAAGAAACTCAAGAGCCTCTGATAAGGATTTAGGGCGGTATATATCAAAGCTATGGATGAACGATCACCTCAGACCTTCGTTAGTAATCCTAGGATATTCTAGATTAAAAGTCTTACGGTTTTCCAACAGGAGTCTCCATGGATGGAATTTTGTGAAAGCTAGTTAAAAACGGAACGCTTGATCACTGTAAACGCGAGGGAGAGAGCTTGAAGGTGTGCAACAGCCTAATCGATTGCATAGGAAAAACACCTGTGATAAGAATCACCAGAGTTCTCCCACCTCGCGTTAAAGCCGAGATCTGGGGTAAAATGGAGTTTCTCAACCCTTCCGGCAGCGTTAAAGATAGAATCGCAGTGTACATGATTAGAAGAGCTCTTGAGAAGGGCGAGCTGAAGCCAGGTATGACTCTCGTAGTACCTACGACAGGTAACACGGGTATAGCTTTCGCATCGGTTGGTGCATCACTTGGTTTCAAAGTGCTGATAGTGATCCCTGAGGAAATGAGCGCAGAGAGGTTCATGCTCATGAAGCTTCTCGGTGCAGACTTCTACTTTACACCAGGTGGTGAAGTAGACGCAGGAGGAGCTCTCGAGGTTGCAAAGAGACTGGTTGCTGAGAACCCTGATAAGTACTACTTGTTTGACCAATGGAGTGATGAAGCTAACATTGAAGCGCACTACGAGACCACTGGGAAAGAGATCATTGAACAACTTGGATGTCCTAAAGCCTTCGTAGCCAACGTTGGAACCGGTGGAACCCTTGTAGGTGTTGCTAAGAGGCTCAAAGAGGAGTGTAGAAACGTGATCGTCGTGGGAGCAGAGCCTGCTGAGTGCGCAGTAGCTACGTCCTGGTTTAAGAAGGGTGTAGTTGAAGCATGTGGTAGACACGAAGTGGAGGGTGTTGGTGATGGCTTCGTACCCGACATTGTTGCCAGGTACAAGCATCTTCTCGACGACTTCGTAGCAGTCTCAAGCGAAGAAGCTATACTGATGGCAAGGGAGTTGGCCAGGAAAGAGGGGTTACCGGTTGGAATAAGTAGTGGTGCAAACGTTTCAGCAGCGATCAAAGTGGCTGAGCAGTACGGACTTGGAGAAGGTGACAAAGTTGTCACTATTCTACCGGATTACGCAGCAAGGTACTTCAGTACAAGGCTCTTCAGAAAGAAAAAAGAAGTAGCGAGCAGACGGATAATACTAGAGGAGCTAGACCTATAATCCTACTTTTTATACACCTCCTCAACGAGAGGAATAAGTCTACCGCTTTGAACATCTACAAGACCTCTATCAGTGATCCTAACCTCGGGTATTACCGGTAGTGACACCAAGCTCAGTGTCATGAAGAACGACTCAAAGTGAACGTTGTAGTGGCTTCTAATGTACTCGAGCATCCTCGTGTACTTCTCGTATATTACCTCGGGTTCTTCGATGCTCATTAAGCCCGCTAACCTCAGTTCCAACTCTGCTACGATCTCACCGTTGTCTACGATGACTATACCACCCTGTATTCTCTCAACCTCTCTCACAGCAGTATCCATGTCTCTCGGGTTCCAGCCCGCTACTACGAGGTTGTGAGTGTCGTGTGCTATGGTTTGAGCTATTGCACCAGCCTTAAAGCCTAACCCCTTGATGAACCCTGTTGAGAATCTACCACTACCCGTGTGTCTGTCGGCTACAACAACGTACATGATGTCTTTTTCATAGTTCGTCTTCAAGACGCTGTTTTCAACCTCGAGTTCCTCAACAACCTTCTTGGTTAACGTAGAGCCTGGTTTAACCTCGATAACGTTTACTCTCGCACACCCGTGTTCAACGAACTCCTTTAATCTAGGAGTATATGAGATAACCTCTGGTAGTTTTCCAAGTTTCACGGTTTGAAGTACGCGTGGAGGATACTCCGGCTTCTTGAACTCTCTCTGCAGAGTGTTCTTGTAGTATACGAGTTCTCCGTTTGCTATCACCGTTTCTGGTTGTATTCTCTCGATTCTGCTCGTTAATACTATATCCGCTATGCGACCAGGCGCAATCAAACCGATGTGATCTTCTAGGTGAAGCCTAATTGCCGGGTACAATGTAGCGTACTTAACTGCTTTCACAGGGTCTACTCCGAGCTCAATAGCACGGTTGATGATCCTGTCCATGTGTCCTCTCGTGAAAAGGTCGTAAACGTTCAGATCATCACTGACGAAGACGCATAGATCGCAAGCATTTTCCCTCACGATGGAAACTAGAGCTTCAAGATCTCTCCAAGCACTACCCTCCCTGATGTAAATCCACATTCCTCTTCTCAGCTTTTCAACTGCTTCATCGAGCGTTGTTGTTTCGTGATCGCTGATTATACCTGCTGATATGTACGCGTCAAGATGTGAACCCTTTAACTGCGGTGCATGACCATCTATGATCAAGCCTCTGTTCTTAGCCACCTCTACTTTCCTTAAAACCTCTTCGGAGGCGTGTACAACGCTGATGAAATCCATTACCTCGCCTAATCCACAAACGTTCTCGTGCTCCACGAGCTTTGATACGGTCGTGGAGTCAATTACGTTTGGTGCTGTTTCGAGCCCTAGGTACGGATCAGTTGCTGGAACGCAGCTTGGGACTTCCACTAGGAACTTTAGTGGAAGATCCTTCGTAGACGATATGAAGATCTCTACGCCTTCGGCTCCGAGAACGTTCGCTATTTCGTGTGGATCCGCTACAACAGTTGTTGTTCCATGCTTAAGTGCTATTTTTGCAAAGCCTACTGGGTTTAGCAATGAGGATTCAACGTGTATGTGGAGATCTATGAAACCCGGTAGAGCGTACTTACCCTCGCAGTCAACTACTTGTGTTCTACTGGAGATGTACCTGGAGATGTCCTTTATTCTACCAATCCTGGCGATCCTCTTGTCCTTAATAACAACACTATAGTTCTCCAGTACCTCCTCGGTGGTTGGAACAACTATGTTTACGTTAGTTAAAACCATGTCAGCAGGAATTGCACCACGAGAAGCGAGAATGAGTTCTCTTCGTTCACTCAAACTGTACTTTTCTATTAGAGTATTCAACGACTTCACCTGTGGGTTTAACCATAGGTTTAAAATCGCGGGGTTATATACGTAGACGTTGAAACCCGGTGGTCTCTCCATGGTTGACATATACGTTAGGGGTGGATGGGTACTAACGCTGGATCCTCGGAGAAGGATCATCAGGAATGGGGCAGTAGCCATCAGTAATGGTGTCATCGTGGATGTTGGTAAGAGGGATGAGCTTGACGCAAGGTACAGGTACTACTCGGACATTGTAATAAACGCAGAGAAGGATATTGTAATGCCGGGATTAATCAACACGCATGTTCACCTTGTTCAAGGCTTACTCAGGCACTGTGCAGACTACTTGCCACTAATAAACTGGCTTAAAAACAGAGTTTGGCCACTACAGGGGAACTACAAGCCTGAGGAAGCTCTTGCCTCAGCAAAGCTAGTTCTACTAGAGATGATAAAAACGGGGACAACAACGTTCCTTGAAACAGGCCTTGTGGGAAGGTACGGACCTGACAACATAGTAGAGTTCGTCTACGAGGCTGGACTGCGAGGAGTCTTTGCTAGGCACGTAATGGACTTAAGGGGGTACGCTCTCGAGGATGAGGCTATTCACGAGGGTTTAATCGAGTCAGGTGATGCTAGTTTCAACGATACGCTTAGACTCTACTACAAGTACCACGGGAAAGGCAACAGAGTGTGGATCTGGTTCGGTCCGAGAACACCCGGTGCTGTGAGCGTAGAGCTGTACAGGAAGGTCTCGGAGAAAGCAAGAGAGCTCAACACAGGTGTAACAATGCATCTTGCTGAGGTAAAAGAAGACGTAGAGTACACTGTGCGATTGTTCGGTAAGAAACCAGTGGAGTTTGCTCACTGGGTTGGATTAACTGGTAGAAACGTTGTTCTCGTCCACGTCGTCTGGGTTGATGATAACGAGATCAAGCTACTCGCAGAGACAAAGACCAATGTAAGCCACAACCCATCTAGCAACATGAAGCTCGGTAGTGGTGTAGCAAGAGTATCAGACATGATCAGACGCGGTGTCAACGTCGCGCTGGGAACAGACGGTGGTCCAAGCAACAACACCTACGATCTCATGAGGGAGATGAAGCATGCCGCGCTCCTGCAGTACGTAACGAAGCTGAACCCGAGAGCTGTCAGAGCTGAGGAGGTTGTCGAGATGGCAACAATAAACGGTGCTCGTGCTCTCATGATAGACCACTTGGTTGGTAGCATAGAGGTAGGTAAGAGAGCCGACATCATAGTTCTCGACTACTGGGTTCCACACCTGCATCCACTGGTAAACCCGGTTTCACACCTTGTCTTTGTAGCCTCAGGCTCAGACGTTAAACACGTGATAGTTGATGGTAAGTTGATAATGTTCAACAGGAGAGTTCTAACCCTGAACGAGGAGGAGATCATAGAGGAAGCTGAGAAGAGAGCCTTTGAGCTCTACAGTAGAACCGGGATCTGCTCGGAGCCTGATACGGTTTGGCCTATCACCTAGCCGCCCATCTCAGGTGTTATAAACGTGACGCGATCACCATCCTTAAGCTTGGTTGACGGATCAATCGTTGGAACGCCATTGATGTATGTAACGAAAACGTAGTGCCCCTCAATAAACCTCCTGAACAAGTCTGGGTGAATTTCATCACCGAGTTTTTTAAGCAGGTCGAGAACAGTGCTCTCCTCTGGTAGCTCGACTTCAAAGAGTGATCTCCTAGCGATTTCACTCGCTCTACCTAGGAAAACAACAGTGACCTTCAATGTTAAACCACCGGGAACACTTGGAACAAGCTTATAACTCAACCCCTATCTATCTATACTCTTAGTTAAGGGGCGAATTAAATGCCCGCTTTGAGAAACCTTGTTCGTGAGCTATCAGGTAAAGATCTGATATCTACACTCGATTGGAGTGACGAAGAAATCGACATTGCTCTCAGGCTATCAGCGGAGTTCAAGAACATAGCACACTACTACGGTACAGAGGCTATTCCCAAGGTTCTAGCAGGAAAAGTATTCTACATGCTGTTCTTCGCTCCATCAACGAGAACTAGAGCAGCATTCGAAACAGGGATGCATCTACTGGGTGGACACGCGGCATACATAGATGCAACAACAACGAGGTTAGCTGTTGGGAAAGAAGAGAAGGTTGGAGAGGATATTAGAGACGTAGCTGCAATGTACGATGTCTATGGGCATGGACTGGGGATAAGGGTCCTCGACAAGGCTATAGACTACTTGTACGGAGTTGGCAACAAGTACATAAGGGAAATGGCTAGAGTTGCAAAGATCCCCGTTATAAACATGGCAGACGACATGTTTCATCCAACCCAGGGATTAGCGGACATATTCACATTCATCGAGAAATTCAAGAACCCGCGTGGCAAGAAGTACGTTATTATGTGGGCTTACAGCCCGGAGGTCAGAGGCTGGTGCAGTGTTCAAGAGGACATGGTTCTGTTTCCGAGATTCGGCGTGGACGTGGTAATAGCTAGACCACCGGGTTTTGACCTTGACTCTAAGCTCGTTGAGAAGGCTAGAGAAATCGCCAAGGAGCAGGGCGCTGTTTTCGAGGTTACAGACAACCTGAGGGAAGCACTAGCAGGAGCTCACGCTGTCTTCCCAAGAAACTGGGCTTCACCAACTCTTGTTCAGCTCGGCTACAGCAAATTCAAGGACGAGGAGCTCAAGACATACGAGAAGTACAAGAACTGGAAGGTTACAAGAGAACTAATGGACCTCATGGACAAGCATGGTGTACTAATGCATGTTCTACCCATATTCAGGGGTTACGAAGCAGACGAAGACGTAATAGACGACCCGAAGAGGTCAATCATATATCAGCAAGCGGAGAACGGTCTTTGGACTAAAATGGCTGTTCTAGCACTCACAATGTACGGTGTTAAGTAGAAACTCAAAGACCCACCGAGTCTCGGCACAATAAAACACCTTTTTACCAAATTTCTCCTCTACGAAGCGATTTGGAAAGGAGTTAAGTAGAGAGTCTACCGGTAAAAACCATTAGGAATGCGAAGTTACTACGTGAACTTGATGGCTCTTGTTGGACATACGGTTGTGCAGAGACCGCAACCGTAGCACTTGGAAAGGTCTACGACGGCTACTCTTCTACCCTGTTTCCCTGTTTCAAAGTGTATAGCGTTGTAGTTGCAAACCTGTTGGCAGAAGCCGCAGCTTATGCATCTCTTCTCGTCTACTCTGGGGGGTAGAGCCCACGTTCTGAGAGGTTCTGGTTTAAGGTACTTTAGGCTCTTACCCTTGATGTCCAGGATGCTACTGTATCCGTGATGTTTAAGCCAATCCTCAAGCTCTCTTAGTATGCGCTTGAAAACACCTGGTCCCTCTATGAGCGCAGCTGTGCATATTTGTACTGCTGACGCACCAACCATGAAGTACTCAACTACGTCTACACCTCTGAAGATTCCTCCAACACCGATAACCGGTAGTTTCGTGTTCTTGGCGATCTCGGCTACGATTGCTAACGCTAAGGGCTTTAGCGCAGGACCGCTCATCCATCCGTAACCACCGGGTCCTCCGACTATGGGTAATCCTGTTTCAACGTCTATGCTTAAAGCTGGACCAATGGTGTTTGTTGCAACTAGTCCATCTACTCCCACGGATTCAAGCTCTTTAA
>JAWAHD010000053.1:0-7788 GCA_038889555.1 Desulfurococcaceae archaeon
GTGTACAAGGATGCAAAGAAGGGACTCAAGGCTTCTCCTGAGTCCATGAAAGCCGTGTTTGGTACGGATGATCCCAGAACAGTTGCACTGGAGATAATAAAGAGAGGGGAGATTCAGCTCACAGCAGAACAACGTCGTAAGCTAATAGAGGAGAAGAAAGCTCAGATCCTTAACCTCATAGCGAGAAACGTTGTTGACCCTAAGACGAAGCTTCCAATACCCGTTAAAAGACTAGAACTAGCCATGGAGCAAGCCAGGGTCTCAGTGGATCCCTTTAAACCAGCTGAGCAGCAGCTCGAAGACATTATTTCGCAACTGGCTAAGGTTATTCCTATAAAGGTGGCAAAAGCCTATGTTGCTGTAAAACTACCTCCGGATGTTGCTAGTAGAGGTCTTAAAATGCTTCAGGGGATGGGAACAGTTAAGAAAACGGTTTGGCTCAGTGATGGAAGCCTGGATGTGGAACTCGAAATACCTGCTGGACTACAGCAGGAGTTAATAGACAGAGTTAACGCTTTGACCAAGGGTCGAGGAGATGTTAAAATAATCAGCGTGGTGTAACTCTATGAAGATTATCGTGGCAGATAGACAGCTTGTCAGACCTGGAGACTGCATCGCTGTGCTCGAGGAAAACGAGGTTGCTCCAGGAGCAGAGCTTAGGCATTTCCCCGATAAGCACATATACATCATAGGAAACAGGGTTTACAGTGATGTACTTGGAGTTGTAAGCGTTGAAGACAAGAACATCAGTATTATACCACTAGAGGGTGTTTACATACCACGAAAGGATGATCTCGTAATCGGAGTCGTGGTCGATGTGGGTTTATCATCATGGTTTGTTGATATAAAAGCACCTTACAAAGCTATTCTTCCAGCGAGTGATGTCATAGAGGGGTTTAACCCAGCAGTACACAACCTGAGAAACTACCTAGACACAGGAGACTTCATATTAGCTAAAATAGCGTCTTTCGATAGGCTTCGAGACCCTGTTCTAACGGTTAAAGGTAAAGGACTTGGTAAGATCGTTGATGGTTTTGTAATTGATATAAAGCCGAGCAAAGTTGCCAGAGTCATAGGTAGGAAGGGTAGTATGTTCAACGTACTAACTTCTCTGACCAAGTGCGAGCTTACCATAGGATTAAACGGGTACATGTGGGCTAAATGCCCCAGTGAACAGTCCCTTAAAGCACTAGTAAAGTCTGTAAGATTAATAGAAGCTAAAGCACACTTAAGAGGTCTCACAGAAGAGGTGAAAATGCTTCTAGAATCAGAACTGGGTGTATACAAGTGAGTAGTAAACCGGTGTTGATTAGAGAGGATGGAACCCGAGTAGATGGTCGAAAACCAGATGAACTTCGCCCTGTTAGGATAACCGTGGGTGTTCTAAAGAACGCTAATGGAAGCGCGCTAGTAGAGTACGGTGGTACAAAAGTACTTGCAGCTGTGTATGGTCCAAGGGAAGTACTACCAAGGCACATAGCTCTACCGGACAGAGCTGTTCTAAGAGTAAGGTACCACATGGCACCCTTCTCCACGGAGGAGCGTAAAAGCCCTGCTCCAACGCGGAGAGAAATAGAGCTTTCAAAGGTTATAAGAGAAGCTCTAGAGGCTGTTGTTTTCACGTACATGTTTCCCCGATCTGGTATAGACGTGTTTATTGAAGTACTACAGGCTGATGGAGGAACGAGAACTGCTGGTTTAACAGCAGCTTCAGTAGCTCTAGCTGATGCTGGTATTCCAATGAAGGACATAGCGATAGGAGTAGCCATAGGTAAGGTCAACGGAACCCTGGTCGTAGATGTGAACGAGCTTGAAGACCAGTACGGAGAAGCTGATATGCCCGTAGGGATACTACCAAACTTAAATGAGGTTGTACTACTACAGTTGAACGGTGTACTAACACAGGAAGAGTTCAACAAGGCGATTAGCTTAGCATTCTCAGCTGCTGAGCACATATACAAAGTTGCTAAAGAAGCTCTTTACCTAAAGTACTTAAAAATGGCTGAGGAGGCTAGATAACTATGAGCATTACACCCGAAAAAGAGCCTCTTCCAAGGCTGTACGTTGAACAGCTGGTGAAGAGCCTAAAACGCGGAGAGAGAGTAGATGGTCGTGGTTTACTAGACTACAGACCGATCTCGGTTATCCTTAATCCAATAGAAAAGTCAGAAGGAAGTGCTCTCGTTAAGTTAGGTAAAACGCAGATCATTGCCGGTGTAAAACTGGACATAGGTGCACCATACCCGGATAGACCAAATGAAGGTGTTTTACAGGTACATGCAGAGTTTGTTCCACTGGCTTCACCGTCTTTTGAACCTGGACCTCCAGATGAGAATGCTATTGAGCTCGCTAGGGTTATAGATAGGTCTCTCAGAGAACCCAGAGTAGTGGATCTCGAGAAGCTCATCATAGAACCTGGAAAACTAGCATGGGTTGTCTTTAACGACATATACCTGGTAGACCATGCTGGAAACGCCATTGATGCTGGAATGATGGCTTCTGTACTAGCTCTTGCAACAGCGAAGATGCCCCGGCTTCTGAAGCTAGAACAGGGCTACAAAATTGATAAGAGCACCAGGGAGAACCCGCTACCCGTGAGAAACATCGTTGTATCCGTAACCATGGGTATCATTGGTGATATCGTATTCGTAGATCCCTCCCTCGAGGAAGAGTACGTCGCTGAATCAGTAATCACAATCGCTGTGGACGAAGAGGGTAGAATATGCGGTATACAGAAGCGTGGTGAAAAAGGAATCGCCAGGACTACGCTTGAAAAATCAGTAGACATAGCATTGAGCAAAGGAAGATGGCTTATAAGCTACATTAAGAATATCCTAAATAACCCTGGTAACTATGTCAAACCCCTATCGGAAATGGGTGCTTAAGCGTGGCTAGAACAAAGGTTGTAAAGATAGCAGGTAGGTACGGAGCAAGATATGGAGCAACACTTAGAAAGAAAGTTAGAGATGTTCTAATGAAGCGCTACGCACCGCACACATGCCCGTTCTGCGCTCACAGGGGAAGAGTAGTTAGGATTAGTACTGGAATATGGACGTGTAAGAAGTGCGGAGCAAAGTGGACTGGAGGAGCGCATGTTCCTAGAACAGAACTATCGAAAACATTTCCAAGCGTTGTGATCAGGGACTAGGGTTTTTGATTCTTCTCACAACATCGCACAGACCTTCACCAAGAACTAGAAGCTTCATTAAAGACCTTGCATCTGTTCTTCCACGCTCTCAGAGAGTAAACAGAGGGCATAAAACAATCATTGAACTAGCAATCGAGGCTCGAAGAAGAAACTGCTCTTTCCTAGCTATAGTTTCAGAGAAGCACGGTAATCCTGGTGCTATCCACATATACGAGGTCAAAGACGGCTACCTGCATCCCTCCGTAGATGTGTTCGTGAGGGTAGAACTAGGTGGAGTTAAGCTTTCACGTGAAAACCCAGAATCCTCGAGAGCATACAATGCCGAGAGCATAAGCGTGGACTACACTAAATGTATATCCGACGACTGCTTCTACCTTGCCGATGCTTTGATCAAGATTTTCAGCAAAATACACAGTGATAGTGCTAGCTTGAAACTAGTACTAGAAGAAGCCGAGCTCATAGTTGTGAAGTGGTTAAATGTTCACGGAAACCCTGTTGGTCCTCTGCTTAAAGTTAGAAGAGTTGTAAAAGGTGGATCAGTTGAAAGTAGAAGTTAAGTACAGCATCGAGTTCCCCTCGGAAAACCTGGGATACGCCGTATACAGAGCTCTCGTACCTGACGTAAGAAACGTGCCTGAAGCCTGTAAAGCTGATATAAACGTAGAAGGTAAACGACTTGTTTTAACCATGAACTGCAGTAGTATAAGCAAGCTACGTGCACTCAACAACAGCTTTATAGGTGTTTTAGCACTTCTACTAAGAGTTGTAGGTGATGCCGAAAATGTCTACTGGAAAACAACAGGAGAAAACTCTCCCACCTGAAGTTCAGCAACTGCTCGTGCAGCATCAAACACTGAGAGATCACTACACTAGAATCGAAGCTGAACTACGCATAGTGGAGGCTGAGTTAAGCGAGATCGACAGTATCATTGATGCTCTGAAGAACTTGAGTGACGACGCTGAAGTGTACAAGGCTGTGGGACACGTACTTGTGAGAAAAACCAAAGCTGATATCTGGAAGGAACTCGAGGAGAGAAAAGAGCTCTTGGTGATAAAACGCGATAAGTACAAAAAGCAACTAGACTTTCTAAGTAAGCAGATAAACGACCTCGAGAACAAAATACGCGAAGCTCTTGAAAAACATGGCTTAATTACAAGGTGAAATAACCCAGAATGAAGTCTAATAAACTGTATTTTTCTACACTCAGTAGTCTGAGTGAAGATGAGCTAGAAGAGCTCGTAGATACACTGGAGAGGGAAGCTGAAAAACACCTTGAAAAGATTCTTCCCCCTAAAACAGACTACAGCATAGTTATAAGCATTGTGAAAAAGAGCAACAGTGTTGATGTTGTTCTCGACGTAACAGTTAGAGGAAATATTGCTTATTCAAGGGATTTCAACAACGTAGTAGCAGAAACCATTAAGCACATCAGGGAAAAACTCACAGAAGTTCTTGAAAATAAGGTTAAGCTATAAGAATAAAAGCTAAAAAGGCAATTCTGAGTTCTAAAGTATAAATCGCCCTCTGAGAATACTGAACTCTGTGCTCTCAAGAGGTAGATAACCATGGTAAAGTACAAGCAGACGATCGAAGTACTCAAGATAATGAGAAACATAGAGCAGGTTAGAAACATTGGCATTACAGCTCACGTAGACCACGGTAAAACCACAACTTCGGATTCACTGCTCAGCGCTGCTGGTCTACTCTCGGAGAAGCTCGCTGGACAAGCACTTGCATTAGACTACCTGGACATAGAGCAGAGGAGACAGATGACTGTTAAAGCTGCAAACGTAAGCCTTTACCACGAGTATAAGGGTAAACCCTACGTGATAAACCTGATCGATACACCGGGACACGTTGATTTTCAGTCCAAGACACTGAGAGCTTTGAGAGCTATTGATGGAGCAATAGTTGTTGTTGACGCTGTGGAAGGTGTGATGACTCAAACGGAAATGTACCTGCGTGTTGCTCTGGAGGAGAGAGTTAAACCAATACTCTTCATAAACAAGATAGACAGATTGATAAAAGAGCTGAAGCTTTCTCCAAGTCAAATACAGCAGAGGCTTGTGCAGATAATCAAGGACATAAACACCTTGATATCCATGTACGCTGATAAGGAGTTTCAAAAAGCATGGCTTCTGGACCCAGCTAAAGGACAAGTAGCATTCGGTTCTGCCAGAGATAGATGGGGGTTAACGATTCCACTAGCACAGCAGAAAGGCATCAAGATCTCGGATATAATTGATGCTTACAACCGAGGCAAAGAAGGAGTAGCTGAACTTCAAAAGCAAGTACCGCTACACGAAGCTCTGCTCGACATGGTGGTAAAGTTCCTGCCTAATCCCAGGGAGGCTCAAAAGTACAGAATACCGAAGATTTGGCATGGTGATCTCAACAGCGAGGTAGCAAAAGCCATGATAGAGTGCGACCCAAACGGACCCTTAGTAATGATGGCTACAGACGTGAAAGTAGACCCGCACGCTGGTTTAGTTGCTACCGGTAGAGTTTTCTCTGGAACAGTGAAACCGGGAGAAGAGGTTTTCCTAGTAAACGCTAGAACAGCTCAGCGTGTTCTACAAGTAGGGCTCTACATGGGTCCTTACCGGGAGATCGCAGACTACATAACAGCTGGAAACATCGCAGCTACTCTAGGACTGGACAAGGCTAGAGCTGGTGAAACCATAGTATCCCCGTTACTGAAGGACGCCATGACACCCTTTGAAAGGTTCAGAATGATAACAGAATCCGTTGTAACCGTAGCACTAGAACCAAAGAACCCACAGCAGTTAACCAAGATGATCGATTCTCTCTACAAGCTGCACCTGGAAGACCCAAGCCTTGTTGTAAAAATAAACGAGGAAACAGGTGAGTACATACTCAGCGGTGTCGGTACTCTTCACATTGAAATAGCACTAACTCTTCTCAAGGAAATGTACGGACTAGAAGTTGTAGCTTCACCACCGGTGATCGTCTACAGAGAAACCATAAGAGATAAAAGCCAGATGTTCGAAGGTAAATCACCTAACAAGCACAACAAGTTCTACATTAGCGTTGAACCCTTGGACGAGGAGGCGATTAAGCTAATACAGGAGGGTATAATCACGGAGGACATGGATCCAAGAGAACGAGCCAAGCTCCTTCGAGACCACGCTGGATGGGATACCGATGTTGCTAGAAGAATAATAGCTATCGACGAGAACATAAATGTTCTCGTGGACCTAACAACCGGAGTTCAGTACCTGAGAGAAGTTAGAGATACGCTAATACAAGGCTTTAGGCTTGCAGTGAGAGAGGGTCCACTAGCTCACGAGCCGGTGAGAGGACTCAAGGTAATACTACACGACGCTGTGATCCACGAAGACCCAGCACACAGAGGTCCTGCACAGATATACCCAGCGGTTAGAAACGCGATATTCGCAGGTTTTCTCACGTCTAAACCAACACTTCTGGAACCAATACTGAAGCTGGATATTAGAACACCACTAGAGTACATTGGTAACATATCAGTTATTATTACGAAGAAACGCGGTAAAATGCTCGATGTTCAACAGAGTGAAAACCTAGCTAGAATACTAGCTGAAGTACCGGTCGCAGAGTCCTTTGACTTAGCAGACATGCTCAGAAACGCTACAGCAGGTAAAGCTATATGGGGTCAGGACTTCAGCCGCTGGGCACCTGTACCAGAGTCTCTGCTAATGGACCTGATCGCCAAGATCAGAACGAGGAAAGGGCTGAAACCAGAACCACCAAAGCCCGAGGATTTCATAGGGATCTAGAGTAGTTCCCGGTTAAGCTAGAAGCTGCCATTACCCATAGTTTTTCAGTTACCCCTAGTATCAGTAGTTGCGTACTGGTCTCAACATCGTGCGTATAGGAGACGTTCACACTTAACTGAATTTTTGTTAAACGCCGGGGCGGGGATTTGAACCCCGGACCACCGGGTTTCTACCAGGCTGAACCCCAGTGCGGTTAACAGCCCGGCGCTCTACCAGGCTGAGCTACCCCGGCGCAACCGCCGTTTCTCTCTTATCCTTAGAGGGGGTTTAAATTCATGAGGAGTTCTACAAGTAGGTGTTCACGGTCTCCCCGTTCGCAGGTACGTGCACCCTTACATCGCTACCGAGTACTTCCCTGATCCTCACTGCAAGTTCCTTGGCGTCCTGCGGGGATCCATGAACTAAGATTACGTCTTTGAGAGTACTCTTAAACCCAGCTATGTACTTTACGATGTCATCTCTACCAGCGTGGCTTGAAAGGTCTATCCACTCTACTCTAGCTTTAACCGGGTATTCTACTCCTTGCTCCTTGAGCATTCCGGTTTCAAGTAGCTTGTGACCATTGCTATTAACCGCTTGATAACTCACCAGTACAATGCTGTTTCTTCCATCCTGAGCCAGGTGCTTTAGGTAGTAGAGACTTGGTCCACCCTTGAGCATTCCAGCTGATGCAACAATTACGCATGGTGTTGGTTTTTTAACTAGCTTTCTTCTCATTGAAGAGTCTGTTACGAAGTTCACGTTTTCTACAACGCGCTGAAACAACGCTGGATCTCTTAGAAACTTCTTGTGCTTAAGGTAAATCTCCGTGATATCTCTGCTCATACCATCAACGTATATGTCCAAGTAGGGTGCTTGCACAT
>JAWAHD010000054.1:0-7417 GCA_038889555.1 Desulfurococcaceae archaeon
CCAGTATTGGCTTGTAGATCCTCTCGAACTCTATTCTGATAGCCTCAGCTGCTTTCTGAGCAAGCTCCTCGGATGATGCAGCAACAGCTGCAACAGGTTCTCCCAAGTATCTCGGCTTATAGGTTAGTACGTAGGTGTCCTTATAGGTTACCTCCTCTATACTCACAAGCCTCGGGTTGTAGGGTTTCTGAGGAACATCGTCAGGAGTGATAACCACAGCGTCCATTTTAACGGCTTCGTCGATCACTATCCTCTTGATATCAGCGAAGGCGTATGGACTTCTCACTATTCTACCGTACAGCATTCCTGGTACTTCGAGATCGTTCGTGTACTTAAGCTCACCGGTAACCTTTGGAACAGCGTCTTTCCTCGGTGTGCGTTTACCTATGAACCTGAACCCGCCGATGCTCATGGCTTACACGTCCTCTCTTATAGCGTTGGAAACAGCCTGAAGGATCTTTACGTAGCCTGTGCACCTGCACATGTTCCCTATGAGCATTCTCGCATCTTCGAGGCTTTTAATCAATCCGTGCTGTATACCCGCGTACGCGACAATCAGCATACCTGGTGTGCAGAAGCCGCATTGTATTGCACCTTGCTCAACGAAGCTTTTGACGAGTCTCGCGAACAGCTGGTCGTTCAGTAAACCCTCAACCGTTGTGATCTCTCTGCCGTGAACTTGTGCTGTCAGTAGTATGCAGGAGAGTACAGGTCTTCCATCTAGTAGAACTGTGCAGGCTCCGCAGTCTCCTCTCTCACAACCTCTCTTAACACTCTTAACCTTGAGCTTGAACCTCAGCGTATTTAAGAGTATTTCGGAGGGTTCAACGTCTACTTTAACCGGCTTACCATTGAGCTTGAATTCTACGATCACTCGAAGCCACCCTTGTACGCTTTTCTATAAGCCTCTGCTAGAAGTTCACGTATGAGAACCTTCGACATGTAGAGCCTGTACTCAGCTGGTGCTCTAACATCGGTAATGGGTGATATGTCGTTTGCAACAGCTTCAGCAGCCTCCTTGAACGTATCCAGAGATGGCTCTCTACCTACGAGCCTTTCTTCCACGCTTTTCGCCCTCAAAGGACGTGGAGCAACGGAGTTCAGCGCTACTCTGGCATCTACGATAACACCTCCGTCAACCTTGAGAGCCACTGCTACAGCAACGACCGATAGATCATGACCCCTTCTCCTACCAACCTTTGCGTAGGCTGTACCTGCTCCTTCAAGTTCTCTGTAGGGGATTAGAACCTCGGCTAGCAATTCGTCTTTCCTAAGCACAGTTCTTCTCGGAGCTACGAAGAACTCCTCAATCGAAGTGTACCTCTCACCACTTACGCTAACAGACCTAAGGGTTGCATTGTAGATGAGCAGTGGAACCGCCATGTCTGATGCTGGTGAAGCGTTGCAGAGGTTCCCACCAATAGTAGCTATGTTCCTGATCTGCCAGTATGCGAATTTTTCTGCTACATCTTTGATCAGTGGGGTTTTCAAAGCTACAGCGTGTGATTCAAGTATCTCCTGTATCGTCGTTAACGCGCCTATTCTCAGTACCCAGCCATTGTCATCGATGAATTTCAGCTCTTTAAGACCACCTATGTCTATGATGTACGTTGGTTTGTACCTCCCGATCTTCAGGTCAACCACCAAGTCTGTTCCACCAGCTAAGATCATCGCATCTTCAAGCTTGCTCAGCAACTCCAGCGCTTCAACGAGCGTTGATGGTCTTAAGTACGTGAAATCTGGCAACTTGAACATCATTTCGAGGACCCTCTCAGTACACCTATCATCTCGAGTACTCTCCACGGTTGCAGAGGAGTCGACGTTACGTTAACGCCTAAGGCGTGTGAAACGGCGTTGGCTATAGATGCTGGTCCAGGGATTATGGCCATTTCGCCGACACCCTTCGCTCCGAATGCTCCATGCCTGAACTTGTCCTCTACGTAGATGGGTTTCTCGACCTCGGGAGTATCCATTGGTGAGGGCAGTACATAGTCAAGGAGATTGGGGTTTCGTATTCTCCCGTGCTCATCGAAGTAGAGCTTCTCCATCAGCACATAACCTATCCCCTGAGCGATTGCACCCTCGATCTGCCCTTCAACCTGCATTGGATTCACGATCTTCCCCGATGCTAATCCGGGGTACACTCTTAGAACACGTATTCCGCCGGTCAACGTATCAACCTCCACTTCCGTTATCAGTGCCACGAAGCTGTAAGCTGGGTATGCAAACCCCTGTCCAACGGTATCGTCGAACCTGCCCTTGGGAAGGTAGTAGTAACCTGTTGCACTCATCTCAACACCCTTAGTGTAGGCCTCCTTGATAAGGTCTTTCCAGCTGATGAACAACGATGAGTCTTTGGACCAGAAAACCCTCTCATCCTTGAACACTAGCTCGTGCTCGGGAACCCCGAGAATCCGTGAAGCCAGCTTAGCGAGTCGATCCCTGATCCTAGCTACAGCTACGAGAACACCTAAACCTCCTATACCGGTTCCTCTCGAAGCATGCGTTGCACCCGTATCGGGAGCCTCTGTTGTAGCGAACACAACCTTAACCTTCTCCACGGGTATTCCCAGGAGCTCGGATACTATTTGAACATGCGATGACGATGGTGAACCTTGACCCATTTCAACTATTCCCGTGTAGATAGTTACGGATCCGTCTAGTTCAACCTTAACGTACGCGTTCGACCAGTCTGGTACTGCTCTCGACGTGCTTATACCGTGCCATCCAACAGCTATTCCTATTCCCTTCTTCAGCCTCGGGCTTGTGCGATTGTACTCTTCAAACATCTTTCTCTTGTTCCACCAGTCAGCTTCCTCAGCCAGTTTCTTAACCATTTCAACTACTCCAACAGAGTGGTCTAGAACCTGACCTGTTATGGTTTCCTGGCCCTCTCTCAGCAGGTTCTTAAGTCTCAGATCAACCGGGTCAATGCCCAGCTTCTCCGCTAGTAGATCCATTTGCCTCTCAACAGCGAACTGTATGGATAGGTTCCCGAAGCCTCTGAAGGAACCCTGGTAAACTTTGTTCGTGTACACAGCGTAACCATCGACCTTGGCATTGGGAACATAGTAGGGTCCGGAGGAGTGCATTGTAGCTCTCCAGAGTATGAAGGGTGCTCTGTTGGCATAAGCACCCGTATCGTGTATTATAGTAACGTCGATCACTGTGAGTTTACCCTCCGCGTCCGCCGCGCTCTTGTACCTTATGATCGCCGCTTCGCGCTTAGGGTGCATCATTATTGATTCTTCTCTGCTGTACATCACAAAGGCTGGTTTACCAGTAAGGTAGGCAACAAGAGCTGCCTTGGCGCACACCAGTGGACCTTCATCGTCTTTACCTCCGAATCCACCACCTATGTAGGGGGCTACTATCTTTACTTTACTAGCTGGAACTCCTAGTACTCTCGATACTATTCTTTGACCCAGGTGAGGGTATTGAAGTGCACCTATGATCGTAATTCTACCCTCTGCTTCGGGTATCGCGAGGGCAGCTTCTGTTTCAAGGTAAGCGTGATCCTGGTGATGCAGTCTGTACTCGTTCTCAACGACAACATGCGCTTTCGAGAAGCCTTCTTCAACATTACCCTTTCTCACTCTGGTTGTAAACGCGACATTGGATCCTCTCTCCTCGTGCACTAGAACGCTTGTAGTGCTCATGGCTTCAAGCGGGTCCAGAACGTAGGGTAAAGGCTCGTAATCGACGCGTACTTCTTCAACAGCTTTCAAAGCTTTATCGAAATCTACAGCTGCAACAAGAGCAACAGGTTCCCCAGCGTAGCGTACTTTACCTGATGCTAGAAGGGGTTGATCGGGGATAGCGTAACCTACCTGGTTTTCACCGGGTATATCCCTGGATGTGTAAACAGCAACTACACCGGGTATTTCCAGGGCTCTGGATGCATTTATGCTCTTTATCCAGGCGTGAGGTAAAGAGCTGAGAACATGCTTAACAAAGAGCGCGTTCTCAAGGTAGTACTCTACGAGGTAATCCTCAGTAAACATCGCTCTGCCTATTGCTTTATCCAATGCGTCAACTCTAACAATATTCCTTCCAACAACAATGAAGGACTCAGTTTTAAGCCACTTTTCAACAATGGCGTAAGGGTCTTCCAAACTTCTTCGCCATGATACATGCACTTAAATCAAGGTTAAAAGCGTTGAATTCGAGCATTCCTCAACATGCACTGATTTATACACCCAGAATAGCAGTTCTAATGTGAAGAAGAGGTAGACAAAATAGAATCGGGAAAACCTCGTGTGGACACTGTTCACTTGGAGACCTTGCTTTTAACACTCAGATACAGTAGTGATACTAGCCATAGTATCAAAGCTGTAATAACCAATAGTACAGTTAAAACCACGAACTCCTCGTTGATGCTGATGGCAAGTTCATCGTTTAAGGCTGAATCAACGAGGAACATAACTCCTGCTCCGCCAGATATAGCAACTAGGATGTCAAACCTGTACTTTCCACTGCTTTTAACACCGTGCTGCAGTACCATGGAAACCAGGGAAACCAGTATGAGAGCGAGAGCGTGGATCAATGTGCTCTACCTTCTTAGACTAGCTACGATCTTGGTGAGAGTCGTTATCCTGGGAACCAGGACTCTTGTGAGATGCAAGGATACCGCCCATACAACTACTGTGGCTATAGTTATTGAACCACCCGCATAGCTTATTTCATGGAGTAGAACTGGTATGTTCTCTGGAGACTGGATAGCCGTTAGGAAGGGAGGATAGTATGTAATCTCGCCGTGATAAACATGCTCAGCCGCGAGTACTAATGCACCACCGATGAGCATGTACTCCAGTAGATGAAGTTTTGCCCTTTCACTAATGCACCTTCTCAGTAATCTTAAGACTACACCGATTACCAGTGGTGTTATAAAGCACGCCATACATGCCCTCTTAAGGATTAACCAGACTACGGCTTAAAAGCATCGGTGATCAAGGCTAAACCATTAAGCTTAATCCATTTGTATTCAACAAAACGCTGCTAGCCGTGAACAGTGCACTACACGGATGTTTTGAGCAGTCCCTTAGCTACTAGTAACCTTGCAATTCTCTCAGCAACACTCCTAGACTTAGATTTGATAATCACCGAGTCCCCTATTTCCTCCACGATTATCGTAGCACGTTGATTTTGTTTCAGTACCTCAAGAGACTTCTTGTCCGCTATCAATACGTAGTATCCATGAGGATCCCTCCTTGAAAGTATACCACGTAGTACATCCTCCTCTTGCATTTTTGATACCATCTTGCATTATAATCTCTTCACGAGTTTGATAAGCAAGAGTTGCATAAAAATAGTTCTACTACTAGCACCAAGTGTTCTGCTATTTTGACTCTATAACGCTCGTGGACAAGTCGCGGTATAGCTGCGGTGTAGACGTAAAAATTAGCGCTTTTTAGCTCTATGCTAATTTCAGCGAGCACTTTGTGCTATACTGACTGCTTAGTAGTAGAATTGGGCTACTTTCACCCGAAGGCGGTTGAGAAATCTACCGAAAGCTATTCCAATTTTCTCAACATGATCGCGTATCGCTGTTTGCCGAACTCCCATGCTTAATCCAGTTACTTTAGTGTTTGTAGAACTTACGTGATGATTTTACCTACATACGGTCTAGCCGTTGCTGAATGCTAGGATTCTACGACCCAGGCCAACTCTGGTTGCTAGAATATCCCCTTACTTGAATCAAGCTTGAAGAGGATTTTAGACCTGGTTAGCTTCACCAATTACTGTCACTGAACCCAGCGATCATTTGTTGATGAGCATAGGGTGCATGAAAGCTTATATAATATAAGTTCAATAATTTTCTCGGGTGAGCGAATGTCAGGAGAGTATAGCAACAGGGTGGGCAAGTATGCTTTAATTACTATGATATCCACCGGTATAGCTCTCATTTTAATTGCTGCTTCTATAGCCTACACATCGTTCTACGGGTATAATATTCCTAGGTTCGAGGGATCGTCTGTTGATGAAGCCGTTATTTCTCTTGTGTACAGCTTAACCGACTTAGCCGCTAGACTTGGGTTTCTAGGTTTAATGGTATGGGCTGGAGGAATACTACTGAAGTACGGTGTTCAGCTACTCAAAAAGTAGTGTGAGTGCTGTTGTACGCTGGGTTAAAGTTTCTCGTATTAGTCTCATTCGCTGTTCTACTAATACTGCTGGTTGCTCCTCTATTTGTGTTTTTAGCTGATTTTCTCGAAAACCCCGAGTGCTTATTGATTCGGAGCGTGGAGACAAAGGAGTTAAATGAGACCCACTACGAGGTAGACCTAGAAGTTAGCTACTGCTCTACCATTGAGATCAAGCGGTTGGAGATGCAAATTGGTGAAACCAGTATTGTACTAAACAACGTTCAAAAGGGTACTAGAGGAATATCCGTGGTTTTAAGCCGTGGTGACGTTGAACAAGGTCTTAGAAAAATAAGGCTAAGCATTGCGGGTTTATACGAACTTGAGATCATTCCGCAGAGGTGATCACAGATGAAAAGAATCATATACAAAGTACTACTTGGAGTTATCGAGGGTGTAGTGTTCTACTACTTGTTTATTGTTCTAGTTCCATGGTTCTTTGCCGATGTACTGAAGGTTCCTCTACCTGAGGTATACACTGGGGACCCTGCTCGCGTAGGTCTCTACTTAGGCGTTTTTACAGGGTTGGGTGTTCTTTCATCCCTCGTGAAAGCTCCCATTGGGTTAGTATTTGACGTCATGCTTAGTGTACTTGCCTTATCCTTACTACTTAAGTATACCGGCTATGGAGTTTTCAGAGAAGTCATGGTATTCGGAGGCGTAACCGTGGAGGCTGAATTCAAAATTGTTATACTGTTAGCCCTTATTGTTGGATTTACGGTTTTAAATACATTGATGAGGATATTCGAAAAGATCACGTCAGTTGAGGAGCTATAAGTACGTACCTTTGCGTTGATCCTCTACCGATATTAGCCTAAAGCACCCTTACAGTATAACTGGGGTTTTCTCCATGAAGCTAGGTATATATGGGTTTGGTTCTATTGGACGTCTCCTTGCAAAGGTTTCTATGCTAAGAGGGCACGAGATCACGGGTGTTGTTGACATAGATGAAAGAATCGTTGGTAAAGATATAGGAGAACTTCTGGGTGCTGGAAAGTACGGAGTGAACGTGTCCAGGGATGTTGGATCGCTGAGAGAATCAGACGTGGTTCTGCATGCAACAGGCTCATACCTTGAAGAAGTCTACGATCAGATCGTGAGAGTAGCTGAAATGGGTATTAGTGTTGTTTCAACATGTGAAACACTTGCGTTCCCATACTACAGATACCCTGTTCTCGCGAGGAAAATAGATGAGATCGCAAGAGACTACGGCGTAGTAGTAGTTGGAACAGGTATTAATCCCGGGTTCTTACTGGATACCCTTGTAGCTGTTC
>JAWAHD010000055.1:0-7155 GCA_038889555.1 Desulfurococcaceae archaeon
GGAGGATACTCATACTTAGCCAGCTCTCTCAAAGAAGCAGCGCAAACTTTCTCATCAAGCCATCCAAGTCTTGCAACACCAAGTGATACTCTATCATGTAGTTGATTTTTGTGGTCGAGCTCAAGTAAAATTTCAACGGCTTCAGGTATGCTCATGGCTCTCGATTCTTCGACTCTCAAGTCTAGTAAAACAATAGTGTGCAGATTACGGGACAGGTTATCATATATAACCTCAACAGTACTGTGTGGTTTGAAGTGTTCGGGGTACACAAGTGTTACGTGTTTTCCAAAGCGATAAGACTGAAGACCAAGTCTACTGTATGCCATTGTTACAAAGGATATACCGTTGATCACCTTGACTTCGATGCCACGTTTAAGAGCCTCAATGTAGATCGCGTCATGTGTTGTCGCAATGAAGGGATCACCCGGTACAGCTATTGCAACGTTCTTGAACCTGGCCTCCTCCAGTATTCTCTCAACAGCCGAACCTTCGAGATCACGCCTTTTTGCATACACTAAAGTGGCCCTGGGATTAATTTCTTTAAGCTTGGCAAAGGGATCTTCATAAATTGACGTGTATGTATCAACGTATATAACATCAACGCTCTTCAAAGCTTCTACAGCTTCATTCGTTAAATGCCTAAGAGCGTAACCAAGGCCTACAAAGAACAACATGGTGATGCACCCAACGTCTAGAAGTGCCTAATTAGCTTAATTACGATGTACAGCAATAGCATAACGTGCACTATACATAAGACTGCAACGAGGTAATGACACACATCAGCCAAGATCTTAAAGAATTCTCTTACCGGTAGTATTAACCTAAGGTATAGTGCTAAATTCACTGTACTATACGGACCACCCGAGTCTACAATGAACTTATCGGCTGGAATCCAGTTTTGATCTTCCGCGATATAAATAGGGTAACCAACTACCATTGATGGGAAAGTTAAAAATAATGATGTTAAGATTACTATGATGTTTGAAAAAATATAAACGATAGCTATTTTCTCCAGAATTACCCGATTCTTGTTGCTCTCATTCTCGTTAGAGAATACGATAGCTATTATTGAAGGAGCCATCCACAATATGTAAGGAACATTGTTTACTTTAGTAAAGATCAGAAATCCAGCTACAATGATATTTATGTACTTTAGAAACTTAATGTAGGTAAAGTTCTTCTCTACAAACATTCTATAAGTAACCCAAGCTAGAAAAGCAACGTATGTGATAATCCATAGATCATAGATCCACAGAGGAATAACATCGGGATTAAAATCAGAAAGATAATACGGTACAGCCCATATGCTGAATTGAGGTAACCTCTTTGCGTGGAAGAAGAACGTTTTAGCTATAAAAGACCACGGATCTACCATGAGGAAGGGTATTACGAATACAGCTAGCGTAATTCCTGAAACACACAAGTACTTCGCTATTCCACGAATGTTTTTCTTCTTCACTAGTTCTACGAAAGGTACTAGGAGAAGAACAACTAGAACCTGCTTGATCAGTGTAGCTAGGGATATCCACAAGGCGTAGGCTTCGTAATTTTTCTTTTCTAGAGATAGAATAGCTAGTAGAATGAATAGCACAATTATTAAGTCGAACTGATAGCCCATTATAACGGAGTAGGATACGAATGTGATTAACCATAAATAGCCAGCAGTCTTACCGTATCTCTTGACCAAAAGAAAGTACACCAAGTTAAACGATAGAAGTAGTGGAATCTTGTCAATAAAGCGCCATACGAATACATCATCTGATAGGGTTACGGCTAAGGCGTGAAATAGCGTGAAAATAATAACAGCCAGTGGAAAATACGCTACTTTCTCTTCCGGGGGTCCCGTATACACTTCCAGTAGTCGTCCTTGCGAAAAGTACTTGTCATGCCACATTATAAAGTACCTAACGTCATAGGGGTTCCATTGTGATACAGATAAGTACAGTGAAATAGCGTTCGCTAGTATAATAGGCCAATTACGTCTGAGTACATCGATAATCTTACCAGCTAGTTTAACAATAGTTACTACCTTGACGTAGATGATCAACACCCTTGTTGAAAATGTTCCACTTGTTCGATCTAAGCCTTGATCGAGACACCAAACTTATGTATCAATATAAACGAGAAAATAAATCTTGAGTACGGCAGGAGAGAGCTTGAGACCTGTTTACGTTAAGCTAGGAGGTAGTCTGGTTACCATAAAAGGTAAGCCGGTGTCAATAAACTACAAAGCACTAGAATCTATAGCATACATACTTAGGAAAGCTAGCGATTCCGGTGTAAGGTTAATTGTGGGAAATGGTGGTGGAAGCTTCGCACATTACGTTGTTCTCAGACATGGAAGCATCGGTTACAGGGATCTTACCGTACTCTGTCAAAGGTCCACTAGGATTTTAAATCACATTATAGTGGATTTCCTGCTAGAAAACGGTATTAAAGCTACAAGTGTTCAAACAAGCGCCATTGCATACTACGATAATTCAACGCGGAGTCTGAGAGTGTGTGCGGAACCCGTTAAACAGTTCTTGGTAAACGATATAGTACCAGTAGTATACGGTGAGTGCATTATAGGAGCAGGCAATGTCATAGTTGTTTCAACTGAGCGGATCTTCGAGCTATTAGCAAGGGAGATTTCACCGCGTCGAATAGTTCTATTAACGGATGTCAACGGCGTGTATACATGTGACCCGAAGAAGTGCAAGGATGCTTCCTTAATAAAGAGAATAACCCGAGACACCTTCGAGGAGGTTTTACTTCTTTTAAAACAAGGTGCTATGGATGATGCTACGGGAAGTATGTTTGGGAAGGTTCAAGTAGCCGGAAAATTGGCATTCGAGCTAGGAGTAGAAGTCGTGATAACATCCGGTTTAAACACAAAATCGGCCTTAGAAGCGATCACAGGAGGTTATCCAGAGGAAGCAACATTAATAGCTCCCTGATGATCAGCTAAACAAAGTACACGGTTACAGAGTCTTTTCCCTCCCTATCGATGTACACGTTCTTGCGTCCAGGAACTAGAAGCGCTACAATGTTTTCTCCTACAATAGCGTAGTCTATCAAAAAACGCCCGGATGGTACAATACTGATAAAATCGCCGACTGAGGTAACAATGCGCTTGATCTGTGCTAAGGTGCTGGATAATTCATCTTGTGTGTTCTCCGTGCACTTTACACCCCTGTTGTTCTCGAGCTGGATGTAAACAACCTTCTTTTTACCACCACGAATGCCGTGAACACTGGCTTCTCCTGCTCCCTTAACAATCACGACTCTTTCTCTTATTTCAACGTTGAAGTTAAGTCCCTTTAGGTGTATGGAGTCGGTGGTAAAGGCTACCTCGATACACTCATCTTTGTATAGCAACAAGCTTCTCTTCAGGTTAGAGCACCTTCTCCATCTTATTTAAGCCTTTTAATACATTTAAACCAAGCCTGGATAACTAGCCTACACCGGTGTTTAACTATGGTGAAAAGCAAGACAGAGCTACTAAGAAGAGAACTCGAGAAGCTGGGGTTCGAACTGTTAGATATTTACAGTTTCAAGGAGTCAGACCTCGTGAGGGTTAGACATAAACACAGTTCAAGCGTTGTTGTATACGAGACTAAGAAGAAGGTAAGCAGCCTAGTAAGCATAGATGATGCTAGAGCCTTAGCCTTGGAGATCGCTAAAAAAGCAGGTGTTGCAAAGTAGTAGCGTACTCGTGCTCCGATGCGAATGCAGATCTATTAAGCTCAACCGGAGAAACGTCTTATCTTCGTTAGCGCCTTGTTCTCATCCACGTTGTTTCAAGCCCTTTATCCATAAGCTGTATTCCTAGTTTGCTTAGTTCGCTTCTAATGGTATCTGAGAGGTCGTAAATACCTCTTTTACGTAGCTCTTTTCTCACGTTTACAACGATGTTAACAAGTTCGTTCACCAGCTGGTCGCTTTCTGTAACAGTTTCTTCGAATGCGGCAAACACGTGATTGAAATCTCTAAGAGTCTTCATTGCAAAAACTATTAGCATATACCTAGGTTTATACTGTAGTTCTCTAAAGATAAAGCTTAGTAAATCGTTTACTGCGGCGATCGCTTGCGGTGTATTGAAATCGTCGCTGAGAGCTTCGTGGAATCTTCGGTGCAGAAACAACAGGTACCTAGCGTTGTTTAAATCAACATCGTTTAGGTAGTGTGGTTCAGGTGCTTCCTCCTGAAGCTTTTTCAGTAGCTCGTACGCTGTAACTACTCTTTCACGTAGCTTCTCAGCCTGTTCAAGGCTTTCCTCGGAAAACTGCAGTGGTTTTCTGTAATGCAGATGAAGATACCATATTCTTATTGATCCGGGGTTCCATTTTTTGATGGCTTCTTTCAATGGTATTATATTGCCTAAGCTTTTGCTCATCTTATCAGCACCCACGGTTACAAGTCCTGTGTGCATCCATATTGATACCCATGACTTTACGCCGAACAACGCTTCGCTTTGAGCGCGCTCGTTTTCATGGTGCGGAAATATCAAGTCAGTGCCTCCTCCATGAATATCGAAGCGTTCTCCTAGGTATCTAGAGCTCATTACGCTGCATTCTATGTGCCACCCTGGTCTTCCCTTACCCCATGGGCTCTCCCAGTAGGGTTCACCTGGTTTTGCTGCTTTCCACAGCGCGAAGTCGTAGGGTTTCTTCTTTTCACTGAGAAACTCTGGTTCCTGATTCCAGAGTTCTTTTTCGAGCCTTCCCGAGAGCCTTCCATAGTCCTCGTACTTATCAACATCAAAGTACACGCTTCCACTTGGCGTTACGTACGCATAGCCTTTGTCTATTAGTAGCTGTATGAACTCCACTATCTCCTTTATATGACTAGTAACTCTCGGATGATGATCAACTGTTACTCTCAAGGCATTCAAAGCTTGAAGGTAATCCTTTGTATACTCCTCTGCGACTTCCCTCCAGTCTCTTTTTTCGCTGTGAGCTCTCCTGATTATTTTATCATCTATATCTGTTATGTTCATTACGTGTACAACGTTATAGCCTCTTAGCGCTAAGTATCTTTTAAGTGCATCGTACACTACGTACGTTCTTCCATGTCCTATATGCGTGTAGTCGTATACGGTTGGACCGCACACGTATATCTTTACAAAGCCTGGTTCTACAGGTTTAAGCTCTTTTTCTTTCTTTTCTAAGGTATCGTATAGTTTTATAGTGAATTCCTGGGACACAATACTGATCAACCCTTGTAGAATCTAGCAAATACCTCCATTAAAACTTTTCCAAGCTTTAGGAAGGTTTCCGAGAGTTCTTCCGTCGTTAAAAACACATTTTGTGCTTCTTCGCCGTGGAGAACATCGCTAATTACGAGCACACACGCGGTTTGGAAACCTCGCATCCATCCAAGCGCGAATAGTACAGCAGCTTCCATCTCAACTGCTACTATACCGTAGTGGCTTAGCTTTTCCGCGAAATCCGGCGATTCGGCGTAGAAAGCATCGCTGGAGAAAACCGGTCCATACTTGTACTCCATGTTGTGCTCATCTAGGACTTGAATAATACGGCTTGTTAAGAGAGGATCAGCACCGGTGGCTCCGCAATAACCCGGCATGTATTGTCCAATAGCGCAACCACCGGATACGTAAGCAGCCGAGGTTGCTACAACAATATCGCCTATTCTAGTATCCTTCCGGATCCCACCAGCTGTTCCAAGTCTTACTATTCTCTTTGCACCGAGTTGTGCTAGTTCCTCGAACACTATAGCTGCACTTGGAGCACCAATACCGTGTGTTGCAATGGTCACCTTTGTACCTTTGTAGTACCCCGTTGTAACCAGTAATCCACGATGAGTGTTCACCACGCGGGCGTCCTCGAGTAGCTGTTTAAGAAGCTCTACTCTGTAGGGGTCTCCCCCAGCAATCACATTACCAGCTATGTCCTCCTTTGAAGCCTTGATATGTACAGGCACACCGATCAACCGCGAACAGCGGATTTCAACTCGTTGTAAATGGATCAATCTTCTCAATTAAATACCTGTTTTAAATGTTCTTGCATTGAGAGAAGATTTCGGAGATAGTTTTAACTTGGGTCTTCCAGAGTTAATTATTGGGCTGAGGTAAGAACACCATTAAGGGGTTGCATGTGGAGGTAAGATTACTGAAAATTCCAGTCAGAATTCCGGAGAAAGCCAATGTGATCATAGGTAGAAGCCACTTTATAAAAACCGTGGAGGACATCTACGAAACCCTGGTTACAAGTGTTCCCGGCATAAAGTTCGGCTTAGCTTTCAACGAAGCAAGTGGAAAAAGACTTGTAAGATACGAAGGCAACGATGAGGAACTAGTGAAGGCAGCGATAGAAACTGCTCTAAATATAGGAGCAGGTCATACATTCGTTCTATTCATTAGAAACGCCTATCCCATAAACATTCTAAACCAGTTGAAGAATGTGCACGAAGTTGTATCACTGTACGTTGCTACAGGCAATCCTATTGAAGTTATAGTTGCTGAAACCGAACAGGGGAGAACGATTTTAGGCGTGGTAGATGGGTACCCACCGCTGGGCATTGAGACTGAGGAAGATAAAGTAGAAAGAAGGGAATTTCTGAGAAAAATAGGTTACAAGAAGTAAAAATGTCTCGTTCTCACAAGAACGTACTATAGAGTAAACCTAGTCTGCTGACTCGCTTAGAATCTTAGTGACATGCCCAATGGCTGTATCTTCCATTATTTTTACTATTTTAACTCTTACTCTAGAACCACTGGTTGCATTGGGTATAATTATTTTTACTCCTTTATAGTTGACTAGTCCTCTACCTTTATCATCGATATCGTAGATGTTAACTGTTATCTCTTCTCCTACTCTTAAACTAGGTGTTTCTCTCGTGTTTATCTGCGGATATATGCTCAGTCTTCTAATATCGCTTGTATATGGATTCCAGTGTTGCTTTCTCGTAGACCTAGACAACTTTGTACACAGCCTCGGCAGACACGCAATTCACTTAAGATTAAAGCTTCTTAAATATTTTCAGGGTGTTAACTTGGCGATCGATTTCTTAAGGCATATAGTAAACCCGGTAATAAACAACTACGTAGGTAAAGGCTTAGCACCTAAAACAGCGAACGAGCTAAAGAAGATCATTGCGAGTTTAGAGAACAAGTATAAGTTCGACGCTTTTTCAGGGGATCCAGCAAACTTG
>JAWAHD010000056.1:0-6719 GCA_038889555.1 Desulfurococcaceae archaeon
GCTGCTCTATGAACCTGCTGATGCAAAGCTGGTATTCTACGCTGTGTACCTCTCCAGGAACACTGATTACTACGTGAACACTGTTAACTGGACTAAGCAAGCAGTGGACCACGGAGCTGTTGAATCCACTTCTTACATTCCACGTGAGTTCAATGCTTTGAAACCCCGCATTGACAGTGTCTTCGCTGAGTACACAGACCCCACGGTGCTCTCAGTTGAGCTTCTAAAGCTTCGAGGAGTAGGTGCCAAGACTGTTTCAGCACTCATGCTTCACGGTTACGGCTTAACAGAGTACGCTCCAGTTGATAGACACTACGCTGATTACCTTGGGTTAAACCCTAGGCAACCTCCAAAATCAGCGTGCATCACCAGTGGCTTCAAGTGCTCAAAGTGCACCAGGAGCTGCGTATACAAGTACGCAGTGGTGAAGTACGGTGTTTACAATGGTGTAGTACAGTCTCTTACCTACATACGTGCAAGGCTAAGAAGAAGCAGAAGGAGCATAATCGAGGAAGTACTGGTTAAAGAAACCTCGTGGTACCTGGACATCGTTGAATCCATACTGGAGAAAGCAAGAGAGCTTAAGCTCACGGTATAAGAGCAACCGAGTACAGTATTGGTATGTGAGAGTGCTGTGAATGCCTGGTTTAGACCCCTTCAGAGTAACCGAGCTTGTTGAAAAGCAGGTAGTGCGTAGAACAAGCCGAGGATGCGAGCGAAGATACTACAGGTTCAGAGGTGGACGATGGTACGGTGGTATAGCTACCGGTGATGTCGTCGGCTGTAACCTGAGGTGCAAGTTCTGCTGGAGCTGGAGGTACAGCTACTACTCGGACAAAGGCTATTATGAAGCATCTACCTCTGTTTTTGGAAAGCTAACTTCGATAGCCGGTAGATGCAGGTACAGGTACCTGAGGCTGAGCGGTGGAGAACCAACAATCGGGTTTGAACACCTCATCGAGCTTCTAAACCTGGTTGAGGAAACAAAGTACGTTTTCATACTGGAAACAAACGGCTTGCTCATTGGCAAAGACCCAGGTTTAGCCAGAAAGCTCTCGGAGTACAGTAAACTTGTTGTAAGAGTTAGCTTCAAGGGTTGTACACCCAGCGAGTTCGAGTACCTCACGGGTGCACGAGCTGAGTTCTACGAGTACCAGTTCAGAGCTCTCGAAAACCTGCTGAAAGCTGGTTTAAAACCATGCGAGGAACTCTACCCAGCTGTAATGCTCAGCTTTAGCACAGAAGAAACCTACGTTTCATTCAAGAAGAAGCTGGCGGAGATCCACCCCTCCTTCACCGAGTGCATAGACGAAGAATACGTTATACTCTACCCTCACGTTAGAGAACTACTGGAGAAGAACAAGCTTAAGCCCAGAATAGCCTACGATCCAAAAGGTATACCGGAGTTCATGATTTAGCCTTCCCACGCTTGGACTGAAACCTGTGGTTTGCAACCATAAGTTTCAGAAAACAACGAAAAAAACTACGACAAGCAAATACTGTGCAAGCACTATGAGAAACGTGTTAACGGTACTGAACCCACGTCTATTTACGTGCCTCCCTGAATATTGATGATTGTGGGTAGGAGTATCGATGAGCTTCTCCAGGTATGCTGCAATTGTTAAGAACCTACGAGGAGTTATGCTCTTCAACATGGATGAAGACGGTGTTGAAACCAGTATTCATTGGCTAGTTAAGAGGTTCAAGTACAGAAACCTTGGTTTAACACCAGCTCTGCTGGTCAAGTACAAAGGTAGATTATCCAGGTATATGCATGGAAATCCGTTCAGAGAGCTTGTTCCACCTGTACCAGCTGTAAGTAATCTTGTTCACGTGCTTCAAAAGCACCTAGAAGCTCCCGTTGAGGTCCTAGAGCTCCTGGTTTACGCATCCACGTACGTATCACCGGGTATTGTAGTAGGTAAAACGTACAGAGGTTACCTCGAAAAGTACTCTGCATCAACTGTTCACGTGTGCAGGGAGATGAATATTAACGACTGGAAGCTACACATGAGAATAGCAGACTACACGGTACTGGACTTTTACCTTCAGTGCGTTGACGAAGTACTTGAACCCCTCGCAGTAAGAAACATCGGTGAACTACAGCGAATTGTCGGTGAACGTAGAGCTAGAATCGAGAAGGATAGAAAAAGGTACTGGAGAGTGCTGTGCGAGAGTGGAACACCTTTCCTCTACTACATTGACGTACTAGAACTAGCTGTCAAGTACAACGCTGTAGATGAGCTAGAGCAAGACCACGCAGCAGGTCTTGCAATAGTACCCGTGATCTACGTTCCACCCGGATTAAAGTAAGAAAGCAGAAGGACCAACCATAAATAGGAGTTCAGCTATGATTTAGGTCTGTATATAGGTTTATGTTGGTTGAGGTCATCGCCCCGTCTCTGTTCTTCTCATACTGGTTTCGTATTTGCATTATCATAAGAACGTCGAGACGACTCCTGAGTCTCTTTTTCGGTACTTAACAGGTAGCGCGTTTTGCGCCTCATTACTGCTATCTTCGAGCTCGACCCTGCTTCTGAGATGTTTTAACGGTGTCTTTCATGGGTTAACGTATCAAGCCGCTAAACCTTTCTTGAAAGTTTAATATCCAAAAGTGACCTGTATCAATTTTCAATCTTTCTTATAATGATTTCTTATAATGAGAGGGCTTATGCCGGTCTTCATTATTTGAGAGAATTTAATGTTTCTTCCACTTGTTCAACGGTATTATTTTTTCCCTTTTCTTAACCCCAACCTCGCCTATGTCTTCTACTAGTACTTCATCGTCTTTTTCTTTGTGCTCCATGATTTTCCTTAATCTTTCAGCATCCTCGTATACCAGCTCGTAAAGCTTCTTCGGGGGTTTAACCCCGCACAGCTCGGCTAATATCTCTGAGACAACTATATCGAGCATAGCTCTTATTGCCGTCGAACCTTTCTTTTTAACTGCTTGATTAGCCGCCTCTCTCCAATTATCCAACTGCTTCTCTAATTCTGCCATTTCCTTAAGGTACGCATCAAACCTGGGCAGAGTAGCCTTAAGCAACTCTGTAATTATTCCCAAGCTATTTGGGTTGACTTTCCTGAAGTCTGGAATAGGCATGTTCATAAGATGCTCCTTCTTATACTCAACATAAAGCCCTCCTGTTTCAAGCCTTTCACCTAGTAGGTGTATAAAACCAAAAGTACTGTTCATAAAGGCTAGAAAAGCTGGAAGAGCGTTTTGTACTCTTTCATCCTTAGGTTTTAGGGGCCACCACACATTCGAAACCACAGGAGTTTTTGTCTTAAACGAAAGCACCCCCTGAGTACTGAGCCCGCCTCGCCGCAGGATGAAGAGATCGCTGAAGAAGAAGGTCTTCCCTCCTTGTTTTTCTCCCCAGAACTTTATTTTCGCTTTTTTCTCATCCTCAATAATTATGCTATGTGTGGGATCCTCTAAAACAGATTTAGCAACGACTCTTGAACCGCTACCCCAAACAGCTGGATAGCTTTTCTCGATTCTTCCCTCCACTATTTTAAGACCCTCAGCATGATCAATAACGCTACCCACTTCAAAGAGCTCTCCGAATTTTACGCAGCAGTTATTAATTAAATTAATGTGCCATTTCAAGAGCTCCGGACTTAGGAAGGCGATCAGCCTATATAAATTGTCCGAGTATTTTTCAATATCCTTTTGATCAAGCCTAGCTATTTTTGCGATAATTTTTGTCTCTCCACGCTCAACCTTTACTACAGCACCTTCTCCCGCTTCTGGTTCTCTAGCCTTATAGGCTATGGCAATTATATCGCGAATATTTAAGGAGTCTACTGGCTCTATTAGGTTTATTACTGTTACTGGTTTGTTTTCTTTTCCTCTCTTGAGCACGATTAATATTTCCCTGAGGTCTGTATCACTACTGAAGTTTGGAGTCCCAGGAGCCCAGCTAACAACAATATATTTAAGAGTGTACTCTTTGACTATGCCCTTCCTAATGTCAGCCCAACTTGATCGGTTCAGTATCGAGGTAGGTAAAACAGCTGCTATCCTACCATTCTTTTTTATGAGACTTTCGGCAAGCACGAGGAACGGTTTTGCTAATCCAGCGGCGAACAGATTATCTAATTCTATGCCTCCGAACCTCAACTTCTTTTCGATTAGATTTCTACGTGGTTCTTCTCCTATTAATGTAGGAATTCTATCACTCCTAGTGAAGGGAGGGTTCATTATAACGAGGTCAAATGTACCTAGTTTTCTTGAGAGTTCTTCTGGAAGGAGTCTGCGGTTGATGAGTAAGTCTAAACTGCCAGCCCTAGACTTTCCAACTGGAGTATGAAATAGTTCTAGCCGCTCGTGCGGAACTGCAAGGCTAGCTATAGTTAGACTAGCACATGAAAGCGCTACTGCAACTCTTAGGGCATCCATGCCATACGTCCTTCTCAACAGTTCCTTTGAGATTCTATCTATTAGAGGTTCGTTAGAAGGTTTTTCCATTATTTTTTCGAGCTCATCTGGTTTTAATGCAAGCCTTTGCCTCACGTAGAATGATGAAAGGAGAAGACTTCCAGTCCCTTCGGCTGGATCAATTACTTCGTCTTGCGGTCCTTCAATTGAGAGTTCCGCGAGCAATCTAGCTGCAGGTAACTTTGTGTAGAAGGTTGCATAGACTTTACGGTATGTTTCTGAGAGTAATCTCTGATAGATCATTGCAAGAGATTCCCAACTTGTGCGCATGAGAACGCTTATATTATCCTTAATTGTAACGCAGAGCTTATTCAATATGTTTATGAGGGTTTGCTCAGATGGAACCTTTAGAAGTACATCATGAACAGTGTTTACAACCTCAACGTAGTTAATTTCACTTAGTTGCTTAAGAGCTTCAGCAAGCTTGTAGAAGCTTGAGAGTGATAAAAGCGGAGGTAACCTGCTTGGATAGCGGATTCTGGCAATTTCGTAGATTAATACTGAAACAGCTATGAGCGTGAAAAGCGTTTTAGCCGCTAAGTAAGCGCCCACGGCTTTATCTTTTAGAACATCTACGTCTATCTCAAGCTGACGAGCAATCTCTAACCATAAATTCATACTTTCTTTCGAAGCCTTTGCGCTATTTGAAACATACTTTGAAGCTTTCTCGATCAGATTAATTATTTCCTCAACAATCTCCTTGGGCTTAAGCGTGTCACCGAGTAGCCCCTTAACTAGATCTTCTAAAACTGATGGAATCTGAGTAGGGTACACGGGTTTAGGATACCATAAGCATCCCTCCTTTGGACCCTCGTGTACGACCCTGTACGTTAAGCCTACGCCCACCTCATATTTTGTCAATATATTTGGGATTTCGTGCTCGCTTAAGCTAGAAGCTTCTTCGATGAGCTTCCTTGGATAGATTATCATTAAAATAAAGTCTATATAATTAAACTGAGGATCCTTGAACCTTTTCAGCGCTTTTGCCTCTAATTTCTTTCTTGCTTCATTGTCACTCCACGATTCACCTATTTCAGCCTCACCAAGCATTATTCCGAGAAATGGATGCGTGAGTATTAAATCTGGCGTCTTCTTTGATCGCTGTTTGCGTTCTGCAGCAGCCCAAAGACCCAGCTTACAAAGAAGGTTCGCTAAGTGTACATTAATGGCCTCTTGGCGAATCATAAAAGATTACCCCCCATGAAAAGTTAAAAATGATCAAAATAAAAATCTCCAGGAAGGCTTTACCGGTTTCCCGGTTACTAATGTGCACTGCATTTCTAAATTTTCTTATATAGCCTCCAATTAGTTGGACAATGTCCTATAGACCTTTGCATGCTCGGTTAAGGTAGCGTCATCCTGAGCTCATCTTCTTCCATCGAGCGACGTCTTAGCTTAGTGCTTAAAGTAAAGTAGGGTTCATGAGCTTTTTCTCAGAATTTACAAGTGTAAATAAATGCATATAGGTGTTATGATTGTCAAACGTGGTGCTGTAAGGTAAGGTATCGAGAGAATAAGCTGTATTCACTAACTAAGAAGAGACGAGGATTGAGAATTAAGCAATTCCGCGGAAAAGTTTACGCTTCAACCGTAGAGGTAATATCAAGGGATACGAGCCAGCATGAAAAACCAGAACAATTCTACTACGCAAAATAGGCAGAAAATGTCCAGTATTATTACATTTCAAGTTCGAAACTATTTTATTTAATATATTTTATATTAATGCTTTGGCAAATTTAACAAATTAAAAATAGAAGCCCACTAAACAAGTCCGCCGTGTATAGAGGTTGATTGCAGGTGTTGCTTCTTCTCAGGAACGTTAAGATCCCAGTTAGTGGCGTACTCGTGGAAGGCTCTATTCTGGTTGAGGACGGGTACATCAAGTCCGTATCTAAGCTAGAGAAGCCTGCGGATGTCGTGGTTGACGGGGAGGGTCTACCCGTTGTACCGGGTGGAATAGATGTTCACGCTCATGTCTACGACCCAGAGTACGAGGTTAACGAGGATTGGGAATCAGGTAGTCTTGCTGCTCTCTACGGTTGCATAACAACCATCGTGGATATGCCTCTAAGAGTCCACGTTGACAACCTCAGTGTACTCTACCATAAGATAAACGAAGCCTCCAGGAAATCCTACATTAACTACGGGGTAACCGGTGGATTCCTCAGAGGAGACAACATTGCGTCCATTGACCTTCTCGCAAAGCACGGTGTTAAAACCTTCAAGATGTTCACCTGCAGACCCTTCAAAGTGGATGAATCAGCTGTACCCCGGA
>JAWAHD010000057.1:0-6711 GCA_038889555.1 Desulfurococcaceae archaeon
TTGCATCCATGCTTGGCTACTGGATGCACGTTATAGAGGATCAGCTCGGCTTCATGGGATCAGAGCTTCTCCCACCGTTCACGAGGCGAAGAGTTCCGGGTTTAATGCTTGGACCAAGAATATACGGAGCAATGAACTTCGCAACAGCTTGGTTAATGATAGCACTGATAATCTGGAACATTAACAGGTTCACACAGCAAGTAATACCTCTACCAGATCCACTTTTACTACTGGCAATCGCGTTGCCCTCAATCGTGTTGTATGCAGCTGGTATTGCAGATAGATTAGTCTACAGTAAAACACTTCGAAAAGTAAAGGAAGAAAAAGAAGCAGAAGAACGCTTGGAGGAGGAAAGGGAGGAGATCGGTGGATACTAGTAGAAGAAGTGGAGGGCAGAGCTATCAGGGCACCAGCGAAACCTTATCACTTAAACACGTATTCACCTTTTTCACTTTAATCATAGTTTTCTCACCTGCTTTTGCATTTCTCCTCTACCATCCATTACCAACTTCCAGCTCTTTCGAAACCGGTGCTCTAATCTGCGAAGCAAGTGGAGTAATTGTGAGAGTCATTGATGGAGATACCGTGGATGTTAAGGTAGACTCCGCTTGTGCTGAAAAGCATAAATCCTACGTGGGTAGCGTGATCAGAGTTAGATTCGCTGACATTGATGCCCCCGAGCTCAGCACGAGAGAAGGTGTTAACGCGAAGAACTTCCTAATCGATACAGTTAGTAGATACGGAGACAGGGTATGCCTGGATATAGATGACAGGAGAATCGTGGACCCCTACAACAGGGTTATAGCTGTAGTGTACGTGAAGTTCAACGAAACACACTGGTTGAACTTAAACCTATACATTGTTGAAAATGGACATGCTCGAATAGTGGACTTCAAAGACAACGAGTTCAACCCGTATACGTGGAAACTGTACGTTGTTCTCGTGGACTGCGGCAACTATGCTACATCGGCAACGCACGATCTCACTGGACCAATCCTCGAGCTACTGAAGCACTGGATACCCATTGTGGCTTTACTAGTAGCAGTACTGCTAGTGCTTCTAGCAGCTAGTAACCGGATAACAACTCCTCGATAACAAATTACAGTCTTCCACAACTCCACATGTTCTAGTGCACATAGTTGATAATACTCCTAAACACTGTTACATAACTGTAATGTTCACTAGAACATATTTAAACCCTTTAAACAAAAAATTACACGGGACCGGGATGGGTGTTTCATACCCGATTCTAGCATTGGTATCGTTTGTGCTTCTACTCACGGTTATCGCTTCCACAGTTTTCGTATCCATAGGGTCTGTAGATCAGGTTAGTAGTGCACCTGTTCTCAGAGTTCACGCACACGCGTTCTTCAATCCCGAGACGGGTGAAACCGTTCTACGCGTTACTGTTAGACATGAGCGTGGTAGACCGGTAGTACTTGAACGTGTTGAGGTTTCATCCGAGCACGGGTCTCTTATCATACCCAGGAACAGCTTTAAGCTTCTTGAGTGTGTAGAGCCTGTTACTCAGGGTGATCGATGCATTTACGAGAACACTTCTAGAGGGTTCTTTCATGTTGGTGGAACATACAGTGGAGTAGTGTTCTTCAACGAAGGATCATACCCTGTAGTATTCACAGTAATGTACTTGTACCTGCCTCCCAGCAACCACAGACCTGTGTACAACGTAACCTTCATCAACACCCTGGTGAAGCCGGATGAAACGGTGAACAACCTCTTGTCGAACATCACAAGCTGGAGTGCGCATGGAGCATTCTTCAACTTAACGGATGACGGAGTCGTCGTGATAGACCTAGGTAATACAACAACGTTCGGTGGAGTTGGCTTCATATACAGGTACGATTTGAACATAGAGCTGGATCTCATACATGGAGCCTGGCTTGCAACCGTGATGAAGCTAAGTGGTGGTTTACCCGGTAAATGGGGTATAGGAGTCTACTTCGACTTCAAGGACGATCAGCCCGTTGAGAAGATCGTCTTCATGGGGATCAGCGTTGATGAAGGCAACCGTAGCTACCTGGTCATAGAACTATACGAGAGAAAGGAGAAGGGATCCTCGGTGGATCTAGTAGCTTCAACCCCTCTGCTAATACCCATAGAGAGGATCATCAACGAGAAGTTCATACTAACAGCCTACGTTAAGTCTAATCAAAACGCCAACAGGTACAACATCACCGTAGCACTCTACGATATGAACTTAACTACCATTGCAACAGTGGGAACTACGAACTACAATGTGAATCTACCTGGTACTCCAGGTGAAACATGGAGTCACAGAGCATCTCTCGTAGTATACAACACAGCTGCTACATACGAGTTCCTCGTTCTAGCTGAGAACCTGGAGAGAGCGCTGAGCGCGAACGTTAGGATCAGAGGTGTACCAGAAGACTACATTGTCGAAGTGTACGATGCTAGCGGTGAACTACTGTTCAGAGCTGTATCTACGGGTGAAGACGTAGTTCTACCCGTAATGTACCTTGAAGCGGGCTCGGTAATACAGGTTAAGTACCCCAGCTCCGTGGGCGAGGTTCTAGCATACCGCCATGTGCTTGAACGCTCTGTTGAAGCCTTCACGATCATCGAGCTCATCAACGCAACCGTGGTTTCGAATCCAGAGTTCAACAACAACGTAGCGATCGTAGAAGCTACTCTACCGGTGGGAAACGACTACACGAACAACACAGGCTTCATAGCTGTAGAGCTGATCAACAGGAACACTGTACCAACTAGAGTTAGGCTTAAACTAGTAGAAGATTACAGTACCGTGAGCAACTTAAACCTTATTGTAATGCTCGTTGACTCACAGGGTAATCCGCTCGTCGAAACCTACATATCGGTAAGTAACGGTAGGGTTACAGAGACCACTACATCATGGACAACTCGTCACCTAGAACCCGGTGAAAGAGTCTACCTTTATCTCAGGGGATACTATACGGCTGCAGGCTCAGCATCCAGACTAGTTATTTACGTTGAATCCAGCGGTGTAGATCCTGTAACAGGGCTCACAGTAGTTACCAGCGAGTACCCGGTTGTTGTAAACTTATTAGCTTCATCATAATTTGAGGATAGAAGACAGAGAGTACTAGTTAAGCCAAGGTGCTTACCTTGAGGAGAAGACTTGCAATAGCCTTGCTGCTACTCTTAGTTCCGCTCATGGGTATACTGTTCAATCCACGAGTATACGCTTACAATCTTGATCGAATTTTGGTTCAATGGCTAGAAGAACGTAGAGATGCTATAGGTGTGCACTGCGCAGGGTTCATCGTATCCGAGCTGTTCACAGGAGACGTGGGGATTAGAGGATACAATGTTCAATGCAGAGATCGGCTTGAAAGAAGCGTGTACGAGTACGTTCGTGTAAACGTTGTTGCTAAATCCCCTGGAACAACAGTTTACAGAGCAATCCTGTTCTTCTACGTGAACACGAGCACTGATCTAGTAGTTGAAGTGGTTGTTGAGAAGCCTTTGAGCGAGAATCAAATGGTAGTTTTACTCGAGAACAAGTACACGCGTGTATACGTGAACGCGTCTACGGTAACTAGAGTCAGAGTGCATGTTCAACCAGGAGAACACTACTACAGGATCACGTTTATACTTCACGCGGTTAAACCCGGAAGAGAGGTCTTCAGACTAGGATTCTACCTGGGAGCAAACGCCTAGTTTCTACTTCAACGCGTGATCGGACTATAAAGTTTATAAGGGATCACGAGGTTATAACTGTTTGAATGAAAAAGGTGAAAGAGCAGTGGACAGAAGAATCCTGTTGCTATCAGTAGGATTAGTAGCAATGCTAGCAGTAGTGAACGCTACAGTGTTCACATACAGATGGCTAACTGGTACAGTACTCGTCTACGGACCCGAAGCAGCTGCAGTACATGGATGTGTTGGATTCTACAGCACAATGCATGATGGTGTACCTAGAGATCTTTTACCATCAGTCGGAACAAACTATAATGCACCAATCCTTGGAACAGGCGCAACGGTCATGGTAACCCGTGGTGATGTTGTCTGCCAAATACGAGAGTCCATCACGGAGGAAGAAGTTTACTACTACTATCTGTACGAGTCAATATCAGCAGTATTCAATGTAACCGTTGGATCCTGGTACATACAGGACTTCTACGGTTTCGGATACTACGCTGAGTCACGCACAGCACGAAACCCCATCTACGTGTACCTAAGAGTGGAGAGCACAGATATGAGTTATGTAGCAACAAATGCAACTTTAATAGTGTTTAAGTACGATAAGACTACTGGACAGTGGGTGTACGCAGCATCTCTCAACCTCCTATCGCAGGGTGCTATGACAACCGCAATAGAACTACCCGTTAACAGTAGCTTAAGATTAGACCTGTACATTGACGCATACGCGACGGGAACAGGAACCTTCAAGGTAGGATTCTACGTAACACCAGAAGCTGGCGAAACACCAGCACCACCATAGAGGTGTAGTGAAAAACCATGTTTAAACTCAAAGGTTTTTTTCCATAAGATCCCTTCATCCTCATCGTCGTAAACGTAGATTAATCGGTGTTCTCCCCTATCTTCCACTCGTCTTACTCTTGATCATATCACTGGGTAAACCACTTGTTCTCCCCCTGGGTTTACTGATTTCCCCATTGGACAACCCGTTCATTCGCAGATTTGACCTGGGGTTGATTACACCGGTTAACGGTAACAGCGTTGAACCCGGAAGTCTAGTTCTGGCTTGTCTTCCGGGTTGGTGGAATACTGCGTGTATTCTAGGTAGATACGTTGTCAACAGCAATGGACTAGGCTACCTGGAAACAGTCTTCAACGGTTTCAACGGAGAGAACCAGCGAAGAATCCACCTGGTTGGTAACGGGGTGAACGGTGCTAACGGCTTCAGGTTGTTCAGGGTGGTACTCGTTGTACCCAGGGAAGTGTGGATTCCTCTTGTTGCACTCGTAGCGTTCATTCCGTTGGCGAAGATCACGTTTTCACTGAGGAAAACAAGAGCTCTAGGTGAGCACACCACCTTCCTACCTGCATTGTCCATTGTACTACTTTTTAACACCATGATAGCTGGTGGAATGTTCGTTGAGCAGTCCACTCCACAGTACACTATCCCGGGAGTTGAAGCAGTACCAGAGTTCTACCTTGAGAACAGTACTGTGATTGTAAGGCTGAGAACAGGAGACTACTACACTCTGTTGAACGCATCGTGCACTGCTACAGTAGGAGTTGATAACGGTGTAAACAGAATCAACAACTACAACAACGGTAACAACGGTAATAGACGCACCTTTACGATTTCAATCGAGAGTATAGATAAAGAGCTTATCGTTCTACGTGTTCCATGGGAACTCTACGAGGAAGCATACAATAGTAGGTTTATTCCAAGTGACCTCCCGTTGATACCATCCTACCTGGTGCTAGAGGAGGTTATTCCATTCAGGTGCAAGCTGTACCTGGACAAAGGTGAAATGATCCTCGCGTTTACGATAAGGTTCAAGTGGAGTGATCTCGTGCTACGCTATGAGGATGGATCAGTGGTTGTTGTTAACGATAACCCTGTTGACTTAAACGCAACAGCTGTAATCGTAGACCTGGACAGAGAGACCGTTGTGTACTCCACTAGGTTTACACTGAGCAAGCTGAGTAGTTACACCGTGAACCTGAGAGAGCTGGGTGTGAGAAGAGCAAGAGTCTACGTACTGTACGAGTTTCTTGGTTTAACAAGGAGTGTGAGTGCTTATGTCGAACAACACCAGTAGTGTGGTGAACCACGAGCTTTACAAAAGGATTCATCGTGAAATCCAAGACTACTGGTTCACCAGACCCGGTAAACTGGGTTTAGCTTTCCTAGCGTTCTCCACAGCTGTGAGCTTAGTGGTCTCAGTCTTCGTGGTTTTTGCTCTCTTCAACCGTGTCGTAGTCTACGAAGGCGAAATCGTATCAGGTTTTATATCGTTGCTAGATTACGAGATCTACTTGAATGGTCAACGAGTATTGTATCCGCACCTAGAGAGCATTGCATTTATCTCCAGGTTTTTTCTTCTATTCACGTTAATCGTGTTCTCCACGAGTTTGCTTGCTCTACGTGGTTTGTTTGTAAAGTGGAGAAGCTGGATTGCTCTTGTTCCACTTTCAACGGGTGCATGTGCACTAGTGGTAGCTCTCTTCTACTCTCTGCTCAGAGTTCTAGTTTTCGATGTTGAGCCATCGCTCTGGTACACGGTGAGAGCAGCTACGGGTGGATTGTACCTTTATCCACCGAGACCGTACTACACGTGGATTGTTCAACAGCTCGCCTGGAGACCACTTATCCTGTTCCTTGTTTACACGATTTTACTTGCATTATCTGCTGGAACACTGTTCTACGTACTGATTCTACCAAATCCTCCAGTTGCAAAGACTAGAAAACGAGGAAAACCAAGAGCAGAGGTGAACAAAGCATCAAAAAGTGAACCATTATGATACCGGGTAGATACTCCAGGTGGTTTTACGCTGTAGCTTTAGCTTCAGCTCTCTTGATCACCTACGTAGCTACAGCAACAGTGTTCGTCTACAGAAGCTTGGATTCCCATGTGAACGTTGAGAAACCAGTTGTTTGGTTCGAGGATCCCTTGTACCCCAACGTTTACGTTGTACTCTACGACTACAAGACTAGGGCTAACGTGGAGGTTTACGCGAACAACATAGGTAGCAGGTTACTGAATAGAACCG
>JAWAHD010000058.1:0-6671 GCA_038889555.1 Desulfurococcaceae archaeon
ACAAAAATCAACTACATGATAGAGTATCACTTGGTGTTGCAAGACTTGGATGGCTTGATGAGAAAGTTTGCGCTGCTTCTTTGAGAGAGCTGGCTAAGTATGAGTATCCTCCACCTCCGCATAGCATAGTTGTATTAGGGCGCTTAGATCCCGTAGAAGAGGAGTTTATAGAGTATTGGAATAGAAGGTGTCGCGCCTAGTGTTCGTCAGCTACCTCTATTTTGATGGTATACTGCTGTCTCAGCTAGAAGAGGTTTGTGAAAGGTTTGGTATCACCTATACTACTCTGAGAATCATACATTGCACTATGTAGAGTTCTGCTCTTCGCTGTTTTAGTAGTAGAGGTTGCTTGTTAGTAATTTCTCAGAGGTAGAGAAAACGGTAGTTCTCATGTAGATATGCGGAATGAATACTAAGTAGACTTGAGTTTCTGTTTAATGTAATTTATTAATCCCTTTCCGAGATCCCTCCTATTTACCCTAATCTTGAGAAGTTCTTTCAAATTCTGATGTTTTACTGGGATCTCATACCAAAGCTGATCCGACATCTTACGTATGATCTCGACTCTAGCAAATCCCAAGCTTTGATGCTGTGTAAAGACCCATTTCTTTGCCTTACTGTCTAATTGCCATAAATCAGGATTACACATCAAACTAGGAAACAAATGCTGTGAATCTATTATGTAAACCCTATATTCTATCGCCGAGGCTTCTTCCAGTCTTCCACATATTAAGTAGAAGTCGTTCTTTTTGTTTCTATTATACGCATCCTGCAATTTATCTTCTAGTTTTTCATACGTGGTAAGTCTAAAAGACGAAAGCTCTAAGAACTCTTGTCCTTTCTTGTTTCTTTTGATTACACCAGCCTTAAGACCGATCCTATAGTGATAGTTGTTCACCTTTACTATTATGTCGGTATCCCTATGGGATCTAGGTGTCCAATCAATCTTTTCTTCTCCATACATGAACGCTAAAGTTGCCCAGACTAGTTCCTCCCAGTTATCTGCAGTTATCGGTATCATGTGTATACTCGTGTAGAATTTTATCAGTTCCTCAAGGATACGCGCCAGTTCATTCCAGTTTATTTGACTCATCTTAGAGACCCCTATAAGTTCTAAATTAATAAAGCATTGAGATAATCACAGTAATTAATAGCTATTAACATAGTAATAAATGTGAAAGCAGTTATGATAGAAGTTAGTAGAAAGTATCTTTTTAGCTTTGCCTAGGCCCATAGGAGTTGGTCGTTATTAGAGAAAGTAAAATGCATGTTTAATTTTGGAGAGGAGATGCGTGTGATCAGTATTCCTGATGATGTTCGGAGGAGGTATGGTGCATACGATACTCCAATGCACATAGTTAAGTTCATGGTTGATGTATCTGGAGTAAGGGATTTCAGTGGTTTGAAAATCCTAGAGCCTGCTACAGGACTTGCACCTTTCTCAAGGTACATAGCTTCTCTCAAGGGTTCGTGGAAAGACATCTATGGTGTTGAAGTAAACCCCGTGATCGTCGACTACCTGAGGAAAGCCTACCCAGAGTTCAACGTTGTAGAGGGGGATTACCTCTTAACGGACTTCGAAGAAGAGTTCGACCTTGTCATAGGAAACCCCCCGTACGGTATCATAGGTTCTGAAAACCACTACGCTATCTCGGTTTTCAAGGATAGGAAGAGAATTTACAAGGAGAAGTACAAGACGTGGAGAGGTAAGTACAACATCTACGGTCTCTTCATTGAGAAGGGAATCAGGGATCTGAAGAAGCATGGCACACTAGTGTTCATAGTTCCCGCGTCCTGGATGATACTAGACGAGTTCAAGGAGCTTAGAAGGTTCTTGTCGAGGAGTGGTAGAGTAGAAGTCTACTACCTGGGAAGAGTGTTTCAGGGATTAAACGTAGTAACAGTAGTTCTAGTCGTTAAGAAAGGCTTCAAAGGTCTTGCACTCTACGATGCTACAGGGTTTAAACCAAGATTGAACTACGAAGTGGAAAACTACAATGGCGAAATCATCGCTTTCAGAACACCTTTTACTGAGACTGTTGAGAAGCTTGCCTTTGGTAAACTTGGAGACTACTACACGATAAGAATTAGTCCAAGGTCTCCCGAGATCAAGGCTTGCTCCTACGTGAAGAGAAACCCAGAACCAGGGTACATTTGTGTTTTGAACGGTAAGAACCTTGCTGGAGCTGGTTACATTGACTACAGAACATGCTACTCCGGTTACTATGTTAAACCAGAGAATGTTCCGAGAATAAGAATGTGGTTTACCATGGAGAGAGTTGTTGTAGGTCATACAAAAGGTGGAAAACTAGTAGCAGCAGTTGATAAAGGGTTAAATGGTGTATGGTACGCGTGGATGGGTGATGTATACCACCTTATGCCGAAGAAAACACCGCCCTTGACAACCAAAGAGCTTTCAAACGTGCTAAACAGCCTGGTCATGAACAACTACATGAAGCAGAAGTACAGAGATATAACTCCCCACGTAACAAAAACACAGCTAGAAACACTACCCCTCCTACGCCCAGAAGACATAAGAAACCTTGAATCCACCACCTCCTCATCCTAAGGGAGTGGAGCCGTTCCTTCTCTTTAGGCCTTGATGGTTTCTCATGGATGCTTAGAACTCTTGGTGCTGGTTGAAAAGCTCTTGGTGACCCTGAGTTTCCAAGACCCACAGCAGACCGTGGGGAGGGGCTCAGGGAAACCTTGATGACCTGCCCTAGGAAAACCCACAGAAACCTAGGACGGGAAACTGTTCACCTCTTGTATAAGCGTATACTAAATGATCTCATCTCCTTACTCTCGTTCCCGGGAGCTATAGGCTAAGAGCTGTTCACAGAGCCCAGTAGTTCTAGAACATCCCGTGTCGATAAGAGCTTTGCACCTAGTACTTTTTCCATGTATTTCAACGCGTAGTTGTGATCTTCTCTACTGAACGCTGCAACAGCATCGCTTACTACGACTATGTTGAATCTCTCGTAGAAAGCATCTATTGCGGTGTGCAAAACACATATGTGAGTGTGAATACCGGTTAGTATGAGCGTATCTACACCTAGATCGCGGAGAACATAGCTTAAACCTGTATCTCTGAATCCGCTATAGGACCTCTTGTAGAGGATTATGTCCGTTTTCTCCGGCTTAAGCTCCTCTATTATCTCGGATTCTTCACTTTCGGGTAGCGCGTGAAGCCCCCAGATCGAGATCTCGCGGTCAAAGGAGAAGTGTCTGTCGGCTAGGTATACTATTGGGATCTTCTTCTCGCGAGCCTTACTAATTATGGACTTTATAGCTGGAACAATGCTTTCAGCTTCGGGACTCCTCAAGCGTCCGTACACAAACTCCTTTAACATGTCAACAACAACTACTGCCGGCTTCAATCGCTTCACCCCTTATTCCAGGTCATGTTAAGATTTAACTAGGTAAATAATTTTAAAGATAAGGTGGATGATGAGCGACTTCGGTCTTGAGGTTTCGTGAAGAACCGTGTGAGGGCTGATAATCCTGCTCGTTGATCATTCCACTAGCATATACATTAAACATACACGTATATACGGTATATAGGTATTTAAAAGCTTTTCCTGTATTTACTAATACCCGGGGTTAGTTCATGTCCGAGTACGCAACACTCTACGAAAACGACCCTGTGTACCTGATGGCCGTTAAGCAACTGAAGGACGTTGCTAACATTCTTGGACTTTCAGATGAAATCGTAGAAGCATTAAAACACCCCGAGAAACTGGTGCAAGTCAAGATCACAATAAAGAGAGATAATGGTAGAATAGCAACTTTCATTGGCTGGAGAAGTCAGCACAATAGTGCACTAGGACCATACAAGGGTGGTATAAGGTATAGTCCTAACGCTACTGCTGGTGAAACCGTAGCATTATCAATGTGGATGACCTGGAAGAACGCACTAGCAGGGTTACCTTACGGTGGTGGCAAGGGTGCTGTGAGAGTTAACCCGAAGGAGCTCTCCCAGAGAGAACTCGAGGAGCTTAGTAGAAAATACTTTGCAGCGATAGCGAGAGAAGTGGGTCCTGACATAGACATCCCTGCACCAGACGTCTACACCAACCCGCAGGTGATGGCGTGGTACTATGATGAGTACAGTAGAATCGTAGGCTACCCTGCATGGGGTGTAGTAACAGCTAAACCTGTTGAGCTGGGAGGACTTCAAGCAAGAGTAGTATCAACAGGGTATGGTACTGCACTCGCAGCTCGCGAAGCCGCTAAGAAAGTTCTCGGAGGAGTTGAGGGTAAAACGGTAGCCGTACACGGCTTTGGAAACGTAGGTATGTACGCGGCTAAGTACCTTGCAGAGTGGGGTGCAACCGTTGTAGCTGTTAGCGATAGCAAAGGCTACATATATGACCCCCGAGGACTCGACGTTGAGGAGGTTATAAGAGTAAAAACAGAGACGGGTAGCGTGGTGAATTACAAGAAAGGCGATGTAAAGGTATCAGAAAACCATATGGAGCTACTGGAACTACCGGTAGACATACTAGTACCAGCTGCCATTGAGAATGTTATAACAAGCGAAAATGTTAACAGAGTGAAAGCAAAGATCATTTCAGAGGGAGCCAACGGGCCAACAACCCCTGAGGCTGACAAGGTTCTACACGAGAAAGGCACAGTAGTGATACCTGACATTCTGGCAAACGCTGGTGGTGTTACAATGAGCTGGATCGAGTGGAGCCACAATAGAATGGGGTGCTTCTTAACAGAAGAAGAGGCTCTCAGTAGACTAGATAAGATGATGACACAGAACTTCCACAGAGTGTTCGATGAGTGGCAGAAGAAGTACTCAGAGTATCCAATGAGAATAGCCGCGTACGCGATCGCGGTCGACAGAGTAGTGAAAGCAATGAAAATTAGAGGTTGGATTTAGCCGAGTTACCCCAGAGAAGCCTCTTAATATCTTTTGTAGACCACGTCTCCTTTTTTAGTTCTAATCTCTACCACCCTGTGAAAAGGAATGAGCTCATCTCCTACACGTATATAACCGCCCCTCACATCCGTGATGATTTCTCCCGGTATAGAACGCAGTGTTTCTTCACCGTTTACTCTGAACTTTACAAGAACTATGTAATCTTGTTTTCTTCCTCCGAAGAACACTCTCTTCAACCAATTCTCAATATCTCCTCTTCTTCTCCCCACGGCAGAAACCACGTACAGCCTCTGGTTACTACTTCTCCCTATATGCTAGTCTTAACGTTAACTCCTTTAGTAGCTTCTTCGCGTCTTCACTTATTTCTCGAGCTTCATCTAGAGACTCCAGCGCTTTCCTTACAAGACTACTTAGCAATCTTTCACAGTATTCCAGGCTACCGGTTTTTCTAACTATGTTTCTCACCCTTTCAATGTGATCTAACGTAATATCTGCTTCGCTCAGCTCATCGTATAGCTGTTTAAGAAAATCTCTATCATTCTCGTCAGCAAGCTCGTATGCTTTAACAACAAGGAGGGTTTTCTTCTTACCTCTTACATCACTACCTACGGGTTTTCCAGTTACCATCGGGTCTCCATATAGTCCTATTATGTCGTCCCTTATTTGAAACGCTAAACCAGCTGGTATAGCATAATTCGTTGCCTCCCTAAGAGCGTTCTCATCGTAGTCCTCCGAGGAGATAATGCCTAGGTGTAGTGGTAGTTCAACGGTGTACGAGGATGTCTTGAGCTTGTAAACAAGCAAAACATCGCTTTCTTTAACATCTCTGATAGATGTTTGTGATAGGAGAACGTCGAGGTATTGACCATAAGCGACTTTTCTGAGCCCTCTACTGTAGGTTGTTATAAGGTCTGCGAGCGTCCTTGCACTTACGTTTAATGATGCGAGCAGTGCTACTGCGTTTGCTTCAAGGTAATCACCCGATGTTATAGCCTGAGAAATACCGTAGTGAACGCAGTCTTTCCAGTACATCTCTTCACATTTTCTTCTAAACCAAGCATGAACCGTGGGACCGCCTCTTCTAAGCTCATCTCTATCCATAATGTCGTCGTGAACGAGCAGGTAACTTTGAAGCAGTTCTATTGCAGACATGACCTTGGTTATGTTATCTAAATCGCGTATTTCCCGCTTTCTGCTTAGATAACCTATTAGTGCTAGAACAGCTCTTAGTCTCTTTCCCCCTCTTAATGTGTAGTCTTCAACAATGCTAACCAAGTCATCCACGTACACTGATTCCGCGACGGCTTCTTCGTGAAGGTGCTTAAAGTAATTCTTTAAATACGAGTTTACGTTCTCTATTACCATGTTCACTAAGTTATCAATGTTCTTCAACTCTACCACAGTGTACACCATTCTCCTAGATTAAAACAGGATTGTATTAAATACTCCGCAGAGGGTTACTACTGTATGTTTTTTAAACGAGCTAGTTCTCTTATAACATCAAGTTTCCTAAGCTCTGGCTTCAGGAGATCCCAGAATATTCCTCTGGGTTTGTATCCTCTAGGTTTAACTTCAACTACTCTGCTTGGAGTAGCGTAGTAGTCAACTGTTAGGTCGTGAACTTCTAATGGTATTTCATCGCTTATTACCTGTACCTCGTGTACGGTTGTAACTACTGGTGTCTGCTCTGTTATTAAGCCCAGCTCACGAAGTATTCCATACTCGAGTTCGCTATATCCACCACCTTTTCCTACTCTGCATCCACGATGATTTACAGCTA
>JAWAHD010000059.1:0-6639 GCA_038889555.1 Desulfurococcaceae archaeon
GCTATCTGCCTGGCTCTTCTCATAACCTCTCTACTAGTACTAGTAACAACTTCGTGAGCCATAACGGAGCCGAAAAGGCTGTTTCTGTACCCTAGGTACCCAAAGCTTGCAACCAGGATCCACTTTACAGCGCTCTTTCTGTAGGCGTAGACCTCGTCGTGGGTTTTCTCGTAGAGGTCGCTGTAGAGTTCTTTCAACTCAACCAGCTTTTTTATACTAGCTGGAACTACTCCCTCCTCGTCTAAGCACACACTGTGCGGTGTCCAGCTTAATCTAAGTGTGTTACGGCAGTTAGGCTTGTTGATGGTTTCACCGGATACGTTGTACTTGATCATGATGCTGGGGTACAAGCTCTTAAAGTCTACTTGACACACGTTCCAGTAAACACCTGGTTTTGGTACGTAGACTACGCCACCTCTATCGTAGACCATTAGCTCACTCATTCTTCTCCACTTTTCTACTCTACCAGTGTAGCTGTCCGAGATCATTCTTCTGTCTCTAGCTAGTAGAGCTTCAATCGTAGTTAGCACTTTCCCGATCGTTAAGTTGTTCATTAGGCTTAAGGGAGTGTAGCTAAGTCTACTCCACTCGAAGAACTCGCTTGGATCGAATGCTCCACCGGTTACCCACTTAGCTACGCTTGATACTCGTGGATCAGCTTCAACTAGTTTAACGTAAACGTATGAATCTACAAAGCCTAGGTGAAACCTTCTTGAAGAAAGATACAATGCCATGTCCTCCAGTTTTGTGAAGCTCTCTACGGACTCGCTTGTTCTAGCAGTGAAAACCCCGTTCTCCAGGTCTACTACAACGTAATCCACCACTGGATCCCGATCAAGCGGATTCCACTCGTAGAGTTCAACTCGGCTGTTTCCGAAGCGCTTCACCATTGATAATGGTCTTAGGTTAAACCTGTATAGTGATTCAACAAGTGGATGCGGAGTAGTATTAACAACTTTCAGCCCCCTTGATACTGCTTCACTTAGAATTCTCTTTTGAATACGCATGCTCTTGGTTTTGAACACAACAACTTTGATCAAGGAATCGTAGTATGGTGGAGCTCTCCACGTCTCTATCCACGCGTTTTCAACTCCATCAGTCTCCAGGAGGCTACGAGCTAGTTTCTCCGGTTCACCACTAGTGATGTAACCGTAGAAGTAGAGGTTTACAACGTGATCCTCTAGCGAGCGCTGTTCCTCGTCGTAGATCACCAGGTGAACTTCGTCTCCCTGAGTGTAGGCATCTAGTAGCCACTTCGCCAAGCTAAACTCCAGCTAGAGATGAAACCTTATTACCTGCAGACGTCTCCGAAAGTATAACCACGGTGACACGATCTCCCACTGCTTAACTAGCTGTAATTCCAAATGTTCTCCAAATGGGGGAGATATGGGTAGAACAACTAGTTCCCTTAGAAGCATGGTAAAAGAGTACGTTGAGAGAATACGTAGAACAGCTGAGTCCTTGCCCCCAGATGAGAAACTTGTAGTTGAAAAGTTTCTCGAAGACATTGAAACAACGCTTTCAATAGCAATGCACGTGGGCGTGGTTGATCCATTGGAGGTTTTTCTCTTGCACTTAGTTAGAAGATTGAGAACTCTGTGTTCCCAGAACTACTAGTTAGTACTTTGGGGTAGAGCTCAGGTAATAGGTTAGTGAGCACGTGTAAACCGATACTTTCACCAACCTCTCATCAATAAAACTCTTCAATGTACTACAGGGAGGTGAGTGAAGCTTACAGGTATTACCCAAATAGATGAGCTCATTAATCCTCTCTACAAGCACTGGATCACCGAGATCTACGGTGAAACAACTCCAGTAGTTAGCATCATGCACTACGCAATGGCTTACAGAAGCCGCGAGGAGCAGGTCTACGTGTTGCTCAACTTAGAGTTCGGTGGAATAGACTCATTGTACCTAGTTAAGCTATGTAGAATCTTCAACTGCAATCTTGAAAACATACTAGTATCTAGAGCATTCAGGTTGAGTGAAACAGTTAAGGCTCTCGAGGAACTATCGCAAGCACAGAACTCACTGATTCTCCTAGTTTACCCTTACAACTACGTTTCAGCGGATCCTCGGAAGTACCATGAAGCAACTAGAATCACAGGGTTGATATCCAAGGTGGCTTCTTCGAACCAGGTAGTACTGTTCAACGCTGTCACCAGATACGGTAAGTACATGCCGGAGGGAGGCAGTTTTCACCACCATGTAGTCAAAGTAATAGTGAGAGTTATCAAGCGAGGTAATTCGCTGATCGCAGAGTTGGTAAAACACCCGGTTAAGGAAAAGCACTGGAGGATTATTCCATTATCTGTTTTAAAACACCCCGTGAGGGAACAAGGAAAAACAACAATACTAAGGTGGATCAGAGGGAGCACTATGCAGGTGTTCAGCGCATCGTGATGCATACTAGGAAATACGCTGGATCTGCACAGCACGAACGCCCCGTACTCAGTGACCATTCATCTATGCACGAGCATTGTTTGCTACGCTGTCTCCAGCGCGGTTTCAAGGAACACGATTACACGGCTATTCGTAGGTTAATTAATAAAAATCTCTGAAATACTACATGATTAGGGAAAAGGCTAGGGCCCGTCGCCTAGCCTGGAGAGGGCGCCGGCCTCCTAAGCCGGAGGACCCGGGTTCAAATCCCGGCGGGCCCGCAACCTTTAAAATGCTCAAGTGAAGAAGCCTATTAATCCCTCTCTATGCTTCAATGCACCAAGATGTGAAGTGCCTGGGGTCATCCTGAACGCTCCTATGAGTGATGCAAATCCAAGACCGCGTAAAGGAACAAGGATGAAGCGATGACATCAACCAACATAAATCTGAACCTGTATAAGAGCTGAACCCTGTGTGAACTATTTAGTTTGCTTTCTTCTTATCTACTGTGTTTTGATACGTAATATATGTAAATAGCTAGGATCATCAAAACCATTAAAAATGTAATCAACGCTAGCCTTATCTCGAGATGTATTGTTCTTAAAATAACTGATATTGAAATCAATACTAGTAACGAGGCTAGAGAAGACCTGGTGATACGCGGACTTAGTGCATATACATGCTCTACATGCATTACATGGCTCGTTATTAGTAGCCAGAAGCCATAAAATAGTATGAACAACGCTATCGAGAGTACAACTGGATAGACATATGTCAGGGCCACCCCGATCATCAGGCATATGATAAATGCTATAAAGTCGTGTATGAATCTTATCTTTAACACCATGAGGCTACACCATAATCTCTTCTAATACATCATAATTAATACTGCTTAAAGGAGTTAGCGGTATAGAGGGCTTAAAGCCTTCTTTATCTAGAATACAACCTACGTATACAATATTCTCTTTTGCTTGTGTCGTCGTCAGTTTTATCTTACCACGATACCTATTTCCAACGTATCCAAGGTATCTATCAGCTAGGTTTTCAGCTATTACATGTGATATCAACGGTAGGACTGTGTACTTACCAAGGTGATCTTCTTTAGTATTTTCAAGAAGACTACTTATTGAACCTAGTTTATCAGTTTCTTTTTCAAGGTTTACTAATCTATCTGTATATAGTCCGAATACGTCACTTATAACTGGTAGAGTTGGAAATGTAGCGGAGATCAGTAGATCTATCCTAGATTCACGTCCTTTCTTGAAAAGTAGTCCAGATGTATAAGTTATGTTTACGCCTACAACGTGGAATGGAACGTAGACATTCCCGTCTCCGAGTACTTTGACTCTAACTCTTCTAAATCTTGATAAGATAGTTTTCTTGCATTGAGATATAACCTCTACGGCGTCTCTTAATGGTCTATTATGGTCTTTAATACTGCGAGTTATGTGTAATAGTGTTTTCTTCATGGTTGGAACTGGGGTTAGTGGATCTAACCCGTTCTCGAAGTATATGTTGGATATTTCAATAATGTTCTTTACTAAGTCGACAAGATCTTTTTCGATCTCTAGTGCACCCTGGTATTTAGACTTGGATGTCACATCCTTTACGTTTAACAGCTCGTTTACTTGTGAAAGGGCCATCTCGATTAAGGTAAGCGACGCCTGTGTGTTCCTATTGTATAGTTCGCTTAATGCTATGTAAGTGGACTTTGCAATTCTCAACCTTGCTACTAAGATTTTATCTTCGGTATTTTCAAGGTAACGTAATGCTTCATCAATGTTCCTCGCGCTCTCAGCGTACTTCTCTTCATTAGCGTCTATTAGCGCATTGCATATATAAGCTGACACAGTTAAATGTCGATGTGTATTACTGATAAACGATCTATCCTCGTCGCTTATAGCTAGTTCTGATACGCTTTCCACTTTAATAGACTCTTCGAATAGTGATTTGGGATCTTTGCATGATTGGCTGTATATGGGGTTGAGCACTATAAAGGGCTTGTGTATTGTCTCTACGTATGTCGACTTAGCATTAACGCTTATAGGGATTATTCTTGGTTTTACATACCCTTGAAATAGATGATGTCTTGCAACAGGATCTGCTACCGTTGATAGAGATATGTGCTGTGGTAATATCTGGGAAATCCACTTGGATATTTCTCTTTTTAATTGTTCAACGTATGTTGTCGAATCATTTACGCGATTCACGAAGCCACAGTAGTCACATTTTACAAAAGACTCTCCTTGTTTTGGTTGTGGTAATGGAGCTCCGCAATTAGTGCATCTAAGCTTCTCTAATACCAATGTCAATACGTTCTACCTTTTGAATGCTATGGTTGACTCTATACTTTTAATTTTTGCTTGTAACATATTTATCTGATCTTGTAGTTGGCTTATCATTAGAAGAAGTCTTTGTTCAACTTCCTTTAAAGCATTCATTGCTTTTTGATAGTAGTAATTTGCTATTTTATCGCTTAAGTTGTATATGGCACCATAACACGCGCTACATGTTGCTATTTTCCCATGCTCAGATATCATTATTTCGGGAGCATCACTACTGTATTTTTCAACGATGAACTTCGTGAGAAAGCTATCAAGGTATATGAAGTTCACGTCTTCGCCTTGTACAGCTCTACCACATATCCAGCACTTTGTCGCCTTACCTAGTTTCTCAATCCTTGTCTTCACATAGCTTGCTAGTTCATTAGATGCTTGTTGGAAGTACACTAATGCCTCCGCGTATAGCTCTATGCCTTTGTTTAGGTCTTCTTTTTCAATGTAAGTGGCTTCTATTAGCTTTGAGTATCCTAGTAGTCTTAAGGCAATTATGTTTATTGGCTCCTTGATATCGAATATGTCCTCTAGTATTAGTCTTTTACTTCCTTTTGATAATAAGTATTCTCCCACTTCTCTTATCCTCCTTGCTTCTTCGAGGCTAAGGTTAGGGGCTTTCGCGAGGTCTATGCTTGGTATAGATAAGAGTAAGCTGAGAATTTCAAAGTCTTCTTTTAGTTCGCTTACTTTTACTGGTCTTGGTAATGCTAGATCAAGCTCTATGTCTCCTGGTAGGCTTGCTAGGTAATCGAAAGCTTTTTTAAGTGAATCGATGTTCTTGTACTGTATAGCGTTGTATACTAATACGTATGCATACACAATTCTTGCTTTCTCTCGTAGACTAGGATCACCAGAGCTAACCGCTATTTTGTACGCGTTTACAAAGTGCTCTATTGCTTTGTCAATCTTGTTTTTGTTTCTATCGTCGAAGGCTTTTCTTATTTCCTCTTCGTATCTTTCCGCTTCACTTTTCCATATCTTCCACGCCATTTTGCTCCGTTCACCTACCCCTTGCAAACTCTTCGAGAATTTTCTTTTTCATCGCCTCGTATTCTTCCTGCGTTATCAATCCATCATCAAGGAGTTTCTTGAGTTCACGCAGTTTATCAGCTATGCTCGTGGATGGTTGCTGTGATTGTGTTGCTTGTGGTTGTGAAGGCTGCTGTGGCATCGCCTGCTGTATTGGTTGCAGTAGCCCTGGCATTGCTATTAATGCTCCTAGTATTCCAGCCCCCGGCGCTCTTCCAAGCGCTCTCAGGCTCTCTACTGTTCTAATGATTTCAAGTGCTTTATCCTCGTCTCCCTTCTGTATTGCTAGGAGTAAAGGTAGTCCGTACGTTGGGTCTTCCTTCTCCATTTTCTCTAGTTGTGGTAGTGATACTCCTAGTATTCGTACATCTATTAGCTCTATTCCTCTGCTTTTGAAGGCATCATAAAGTATTCCCGTTTTTATCCTTGCAATTACTTCGCCTAGTCTCGAGTAGACGTCTATTGCTGTGTAGTTGCTGATTTGTTCTATTAGGTTTTGAACCATGTATCCTCTCAGAAACTCTGTTACGCTCTGTGTATCTATTCTTTGAACTGACCCGGCGATTTGCGTCAAGAATAGCACAGGGTCCGCTATTCTAAACCAGTATTCTCCATACGCTTGTAGCTCTGTCATATATAGTGTTCTTGGACCTAGCTTAACTCTAGTCGATAATCCAAATCTTCCTTTAAATTGCTTTAGTGAAACGTAGATTATGTTTGCTTTGAATGGGGTTTCTCCGTATCCCATTATTAAGTTGTATGCTCTTGTTAATAGTGGTATATTCTGTGTTGTAATTACGTGTCTACCGGGTGGGAGGACATCGTATACTTTTCCATCACGCATGAATACCGCTACTTCATACTCTTTCACTATTACTACGCTACCCCATCT
>JAWAHD010000060.1:0-6234 GCA_038889555.1 Desulfurococcaceae archaeon
GTATGTTCATCCTCGTAATAGACCTAGTTTCACCCGCAGCACCTGGGACAATCTTCGAAAACCCAGCACCCACGAGCAAACTCAGCTTCTCTCTTGAATCCAGCTTGCTAATGAGCTCTTCTACCGTGTCCATGGAGTACACCACGTAGATTTCAACAATGCCTAGCTTAAAACCATTCAGAGCACGCTGATTAAAGCAACTCCTACCGGGCGCTGAGTTGACGTAAGTTATTTATTGCAATGTTGTAATCCTAGTATTTTGCGAAACCTGAAGAACCCGGGGGTGCTTAGACTTGGAGAACAAAGAATCGAGTGTAAACAATAGTTCTTTACAAGTTCTACAACACGTTCTCTCTCCAGATGCACTGAGCAAGTTGTTAGCAATCAGGGATCCTTTACTCATAGAGTGGATAACTGAGATCGTTCAGCTCGCTAACCCCTCATCAGTGTACGTAGTCACCGGTGACACCAGGGATTTCGAGTACGTTGCTAAAGCTGCACTCGAGAGAGGCGAGGAGATAGCTACGAAGAACCCCAAGCACACTGTTCACTTCGATGGACCCAGGGATCTAGCCAGGGACAGGAAGAACACCAGAATACTCGTGAAAGGAGGTGAGCTGATACCCCTCATCAACACCTACGACAGGGACACCGGTTTAAGGGAGATCCGTGAAATAGCACGAGATATCATGAAGGGTAAAGAAATGTTCATCGCGTTCTACTGCTTCGGACCCAAGGGCTCCGATTTCACCATGTACGCTGTTCAAGTAACAGACTCTGCTTACGTTGTACACAGCGAGAACATTCTCTACAGAGTATGCTACGATGAGTTCGTGAAGAAGGCTCCAAACATTAGGTACGCGAAGTTCTTTCACTCAGCTGGTGAAAGAGACTCGAATGGATGGAGCAAGAACATCGAGAAGAGGAGAATATACATAGACCTCGAGGAGAACACCGTCTACAGCGTGAACACGCAGTACGCTGGAAACTCCGTGGGTTTAAAGAAGCTTATGCTTAGACTCTGCGTTTACGCTGGCTACAAAGAAGGCTGGCTCTGCGAGCACATGTTTATAGCTGGTGTTAAGGGGCCAGGAGATAGAGTAACGTACTTCACAGGTGCTTTTCCAGCTGGTTGTGGTAAAACATCTACAGTATTCATGGCTGATACCGTTGTAGGAGACGACATTGCAATAATCAAGAACGTTGGTGGTGTAGCAAGAGGTGTAAACCCAGAGGTAGGTATGTTCGGGATAATCGATGGTATAAACAGTGATGATGACCCGGAAATATATGAAATACTTACATCACCTGAAACAGAAGTCGTATTCTCCAATGTTCTACTAACAGATGGTGGTGAAGTCTGGTGGAGAGGAAAAACCGGTGAACCAAGACCAGGAGTAAACTACGCTGGTAAATGGTGGCCTGGTAAGAAAGACGAGAGTGGACAAGAGGTTCTCCCCTCGCATCCGAATGCTAGGTTCACTACATCCGTAAGGTACTTGAAGAAGCTGGACCCGAGAATAGATGATCCTAGCGGTGTTCCAATACACGGAATGATCTTCGGTGGCCGTGACCCCAGAACACTCCCATCTGTTCTAGAATCATTCGACTGGGAGCATGGAGTAGTAACTATGGGTGCATCTCTGGAGTCCGAGAAAACAGCAGCTATACTAGAAAGAGTTGGAGAAATGGAGTTTAATCCTTTTGCAATACTCGACTTTCTATCGATATCTCCAGGGAAATTCGTTGAACTTCACTTATCGTTCGCCAACGGTTTAACAGTAAAGCCCAGGATCTTCAGTGTAAACTACTTCCTTAGAGACGAATCCGGTAAGTTCATAGCAGACAAGGTGGATAAGAGAGTGTGGCTCAAGTGGATGGAGCTCAGAGTGCACGGTGATGTTGAAGCACTACGCACGCCCGCAGGCTATATTCCAATATACCAGGACCTCGTACACCTCTTTGACAAGTACCTTGGAAAAGAATACAAGGAGGAGAGGTACGTTAAAGAGTTCAGCATAAGAGTAGACTTGTTCATCGAGAAGATCGAGAGAATATGGAAGATATACTCGGAGATACCGGATACTCCACCAAGGCTCTTCGAAGTACTCGCTGATCAGAAGAGAAGACTAGCAGATGCTCGTGCAAAACACGGTAGTGTAATTTCACCTTTCAGCTTTGATAAAAAGTAGCTTTTTTAATCCTGTACTTATCACGTTGACGCCGGTGAAGAAAGAATATCTCTGCTGATCTCTCTTAGTTTTCGCCGATCCTCCTCTGTTAGATAGCTGTTAACCGATAATTCCCTGATCACCTTGAACTTCGAGCCTTCAAGCATTTTCTTAAGCTCTCTTAAAGCCATATCGCTCCAACCATACGTGGTAATAATGTACAGCTTCTTCTCTGCATTGGCTTTTTCGATCATCAGGTTCACCAGGTACTTAGCAAGGGGGAACACTGTGTTCTCGTAGGTTGAGGTAACAAGAACTACTGCTTTAGCATCTATTAGTTGACCAAGGAGATCAGAGACGTTGTCTCTGTGGTCCGATGTGAACTTGAAGACCTCTAAGTTAACACCACTAGCTCCTACCACGTCTAGAATCTCCTTAACTATCTCCTCGTTGTAACCGTACATCGACGTGTAGATTACAACGATCTTGTTCTCCAATGGTTTACCCTCAGCCCAGTCACGGTAAAGTTTCAAAGCTTCTTCGATAACTCCAGTACCCTGCAGTACTGCACCGTGAGATGGTGCAACTACGCTGAGTTCCAAGTTTAAGGAGGCGATCTTGTTAAGTGCTTTAACCACATAGTCTCTGTATCGCCCTATTATGTTGACAAAGTACTTCCTCATGAATACAGCGTAGTTTTTCCTGAGGACTTCTGGGTTGTTTATCACGTAGTCTGGAATAGAGTATGCTCCAAAAGCATCGCAAGTCATTAGTGCTTTCAGATCCCTAACATAGGTGAATATGGTCTCCGGCCAGTGTAACCATGGTGCATGAATAAACCTGAGCTCTTTATCACCGACTCTCAGTTCCTCACCGTCACCTACGGGCTTAAACTTAACGTCTACTCCAAGTAGAGACTTTATTAGTTTACCCGTTAGTGGATGACCTAAAACCACTGCTCTGAACTTCCTGTGCTTACTTAGTTCTCTGAGAGCTCCGCTGTGATCAGGCTCCATGTGCTGAACAACCACGTACCTTATGTCCTCTATGTCAACGATCCTCTCCAGGGCTTCCACGTACTCCTTCGCAAAGTTGTACTTAACGGTATCGAAGAGAACAGTACCTTCTGAAGTTCTTAGAACGTACGAGTTGTAGGTTACACCCTCGGGTATCTCCCATAGTGACTCAAAGTACTTTATCTCCCTGTCAACCGCTCTTACTAGAACTAGTTCTCTGAGTAGTTCTCTTACTTCAACTAGGTTCATAAATACACCTCGATTCTACAAGTTGTACTAGACAATTGAAGCTAAAATGTGTAGTAGAAGAGGAGTTAACAAGAAGAAAAAAGATGTGAAAACACGTGTCTAGTGTTACACTCCTGCAGCTCTCTTCAAGAATGCTCTTGCTTCAACTGCTTCTTCATGCGGTACTTCTTTGTGGCAGAACCACCAGTCGTAGCAGGTGTACTTGCTTAGTCTCTCTGGTATTTGGTCAACGGTTGAAGCCGGTGGAATGATAGCTCTTTCACCTACTAGCTCGTTGTTTGGCCAGTTGGCGGGTATAGCTACACCGTACTTTTCGTGAACTTGGAGTGCTTTTATCATTCTCAGTATTTCATCAATGTTTCTACCAAGCTCTAATGGGTAGTACAGTATTGCTCTAACTACTCCTCTGGGGTCTACTATGAAGACAGCTCTAACAGTAGCTGTGGGAGATTGAGCGTGTAGCAATCCGAGTTTTTCGGCTACTAGACCCCTGGGATCCGCAATTATTGGAAACGGTATTTCAACACCAAGCTTCTCCTTAATCCACTCAACCCACTTAATGTGACTATAGTTGCTGTCCACACTTAACCCTATTAGCTCCGTGTTTAAGCGCTTGAAGTCTTCTATTCTCTTGGCGAAAGCTACGAACTCAGTTGTACACACTGGAGTAAAGTCCGCTGGGTGGCTGAACAACACAAACCATTTACCCTTGTAGTCATCCGGTAGTACTTTTTTACCATGAGTTGTCACTACCTCGAGTCTTGGGAAAGGTTCTCCTATTAGAGGTATTTGCCCCGGCATGTTCTACCCCTCTGTTTATAATCTACGAATCCAGGGGTATTTATACCCACGCGATAACTAAGATATAAATAACACTGTTATAATAAAGTAACATTTATTGGTTGTTAGCGCTTCACGTGCGGTAAGCAGTAAACCATGTTATCCGAGAAAACAGGGCATCGTGTTTCACTCTAACTCGGTTTTCAGACCCATTTAGGCTAGTTCTCCTGGTGTGATAAGCATTATTAGAAGATTCCACGCTTAATACTGGGTGGGGGTTAGCATGATCTGTGTCAAATGCGTTTCACTAATACTGTTCGGTCTACTAATGCTGTTCACGTTTTCACAGGTGATTCACCAAGTACAGAGTACTAGTATCGATGAGATCTTGGTTAATCCTGTACCTGGGTTACCAAGTGATTTTGCAAGAGGAGTTGATCTATCTGAGGTTCCATGGATCCTGGAGCTTGGTGGTAGATACTACGATCAGAGCGGAGTAGAGAAAGATATACTCGATATACTCTTGGAAAACAATGTTAACTGGATTAGGCTGAGAGTATGGAATGACCCTTACGATGAGCAGGGTAGACCTTACGGTGGTGGAAACTGCGACTTGTACAGAATGACCGATTTCGCAGCAAAAGCCAAGAGCAGAGGTTTAAAGATACTGATAAACTTTCACTACAGTGACTGGTGGGCTGATCCAGGTAAGCAGGTGAAACCCAAGGCGTGGGTTAACTTAACCTTCGAGGAGCTCGTGGAAGCTGTTTACAACTGGACTTACAGTGCACTCGAGTACATGCGGAGCAAAGGTGCGTTGCCTGACATGGTTCAAGTTGGCAACGAGATAAACAATGGTTTTCTGTGGCCTGATGGAAGAGTCGAGAATTGGACTCAGTTCACTACACTGCTTAAGTCGGCTATTAGAGCAGTAAGAGACGTTGATCCTGGGATCAAGGTTGTAATTCACTTAGCTGGAGTTAGAGCAGATTTCTACAGGATCTTTCTATCGAGGTTAATCGAGAGTGGTGTTGAATTCGACGTGGTTGGAATTTCGTTTTACCCCTACTGGCATGGAACCATGGATGAATTCCGAGGTGTTGTTAGAACAATCGTGGAGAACTTCAACAAGGATATTATCGTTGCTGAAACAGCTTACGCGTGGACTCTTGACGACGCAGATGGACATCCAAACTTGTTTGGAACAGGAGACCAAGAGGTAAGGGGTGGGTACAAAGCTAGTGTTCAAGGGCAAGCGTCTTTCATTCGAGACTTGATCGATGTTTTCTACAGGGAAGCTGGTAGAAAAGCTCTTGGAGTATTCTACTGGGGTGCTGGCTGGATACCCGTTCCCGGTGCTGGTTGGAAAACCAATGAGGGGAATCCATGGGAAAACCAAGCTTTGTTTGATTTCAACGGGAGAGCACTACCATCGCTGAGAGTATTCAAGTACATATACGAAGCACCTGGATTCGAAGTGAAACCAGTTGAACTATACGATGATAAACCCATTAATGTCTCAGCGTACGCTGGTGCAAGAGTATCTCTACCGAACAGTGTTCTTGTTGTATACAACGATCACTCCATTAGGAGAACACCAGTAGACTGGGGTACTGTACCAGTTTACGATAAACCCGGATTCTACGAGCACTACGGTTACGTTGTAAACACCACGATCAAAGTAAAAGCTGTGATCCACGTTGCTGAAAGAGTATACCTTGAGATCCCGGACCCTGAAGGAGACGATAAAGGTCCTGGAACATACGGTTATCCAACTGCAACTGTGTACCAACCAGGTGTGTTCGACCTGCTGAGAACGACCATTAGCGTTGAAGACGAGTACGTTGTGATCAGGTTCTACCTGAAGAACCTCGGTGGTAATCCTTGGAGTGGACCCAACGGGTTTAGTCTACAGTACATTCACATGTACATTAGAACTACAAATCCCATTGTTACGAACAGAGCTTACCGTGTTGATACTTTTGGATTAAACATTAAGCTCAACGAGGAGTATGCTT
>JAWAHD010000061.1:0-6132 GCA_038889555.1 Desulfurococcaceae archaeon
AATAAGGGGTAAAGCACTACCCTTCGCGGAAGTACCGTTTACCATAAGCGATGAAAAAGGAATAAAGGTTTACGTACCTATAACACCCGAGAAAATACCCGAACACTACGGGGAAGAAATAGTCTTCCCCTGTAACCTGCTGAACGAGAAGATTGGTCATATACACAGGGACTTTCTCGTTAACATCTTCCACCCATCAACCGCGATCCACGGACATGACATTCTGCTCGTGGTGTTAGCGCTCGCTGCGAAGTACAACCTGAGAGTTCTCGTGATTAGCTACGTTGTAGCACCCATACACTTAGTAGATTCTCTAGCGAGGACACTGGAAGATCTCGGTGGTATACCACGAGACGTAGCCTTGAAAACAATCAATAAGTACTTTACTATCGTAGGGATTAATCCATTCGCGTACAACATAGTAGAACTAGCAATGGAAGAGCTCGAGCTCATTGATAAGTACAAGCCTGACCTCGTGGTGTTCCACGGAGTTCACGTATCATCATCTCGTTACGACCCATTGAAGTATGTAAAGGAGCTCTACAATCAGGTTCTCTACTTGAAATCACGTGGTATACTCGTGGTTAGAATTGGTAGTTGCGTAGATGAAGTTTACTGTCGTTCACAGATGTCCATTGGAGACTTAAACCTCTATGTAGCACAAGTTACAAGTAATGGAAGACCTGAACTCATGGTGTACTCGTACAGGAGATTCAAAGAACCACGAGTATTCACCTACGGAGAGCTCTTATCGAGCTGTCTTAGGGAATGCATAGAGTTCATTAAACAAAAAGTACTCGGTGGCTCGCTTAGCCAAGGAGCAGGGTAGTTAGCAAGTATCTTGATACAGCGTACACAATCAGCATTGCTATGGTTGTTCTGAAGCTGTAGTTTACTGAACCACCGCGCACAAGACCAACGAACAATGAGACGAAGATTATGGAACCCAGGGTTATTGAGTTCAGTAAACCGTATACTTCAGGATTGTACACGAGTATGTTCATTAAACCGGTTGTAGGGGCTGTTGCTGACACGATACTAGCTATGTAGTTGTACACTCTATCAATGTAAGCTATGAAGCCACCGACCATTGCTACAAGTCCTATGAACACCCATTCAAGTCTCCTCGCGAAGCTTCTCACAGCTGATACAGAAGTTTGCAGCTTCTCGTAGCTTCCAGCCAGAGCCTTCAGCATGTCTGGTGTAGATCCAAGCCTGAGCACCGTCATCAGGATCTCCATGAAGGTTGCATGGTACATTGTGGGAGCACGTTGAATCACAGCTCTTCTGAGCTGCTCGCTCGTATAGGATAGTGTTACATCTCTAGTAAGCCTAGCAACATGCCTTTTGTATCTTCTAGACATTCTTTCAAGTACCTCAACAATGTTTTCACCTGTAGCAGCTGCTAGTAGTAGCGCCGAGGATGATGCTTTCACAAACATGTCGTAGTGCTTTACACGCATCATTCTAAGCTCTGCGATGATCAACGGGGGGACAAAACCCGCCAACAGAACCGGTACGAAAACATCCTCACTAATGGGCTGAAGTGTGGGGCTAGCGTATGCGAACGAGTTGTAAACCACGAGTGCTACGGCGAGCGAAATCGAGAATATACCAAGGTAGACGAGCTTCTGCGGAGTCTTCACAACAAGACTCGAAGGATACAGACTGGATATTAAAGCGTATACTTGGAAGAAAACCAAGAACTGAACGCTGAGAGTTAGTATTAAAACAGCTACAACGCCCGGGCCTATCACGGGTGCTACAGCTGATACAACCACGGGTATGAAGAAGTACGCTACTAGGCTAGCTCCAACGATTATGGTGAACTTTTCGTTTAAACCTAGAACTCTTGATTCGAACCACGAGTAGACTTCATCGAATACGCGTTCAACAACAGCTCTTACATCACTCATGGTTAAAGCAGATATGAAAACCCTTCTGAACAGTTCTCTTACCTTCTCGGATGGGTTATTCAAGCATACGTAGTCCATAGCCGTCAGCAGTGACGTGGAAGTCAAGGTGGCTATTTTCTTTGCTAGTTTAACCTCGCGTGCTGAAGCAGGCATTGAAGCAGAGTTCTCCACGAGCGTAAGTATATCGTAAATGGGTATTCTGAGTGATGCAACAACTCTGTAGAGTATAAGTAGGTACGGTAACTCCACCTCAATACTCGTTTTTCTATGAGCTTTCCAGGTGTCGATGAGAACTCGAGGTATACTGTGAAGGAGAGTACACAGGATCGCTGTGACCAAGGTCACTACTACGAGTACTAGGTTAAACCCGATTAGAACCGTGTAAACAGCCGTGTAGAACACCATGAAAACAAACGCTGTGATAGCGTAGCCAAAAGCATCTCTTAGGATCCTAATACTCCGAGTGGATAGTCCTCTACCAGCTACAGGTAGATTCCTCAGCATAAGTTTTCGTGTTTTATGCTCAAACGCCTCCAAGTACTCGGAGAGCTTGAACAACTGTAGAGATAAGGATGGTACTAGTGTCAGTAAGAATAACGAGTGGAAAACTCGTAGACTGGTTGTTAACAAAACAAGTAAGATGACTGTAAACACTACTCGTAAAGCAATCTGCGCGTAGTACTTACGAAACTGCGTTCTCGCGTACTCCACTGTGGAACCAAGGTAAAAGGCAAAATACCTGTGTATCTTACTGATCCCTTCTCTTAGCACAGCCAAGACACGCTGCCCTACGTTAACTTATCCCTGAATACACGTGAAAAATCCAGGAATGATGATGAACAACAACTTAGTAAAGAGCACACAGCACACCACCTCTGAGTATGTTCTATGGTTTTTTCATCTTGTACTTCTCGAGTTTACTGTACAGAATCTTTGGTATATCGGTGAACAGTGGTGTTTCCAGTGTGGGATCAGTCTTTGTAGCTTCCTCAAGAGCTTCTTCTAGGGCTTTAACCATTGCAAGGTACTCCTGGTAGAGTTCTCCTCTGGTTACGTGGTGTGCTAGTGTGATTCTATCTATGAACTTGTACTTATCGAAGACCTCTCTTATGTCCTGGTTTAAAACGATCTTGTCTGTAGCCTTGTCGTATATGAACAACGGGTTCGTCATGCCTTCTTCAACAAGGAAAACCTCGTGCCGGAAGACTCTGACTCCGGGTTCTTTCTCAACAACGTTCGTTTTCACGAATACGTTCAGCAATTTAACCACCTGAGGGTCAATGGAGATAGGGGGTGCTAATAGCCTTAGTAGTGCAGCCTCAGGGCTTTCAGCGTGGAAGGTTGTAATAGCACCATGTCCTAGTAGTATGGATTGTGCCCATTCTCTGGCTTCTTCACCTCTTATTTCACCTATAATGATGTAGTCCAGCGAAAGCCTCACTCCGGTTTTAAGTAGGTCGAAGTAGGTTACTGTGTACTCTCCGTACTCTCGTGTGGTTGTTCTAACCCAGTAAGTTGCTGGTATCCTGAACTCAGGAGCATCCTCAGCTGTTAGGATCCTGGCTCCCGGAGGGATCAGCGATGCTAGTGCTGTAGCAAGAGTAGTTTTACCTGTGAAAACCTCACCTACTATTATTACGGGAACTCTGTACTTGATCATCAGCCACAGGAATGCTGATTCCTCTATACCCAGAGATCCTAGTTTTAACAACTTGAGAATCGTCATGGGTCTGGAAGGAGGCTTTCTGATATCTATCACCATTCCACGTTTAAGTGTTACGTCGGACTGGTATATCACTGTGACTCTAGCATCGTACCTAGGTTCAATGAAGCTTGCCAGCGGCATTGCCTCCGATAAAGGCTTACCAGCAGCAGCGGCGATCCTCATGGCGATCTCAGCGGTTTCATCCGTGGAGAGCACAACGTTGGTTTGCAATCTACCGTACTCCTTGTGGATCACTTGAACGGGTTTACCAGGCATCACGTGAACATTGATTATATTAGGGTCAGCCAGAAACGCCTCGAGGACACCGTAGCCTGCGTACTGTCTCTCAACAATGTGCTTTAACCTTGGATCCCTGATCCTGTCCAGGAAATCAGATATAGAGACATCTCCAACAATAACATCGTAGAGCTTGTCTCGGAGCTTCTCAACCTCCTTTATAAACCTCTCATCCATCACGGCAACATCGTAGATCACGTAGAGATTATTTGATATGCAAACACGGTACAACGGCTCTTCCGACGAGGGAACACTGTACTCCATAGCACAGGAAAGATCATTCGGTCTCTCCAGGAGTCTTAGTTTGATTTCTATCTCTACGGGCACTAGCTGTACCCCCGGGTACAAAGTAATCGCATCTCCAGGTTAAAAGCGCTCTTAATAAACCCGATGGAAGGTACACATCTCGTGGAGCATTATCTCATGTAAATTGTATTACCCTGAACTCTCTAATGTGTTAAGCTCACCTTACAATGTAGGCGAGTGAGTACTTGAGGACTATCAGTCCCTTGTCGAAGAATAGTACAGCATCGTAGCTTTTACCCTCGGAGAACAGGTGTGGAACATTCTCACCTGTGATCTCGGCTACAACGTAGCTTGTACTACCAGGGTATACTAATCCATCTTCACCTATGTTCACTAGCTTTAAAGAGACCACTAAGCCTCCTACTGGAGTAGTGCAGCTTCTCGGTGATACCGTGCAGGTTATAGCTCCAAGCTCGGTGTACAAGACTACTCTCTGTAGCACTACTGGTTCACCACGCTCGTGCATGATCTTGACCTCGACAACAGCGTTCTCGAATATCACTCGTGCATCAGCGATACCGGATATTACTGGTACTCTGTTGATCTCGCTAACTATGTAAACGTAGACGAACAGTGTGCTCAGGATAACTACGGCGAACATAAGGCTCGCGATGAAAGCAAGAATAGGATACTCAACAGCCATCTTTGCACCACCTACGGCACGATACCAGGAGCTATAACCTGTGATAGCACCAGGCTTGTGCTCAGTATTGCTAGTAGCACTAGCATTGTTCTAAACCCGTACAACGGAGAACCACCTCTCATTTTTCCAACGATAATCGAGAGGAATAGCAATGCTAAGATTACAACACACCAGAGCACATCGTACGTGAGCGGGTTGAACCTAATGTACGCCTCTATGTTGACACTCCAAGCCCCCTGAACAGAAGCTTTTCTAACGAGGTCTAAGTACTGCGAGAACAATCCACGAATGTATCCTATGAACCAACTGAGCATACCAACGAGTCCTAGAACCATGAGTTCCTGAGTTCTCGAAACACTGTTGAGCTTAGAGTAGACGTTTATGAGGTGTTCATAGGAGGCTGCAAGCTCCTTGATCATCTCGGGCTTAGCTCCCAGCGATAAAGAGTAGAGGAGCACTTCGACGAACGCAGCGTGGAATAAGCTGGGTGCATCTCTTATTAAATCAGCTCTCAGGTAATCTGATGTCTGTGCTAGTACTACTTTGCGAGTAATGTTCTCCACGTCTCTTCCGTACTGAGGTGCAAGTCTCTCCATGACTGAGAGAAGGTTTTCACCGAGACTGGCAGATACTGTAGCTGCATCAAGAGTCATTCTTATGAACTTATCGTATGTTCTGGCTTTCCTAAGCCATAGCTCAGAGTAAGTAGTTACAGGTGCAACAAGCAACAGTGGTATAACTGAGAGCGTGAGTACCATGAAGGATGTGTCATTCGTAGCTACAATGTAGGTTCCCGTTGCAATCGCTAGTGCTGCTACTACAGCGTACACGGATAAACCAAGGTACAGTAGAATCCTCGGTGGTGTTATCTCAAAGGCTGAAGGATATATGCTGGAGGTTACAGCATACACCACGAAGAAGAACAGAGTGAAGAAAGCTAAGGGTAAAACAAGAACTGTTAACAAGTCACCACCGTACAGTGGAGCTACTATGACCAGTAGTATAGGTATAAACAAGTAGACGAACATTAGTACTCCGTTTATAATGGTTAGTTTTTCCACGAGACCAGAGAGTCTTGCCTCGAGCTTAGCGTAAACTTGTCCAAACGCCTTATCAGCAACCTCCTTGACTGTTCCAACGGATACGGCCACTGTGATCATTCTCCTGAATATGTCTCTAACGGTTGACGATGGGTGCTTTTCTGCTATAGCACTCATTGCTGTAATCAAAGATGTTCCCAGAACAGACGCGTACCTAACAGCACT
>JAWAHD010000062.1:0-5644 GCA_038889555.1 Desulfurococcaceae archaeon
CTTCGTGTACCAGGAGTTCATAAAGTACGATCCAGCTTCTCTTCCGAGAACCATAGATGAGGTTATTGAAACTCGTAGAGGAGACTGTGATGATATGTCCAGAGTACTAGTTGAGCTCTTGAACTCCTATGGAATACCGGCATTGATAGCCTATGGGTACGTTTACATCAAGAACTTTAACTACACGGTAACTCTCGAAAACGTAACATACATTTTCATAAACAATGGTCCACATGGATTTACACTATCCTATATTCCAGGGTTCGGCTGGTTATCCTTGGACTTCCTTGCTTACTCACTTATTGTTTACCCCTTTGTATTCGAAAGCTACACGCGAGTTACAGAAGTAAACAAGGAAGCTGTTGAAGAAGTCGTGCAACTTCACAGGAAAATCAACGCAACACAGGTATTTGGCATCTTTGACGAATCCGAAGTAAAGCAATTGATAGGTTATCCAATTACACTAGATAATGCTCTTAGATTCTTCAATAAACTACTCAAAGGTTACTTGGATACCCAGGAATCTCAAAACGAAACATTTACCGAAACCTCCGCTGAAACCACTCACGAGATCACTCGTGAAAGCTCAGAAATAACATCTTCTGTAGAATTCGCTCATGGGGAAAAACCCTTCCTAAGCTATACCATCATAGCTCTAATCCTGGTTGCTGCTACTACTGCCCTGATCGTTACTCTTCTATTAGCACACTTGGTGAAAAGGAAGTAAATGGTTATATGAGCAGTTGTTCGAGTTAGAAGCTTAAAAAGAAGTCTTTACAAAATGCTTTCTATCAATAAAAATGTTAAATTGGTTTTACAAAGCCCCACTTCTCAAGTGCTCTTGATAGTTCCTTGTGGGTTTTAGCGTACTCATCGAGAGGTATGCCCTTTTGTATTGCTTCTAGTGCTTGTCTTACAGCTCTAGCTCCTGCTCGTGGTCCATCGGGGTGTCCTATAACACCTCCACCTATTTGCATAACTATGTCTGATCCCAGTGCTTCTATGACTAGTGGTATGTTTCCTGGGTGCAAACCACCTGAGGCTACAGGCATAGCTGGTTTTATGTGGTACATCTTCTGCTCAAGGTGAAATACGTCGTCTGGATCCGGCTTAAAGTGTTCTTCGCTTAGTATTCTCGCGTATCTCACAACATCCAGCTTTTCGCCTTCTAGTTTACCAGCGCCCGCTGTACCCACGTGCAACTGATCTACGCCTATGATCCTGTACAGCTTCGCTAGAACGTACATTGATATACCATGATACTTGTTCCTTGTGAAAGCCGCGTGCATAGCTCTGTGAGCGTGTATTGCCAAACCGTATTCCTCAGCAAGGTCTCTTATGTAGGTCAGAGCGCTCCAGCCCGTTATCACAACATCGACCATTACATAGGGGTTTCCATAGTCTGCTATCAGTTTAAGTCTTTTCTCCATTTCACGAATATCGGCTGTTATGTTCGCAAACCAGGCTTTTCTCTCACCTGTTTCTTTTTCAACCCTATCTATAACCTTCATAATAGCCTTAGCTCTAGCTTCAAACCTGCAGAAGCTCGGGCTAGCAAGGTTCTCGTCGTCTTTTATGTAGTCAAGGCCACCTTCGAGTATCTCGTACGCTAGTTTCTCAACTTCCTCGGCTGTATAACCCTCCTTGGGCTTGGGTACTGTGCCAACAATGGGTCTATCGTATACTTTGAAGATATCTCTAACCCCCTTAGCTCCTTTAGAGGGTCCTTTAAAGTACTTGAGGAAGCTGTAGGGTAAGTACAAGTCCTCGAGTCTCAACCCAGATGCTCTTCTCATACCGAATATGTTGCCAGCTACGCTTGCTAGAAAACCAGGCATGTTTCCTTCTTCGAACAGCTCCACGGGGTATGCTACTTTAACCAGGTATGAGCCGTCTCCCAGGTCCAGTATCTCGTAAACCTTTGCACTTAGCTTCTTAACTCTATTCACGTCGTACCATGGATATAGAGTTGTCCACGTTCCCGTACTACTCTCAGCTCCTATACCGCTAGCTACTTCTTCGATCTTAAAACCGGGTGCAGGAGTAACTCTGAAAATAGCAATAACGTCGTTTTCAGGATCTGGCTGATAACCTGGTGAGAGATACTCATGGTAGGACTCAAAGGAATAACGTTTTACACTCAATCAAGTACACCCAGCAAGATCATCTTTCCAACTTGTTGATAAAGTTAAAAGTCCTAAAGGGTTTATATGTTTAACATTTAACTATTGTACTCTAGAGCTGATAGCACAGATGGTGTTATTTTCTAACGGTAGTCTAATGAAGGGTTAGGTATGACCGAGGAGAAGATTATTCACAGTTTACCAGGCGTATACGACATGCTGGAACACACAGGTGACGTTTACATTAAGGCTAAAGGTAGTAACATTATTGAGCTACTTGAGAACAGTGGAATTGCTCTCTTCGATACAATGGTTAACACAAAGAAGGTTGAACCTCTCGTAGTTAGAGAAGTTTCAGCTTCAGGATTCGACCTGGAGAACCTCTTGTACAGGTGGCTAGAAGAGCTCTTGATACTGTACTACTCGGAGAACCTGGTGTGTGGTAAAATTTCAGTAGACCATTTCATCATCAAGAAAATAGATGAAGCTCTGGAGTACAATGTTAGCGGAAAAGCCTATTGCGAGAAGTTTCAGCACGATAAGCATGAACCAAGAGTTGAAGTTAAATCTCCTACGTACAGTTTAATGAGAATAGTTAAAACGGAGAACGAGTGGATCGCGTACTTTGTTCTTGACATCTAGCTTGTTCCAACACGTATCTTGATCTCGGCCTTACATCGCTCGCAGAACTGAGAACTTTTTTCATCTACTTCAGCGATGCTGTTACTAAATCTCATAACACATTTTGGATTACTGCAGTGTTCTAGTCTGATCAAGTGCCCGAGCTCGTGTATGGTCTCTTTGACCAAACGATTGTAGTATAAGCTGTAGTTTGGTGGTTCATTGTAGAATTCTGGTTTAAGCCTCTTGGTGAACACTGCTGCTACCTTGTAATCAGGGTTTGCTTCGCCGAACACGAAATTCAGGCCGAACTCGTATGCATCAAGATAACCTATTCCAGTAATGTAGAATTTTCCAACAAGACCAAGTCGCTGAAACTGATCCTTAAGGTACTTAAGCACACACCCAGCATGATACTGTAGTCTGCTCCAGTCAAAACACCTCATGGGTGGTTTAAGAGCATCTGGCCATACGATGACCTCGAATTCCAAGCCCGTCTTATCCAATACCCTCTTTACATCTACACTTAAATTGTCTATGTACTCCAGAACACCGTGAGTTGTTAAGGGTACTAGCAGTATTTTTAACACTTCGAACACCACTATGTAGTTGATTGAACTAATCATCGACTAAAGTACGTTAGTTTAATACTCAAGTACCAGGTTAAATAGGACTAAACAACGTGACACAGCAGTTTCGGAAAGCTTCATTAAACCAACCACACATGAGGAGGTAGCAGTTGAGCAAGTGCCGCCGCGGGGATTTGAACCCCGGACATCCCGGTCTTCAGCTTCGCCGGTGGTTCCTGTAAACCACCACGGGCGCTCTCCCGGGCTGAGCTACGGCGGCACTCTTCGCCACTGCTATTATAGACTTAGAGGGTTTATTAGTTTTAAAACTCGGGTTTTTCAAAATTTTTAGCTAAGCTCTCCATAGCTCCTAGTGGTGATTACCTTGCTAGCAGCAATTTTAGCTGGTGGATTAGGGAAGCGTTTAAGACCTTACACTGATGATTTACCTAAACCCATGATTCAGGTGGCTGATAAACCTATACTGGAATGGCAGATCCTGTGGTTGAAGAAGTACGGTATCAGAGAAATCGTACTCCTGGTAGGCTACAGAAAAGAGAAGATAATAGAGTACTTCGGAAGTGGTTCAAAGCTTGGTGTGAAAATAACCTACGTAGTTGAGGATGATCCTCTGGGGACAGGTGGTGCTATTAAAAACGCAGAGCATGTATTGTCGAAGGATGAGGTGTTCCTCGTTCTTAACGGCGATATTATAACGAATCTAAACCCACTACTGCTCGTAGAAAAGCTCAATTCCAATAGAAAGTACCTCGGTGTTATAGCAACCATTCCTTTACCAAGCCCCTACGGAGTACTTGACATTGAAAACGGTGATGTAAAGGGATTCGTAGAAAAACCAGTTATAAAAGACTACTGGATAAACGCCGGAGTCTATGCGCTTAGACGAGAAGCACTACGTTACTTCCCCGAGAAGGGTGACCTTGAAAAAACGGCTTTTCCTGCAATGGCGCGAGATGGAGCCCTCGGAGGAGTCAAGTACACGGGTATTTTCTGGAAAGCTATTGATACATACAAGGATCTTGAAGAAGCGAGTGCGGCTGTTAAGGAATTCATAGACTTTAAGTAGAGGTTTCCTCAGTATTTCCAGCGTTCTTCACAGCTTACGCTCATAAGACCCTCTTATCATCACTTCGAAAACCAATACTGTAAACCCCCTTAGAAATATTTTAAATCACGAAAACGTAGAATAATAACAGGCGGCGGTCGTCTAGCCTGGACTAGGACGCCGGCCCTCCAAGCCGGAGATCCCGGGTTCAAATCCCGGCCGCCGCATTCGCCTCAACGAAAATCCCAGAACTCCGCTAAGCACCTCGACTGATCATGCTTCTCTTCAAAGGCGAACAAGTTTTCGTACAGTTTTATAAGCCTTTTCTTCTCTAAACTTATAGGGAGTGCCGCCGTAGCTCAGCCCGGCAGAGCGCCGGACTCATACGGGTTTAAGTACACACGGAGTCGGCCCAGGAGAGATCCGGTTGTCCCGGGTTCAAATCCCGGCGGCGGCACTTCTCCACCTTTAAAACAAGAATGTGTAAAAACGCGAAATCCGTTGCTGTGATCAGAGCTCCCTCACATATAATAAATCCCTGGAGTTAGAATCGCTAGGGATACCTGCATGTGCTCTACGGAGCCCGAGTTCGCCTACGGTGAAGTAAAAGCTTTAGAGGTAAGAGAGAGAAGTGTTCACGAACTACTAATGGAGATGGAAAACATCTCCTTCCAGGGTAGGTCGCTCGGAGAAGCCTACAGAGTGCTGATCGATATGTTCAAAGACCCCGAGAACACCATATTTCTGGGTTTAGCTGGTTCTATGAGCACAGCTGGGATGTGGAAAATAGTAAAGTGGCTAGTAGAAGAGAGATACGTGGACGTGGTAGTATCCACGGGTGCGAACATAAGCGAAGACATATACGAGGCTATGGGCTTCAAGTACTACAAGGTTCATCCATGTATAGATGATGCCCTACTGCTGAAGCACGGATACGATCGCTTCTACGATACTATTGCAAGCGAGGAAGACTACAGAAAAATGGAGCTGTTAATAAGGGAATTCGTTGAAACACTGCCTGATGGAAAAGTGTTCTCCACCGCTGAGTTTCTTCACGAGTTCGGCAAGTTTCTCAACGACAGAGGAATAGATAGTATAGTAGCAGCAGCTTACAGAGCCCGCGTACCAGTGTTCTCACCAGCGCTCGTGGACAGCGCCTACGGAATGGGGCTACTATTAGCTTATAGAAAGGGGAAACGAGTGATCATAGATATGGTCAAGGACTTCCATCAACTCGTAGAAATAGGGAGGAGATCAAAGAAGCT
>JAWAHD010000063.1:0-5580 GCA_038889555.1 Desulfurococcaceae archaeon
TTAAGGGTTCTACGGCAGATCTTGTTTATGTGGAGCATATGGTGAGGCATTTTATAAATTTGATAAACAATTATTCTCCAGAGACTGTTTCTCAGAATTTTGAAGAAGTTATGTATTATATTCACCCGTCGGATCAGGCGGAGTTTAGGAAGTTTTTAGTGCCTGAGGAGAGAGCTGTTAAGTCTACGGGCGTAAGTAGGGTTTTTTATATTCTTAAGATGGAGCATCTTCTTAATGAGAATGCGGTAAGGGTTCATGGTATAGAGAGGAGGATAGTTGGTGACAAGGTAACTTATTCTGGACCTAAGACTTACAAGGTAGTTTACTTTTTGGATAATGGTAGGTTTTATGTGAAGGCTATGGTAGAGGAAGCTTCTGGTGGTTCTAGGCAGGTAGATCTTGAGGGTATTAGAAAGCGTGAAGAGGAAAGGATTATTGAAAGACCTTTAGAGGAGCAATGATGTTTCTTTTGGTTTTATTTTTGGTATCTTTGGCTTATGCTATGGATATATCTGTTTTTTGTAAGTCTGTAGAGGATATGTATAGGGTTTGTTCTTCTGCGGGCAAACAGGGTGCGGATTGCAATGAGCTAGGTTCTCAGGTTTATAGAAAGATGTCTTCTTCTTTATCTCCTAAGCTTTCTAGGGATTTTTCGGTTCTTTGCATGGCTTCTTGTGTGGCGGAGCAAACGGGTCGTGAGGATGTGAAGAAGGATATTCAAGATTACATAAGGCGTTGTAAGGAGGGGAATCCATGAGGTGGCTTTCTGCCATTTTGATAGCTTTACTTTTAGTATCTCCTTTGTATGAACTTAAGGTAGCTAATGCCAATTTGAATTTACCCTATTTAGCTAACTACACTCCTCCTTCTGTAATAAAGGCTCAACTTGGGGGTCTTTATGTATCTGGCGGCGGTTTGTATTTAAGAAGTAGGTATGTTTATCAACCTCCTTTGATTCAGTTTGAGAGACCGAGGTTTAATGTAGGCTGTGGTTCTATAGATGCTTTTCTTGGAGCTTTAGGTTTTTCAGGTTTTGAGTGGCTTGTTGCGAGACTTCAACAGTTTTTGATGGCTGCTCCTTATGTTATTTTTAAGGCAGGTCTTGCGGTATTACTTCCGCAACTGGATTCTATTTTGAGTGCTGTAGAAGGTATTATAAACCAACTTAACTCTTTGCAGATAGATCAGTGTGGAAGAATAACTGGTTTAGATGTTAAGCTTTTGCAAGGGAATTGGGAGAAATTAACTAAGGCTTTTGGTAAGTCTGAGGTGGATAAGTCTTCTCAAGGTGGAGATAATGTGATTTTGTCTGATTTGAGGAGAGTGGGTGAGGCTATTAGGAAAGGAAATCTTATTGAGCTTGTTAACTCTTGGAATGACTTTGTAAATAGAGTTTGGGGTGATTATTATAGAATTGCGGGCGTTAGTGTAGGACCTAATGAGCCTTCTTTTTCTCTTGTTGAGAAGACACATGAGAGGTTGAGATCCTTAGGAATTTCTCCGTACATGTCTGATACTGGATGTTTGTATATAGGTTTAGTGGGAGATGTTTGGATAACGAATTCTCCTTCTTTGGCTAACAATAATCAACAGGAGCAAGGCTTACCTCCTATAATGCTACCTCGGACTTTTGCTACTGCAGGGGCTCAGGATGTGGATAGGGCTATGGAGGCTATTGTTACTTATTTAAGGGGCGATGGTTCTCCTGTTATAAGTGTGGCTGGGGGAACTAAATGTCCTACTCAACTTTCTTTATCTTCTTTATCAGAACTTAATGCTTTGAGAGCTGATAATCTTAAGAGTTCTTTAAGGGCTGTGTATGATGCTATTTTGTACAGGCGGAGGGTTTCGGAAAGTGATGCGGTAGTTAGAGTGTTGGCGTCTATACCTAACTTTCCTGCTTTAGCGTATATTCAATGGGCTGCTATAGCGGATGGCACTGGAGGTTCGTCTGGGGGTATGTTTTTTGGAGAAGCTATTCTTGAAGAAACTTCTAAGGTGCTTGGAACTTATGCTGCATGTATGGTTCTTACTCAATCTTTATCTTATTTGCATGCTGCTGTTGTTCGCAATTTGAATGACTTGTATGTTACGACTTGTTCTAAGACTGTTAGAGTAGGCGATAGAACTCAAGTGGAAGTTTCAGAGTATTGTAAGAATGCGGAGCTGGATAAAAACATTTTTAACACTATTTCTTTCATAAATAATCAGTATACTCAGGTTATTACTCGTATAAACAGGTTTTGCGAAGAAGTGAAAAAGGAGTCTAAGTCCAACATAGAAACTATTAGAGGTCTTGCTGATGAGGCTGAGCGTGAAGCTAGGAAGCGTTTAAATTCTTATGGTGTTCAACTTAGGGGGGCTATTATATGGAATTCAAAATAAAGTATGCTTATTTTGCTTTGTTTTCTTTTGCGATAGGTTTTGTTTTTACTTTTTACTTGCTTAGTCGTGTGTCTTATGTGTATGGTTATGATTTGGATAGGCTTTATAGGGATGCTGTGGTTCAAGCGGTTAAATCGGGCAATCCAAAATTGGCTGGTGAGATGATAGATCAGGCTTTTTCTTATATAATAGGGGATAGGAATACGTATATTTTTTCCAGGTATCTTTATGATAGTAGAGGTAGGTAGCCATGGAATGGGTTGTGACTGCTGGAGCTGATGTTCAGAATATTCTTTTCATTTTGAATGCCATAGCTGCCATTTTTAATAGCGATTCTTTAAAGGTCTTAGCTTCTATTTTGGTTATGCTTTCTTTGTTTTTTGCTTTAGTGACTTATCAGACAAGACCAGGTGGCGGTTTGTATTTAATAGGGCGTTGGTTTGTGTTGTTTCTGTTTTTTTACTCCATGTTTCATATAAAGACCACTGTAACTGTTAGATCTGCTAGTGGCATATCTGCACCAGTTCAAGTGGCTAATGTTCCTTTACCTGTTGCCTTTTTTGGTTCTGTTTTTACGAATTTGGACTATGCTATAGCTAGACTTTTTGATGATGCTTTTGGAGTTCCTGTTTTGGCGGGTAGTTCTCGTGGTGTAGGTTTTTCGGCTTTAGACCTTTATTTTAGGCAGGGGCAGGATGCGGTTCTTACTTTAGTTTCTTCTAATAACAGGCATTACATAGACAATATGAATGCCTTTTTTGATAACTGTATAGTGAAGACTGTTATGCAGGGTTATATAAGCATGGAGACTCTTCAGAGGCATGGTTGGTTAGGTGTAGCCAGTTTAGTTAATCCTGCCTTTTACACTCCTGTTAAAAGTTCTAACGGTTCTGTTGAGTATAAGTCTTGTCAAGATGCTATCAATGATTTTGCTACTGCTTACAATCAACTTGCTTCTTTAGGGAATTCCAGTCCTTTGTATAGGATACTTTTTCCTGGTGCGGATGTGACTGCTTTGAATAACATGTTTGTAAGTGGTTCTACTGCTGCTGTTTCTTGGCTTTCTGGCGGAACTTTATCTTCTGGGCTTAATCGGATTTTGGCTGATGCTGCTGCTTTTAACTTCTTTATGCAGTCGCTTTCAAGAAACTCTATCAATCCTGCGAGTTTTGTAGAAGGTTATGTTAAAGTGGCTGGAGAGACTTGTATGCAAGGAGTTATGTCTCAGAGGTATTTGCCTTTGATGAAGACCATAATGTTTTATCTTGTTTTTGGAGTTTTGCCTTTGATTTTACTTTTCCTTTTAACTCCTATGTGGAGGACTACTCTTTTGTCTGTAGGAACCATAGGTCTTTGGTTTGCTTTTTGGTCTGCTCTTACTTCAATTTTTAACGGTCTTGTTGGTTTGTTTGCGAGGAATGCTTTTTCTGGTTATGGTGGAGTGGTAGATCCTAATAGTGTTTTAGCATCCGTTTACTTTATAAACAACTTTACCGATATGGCTTGTATGACTGCAGGTTATGCATCATACATACCTGTGATAGCCTTGGCTTTAGCTTCTGGTTCCATGTATGCTTTAACCAATGTGGCTAGCTCTTTGGCTGGCACTGTCAAAGCTGCTGGAGACAGAGTTACCGATGCTTATGATTTTGCAGGAAGAGAGACTGCTATGGCTTTAGATGCTGCCAGAGGTGTGTCTCAATACAATGCCGTTTCTACAACTTTAGCCCAAGCGGATGCTGTGAATGCTTTTGCAGGTAGTATGCAGAATATGGCTTATTCCAATCCTTTTGTTAAAAGCACTATGGTTGCTGCTGAGAATCAGGCTTATGGTATAGGAGCGGTTATGAGGCATATGGCGGCGGCGAAGACTGATAGACTGGATTATTATGACACTGTTTCTAAGCGATTGAGACCTTTTGAACTTAATAGTCCTTTTGCAAATTCTTCTGATGGTTTTGTTAATGCACTTAGGGCTTATTTTAGGAAGTTAGGTAGAAACTTGGATATTTACAAGACTACTGATGGCTATCTTCTTTATGAGAATGGAGTGTTTTTAGGTTCTGTTGAAAATGGCAGGATAAATTGGGCAAGCACTCCTGTTCAGGTTGCTGGTGTTGTTAATCTTTCTAATGAGGTAAATAGAAATGCTTCCAGAAGTAGGGAGGGTGGGCATAATGTGCGTAGGGAAACAGAGGTTGCTTTTATTAATCAAGATACGAGGTTTAGGGGTAATAAGACTGAAACAGGACAAGAAGTTCAAAGGAATATTACATCTTCCGTAGGTGGTGGAGTTGTTCAACAGGTTCATGCTGGAAGTGGTGTTATTATGGGACTTGGTTCTCCGACTCCACGTGGATCTGGCGGACCAAAGAATCAAGGGGGTAATAATTCGCAGAATCAAGGGGGTGGTGGAGTTGGAGGAGTTGTTGGTACTATTCTTTCGTATATTCCTTTACCTAAGATTGGGTTTGAATTGGCGGGAGGAGAAGTTACTACTGCTACTGAAGGAAGCCAATATTCTAATGAAGTTAGAGTAACTCCTAGGTTTACTAGAAGAACTTCTTATGGAGGGTATGAGAATAGATTTACTATTTCTGTAACTCGGAGTCGTTCAGAAAGTGATTCTTATTCTGACAAAAGATCCCTTTCTGATAGTTATTCTTCAAAAGCCTCTCAATCTGATACTGTTTCTTATTCTTTGAATGTTCCTGCCTCTGATTTGGTTAAGCATTTTTCTAAGTTGATGGGTTTGAATCCTACTACTGCTAATGAAAGTGCTTTGCTTCTTATGGCTGGGTCTTTGTTGATGGCTTCTGATAAAAATTTTGCTGATAAGGTAAATGAAAGTATTGCAAAGGAAAGGTTGGGGATCCAGGAAATGCCTTCTGATGTAGTTTCTAAAGAGATTCCTAAAGTGGAGCAAGAGTTAGAGGGAATTAAAAAGGATCTTGTTCCTGAGGGGGAAAAGGAGGAATCTCCTAAACCTCCAGAGGTTAGTCAGAATGGTAATCAGGAACAAGATAATAAGAAGAGAAATGGTAATCAGGGACAAGGTAATAAGAAGAGAAATGGTAATCAGGGACAAGGTAATAAGAAGAGAAATGGTAATCAGGGACAAGGTAATAAGAAGAGAAATGGTAATCAGGGACAAAATAATAAGGGGGGATCTAAGAAACCTCCAGAGGTTAGTCA
>JAWAHD010000064.1:0-5448 GCA_038889555.1 Desulfurococcaceae archaeon
TCCATGAATGTACCTGGTTCCGTAAGCTATCTCTATGAGGCCTGCTTCGCAGAAAAGCGTTGTTTTGTATGCTGCGTGCATTAGTATACCCAGTATGAAAGCCCACCATGTTACTGTACTGGGGTAGAACACGTGCATTGCGAATAGAAGTGATACGTAACCATTGGTTGCAATTGTCGAGTAAGCCAGCATTTTCTTTACATCACGTTGGTTAATGGACTGCAGTCCACCGTAGATCAACGTGAATAAAGCGAGAACAAGAAATGCGTAAGCAATAATCTCTCTTTGGTGATCAATCTTAGCAATTCCAAGGATTCTGTAAAGACCATAGTACCCTAGGGACACCATTAAACCACTAAGCGCAGCAGATCCAGGTGATGGAGCACTAGAGTGTGCGCTCGGAAGCCAAAAATGAAGTGGAATATTCGCTGTCTTCGCTATAAAACCAATCAGGATTAACGGCATGATGTAAATAGGTACTTCGAGGAAACCCTGCATACTGTTGAATGGTGTGTTCAGCATGGATAAACCTAGATTACTAACGGTAATCATGAAGGCTAAAGCTATGAGAGTAAAGATCGATAGTTCGTAGGTCAATGTTGATGTAAGTACGAAGCCTCTGGATGATGTTAAAGGACCCTCTAAGGAGTGTTCTTCTCCTTTCCTTATGACTATGAATCCGAGTATCTCCGATAGTGTCCAGGCTACTACGAAAAGGAGGAAAGTGGGAGCTATGTATGTTAAAACAATGGTTATCAGAAAGAACTCCATAGATACCTCGAAAGGCTTTTCATATCCAAGTATAGAGGTGTATTCCGTGGAGTATAGCGATATTAGATAGGAGAGAAAAGTAAAAGCTAGACCAAGAATCGTTGATGTTTCATCTATTAATCCCTGAAGGTGCAATAGGAATACAAGTAGACCGAGAAGTACGTACCCGGAGGTTCTCAGTGTAAATATTAGTTCTTTTCTGTCGGAGTAGTGGCTTATGGTAATAAGCATGAGAGAGGTCAATGCTGTGAAAAGCAGTTGAATAATCATACTTAGCCACGCGATCCGTAGAACTCGTACTCGAATCTAGCCTTGGCCATGGTTTCTGCTGTTCTCATCTTTACCTGCTGAAACACTATGAGGTCTTCTCCGTAGACTATAGCATTAGTTGGACATATAGCACTACAAGCTGCTTCTAGCCCATATCTTCTTAGATCGCTACATAGATGGCATTTAACTGCTGTTTTACTAGAAGCCTCCAGTTCAGGTATTCCGAATGGACAGGCGTACAGGCATGCCATGCAACCTATGCACCGGCTCTGTATTACGTATACAGCGCCCTGCTGATCCCTCGTCATAGCTCCCGTAGGGCATGCTTCGATACAGGGTGCTTTAGCGCAGTGAAGACACGAAACAGGGATGTCTAGTCCAATGGATGTTCTGAGAACTACGATATACGGTCTTCCATGTAGGAATTCGCACGCAGCTTCACATGCTCCGCAACCTATGCATGTTCCGAGGTCTATTATTCTCAAATACCTGGGCGCCGGGTCCATTATCTCACCAGTGTTAAGCTGGGGGTTTTGCCTGCTTTAGCTGAAAACCAGTTGTGCATGTACTTTGATGCTTTCAACCCGCTTTTCAGAGCAGGCCCTATTCTACTTGGACCATGTACAACATCTCCCGCTGCGAAAACCTTTGGTACGCTCGTCTGCATTATATGGTTGACCTGTAGTGTTCCATCCTTGTTAACTCTTAACCCAATTTTTTCCGCGACAGCCGGGTTCACGGGTGGTGTCGGGGTTTCACCTGTGGCGAACACCACGAGGTCTGCTTCCAACGTGAACTCTGAACCTGGTATGGGTTCAGGTCTTGGTCTCCCGGTTTCATCCGGTGGACCTAGCTTCATTCTCTGCAATTTCACACCGCGCGCATGGTTGTTCTCAGCTATGATTTCCAATGGGGAAACTAGCTCCATGAAGATTGCTCCTTCTCGTTTAATCTTCTCCACTTCGTAGACTCCTGCAGGTGCTTCTTTGATTGTTCTGCGGTACACAATGAAGACTTCCGATCCTTCTCTGAGAGCTTTCTCGGCTGCATCAATAGCGCTGTATCCAGCACCTACTACCACAACTCGTTTTCCGCTGAGTGGTTTTCTGTCCAGGTATCCGAGTTCGTATATTCTCCACTCGTAAAGGTATTCAAGTGCTGTTGTTACACCCTTTGAATTTACACCCGGGATCTTCGGTAGCTTCGAATTCCAGGTCCCTGTAGCTACTAGTATGAGGTCGTAGCTTGATAGTACGTCTTCAAAGTTCACATGCTTCTCAGCTAATGTATCTCCTTCTTCGTGAGCACTCTCTCCGTAGTAGACCTTGGTTTTAGTGATAAACTTTACTCCGAAGACCTCTCTAAGCCTCTCTACTCCACCTATGACTCTTTCTGGTGGTATACGCCATGGTGGTATTGCAAACATCATCAACCCACCCGGAAGCGGCTGTTTATCGTAGACGTCGACTTCGTAGCCCTCGCATGCCAGGAAACCAGCAGCAGCGAGTCCGGCAGGCCCTGCTCCTATGATGGCTACTTTAGCGTTAACCGCTTTTGTTTTTTCTCTACACATGAAAGCAAAATTCATGTAGTTACCCACGGCGTAAGCACCGATACATAGTAAACTAGCATAGCCTTATATTTCAAAATGAACATTATGCGTATGTTTAGTTTCTCCACTTTTGTAGGAAACAGAATGCATGGTCGTTGTAGCTGAGCTATTTTTAACCTTAGTGTCTTAATCTCTATGATAACAGTTAACGAAAGCGGTGTTTAAGTGTGAGGAGGTTCAAGGCGTTGTTCTTGGATATTGATGGAACTTTAACGGTTGATAGGAAAAGCTATGCTTTGGAATTGGAAGCTGTTGAAGCTGTTAGAAGAGCTATTGGAAAGGGAATTACTGTTTGCTTGGTCTCTAGCAATGCTTTACCAATAGTTGCGGGTCTTTCCAGGTATCTGGGTTTAAATGGTGTAGCTATTGGTGAATCCGGTAGCATCGTGTACATGAAGGGCAAGGTTGTAGCATTAGCGAGTAAACCTGCGAAGGAACCCTACAGAGCACTTCTAGATCGCTACGGTGACCTTGTTGAGGATACTTGGCAGAACCACTTCAGACTCTACGAGTTTGCTCTAAAGCTCCGGGAAGAATACCGTGATAACTGGAGAAACATTGTACGGGAACTACGGGAGTACGTGGAGCAGCGCTATCCAGGGTTCACTGTTGACTACAGTGGTTATGCTTTACATGTTAGGGAAGCTGATGTTGACAAGAGAAAAGCTGTGCTGTTTGTTCTCGAGAAGCTCGGAATTAACCCAGAGGAAGCAGCTGGTGTAGGTGATAGCGTAATGGATGTTTCATTCCTCAGTGTACTTGGATTGTCTGCAGCTGTGTCGAATGCTGATGATGAGCTCAAGAGCTCTGTTAGCCTGGTTCTCACGAAGCCTAGTGGTAAAGGTGTGGCGGAGTTCATTTATAAGTACCTTGGTGTTTAAGCGTTGCTTCTTCACGGGAAGAGAGCTGTCATATTCGACCTAGATGGAACACTAGTTGACAGCGAGGATTTCATAGTTTGGACTTTTCTAGAGGCTGGTAGGATCACCGGAATTAACGTGGATCCCTTAGAGGTTAGAAAGCACATTGGTGAACCATTGGACATGGTTCTGAACTCTGTTCTACCAGGGGTTCCAGAGGATAAGCTGAAGGAGTTTATCTCGGTTAGAAGAGAAATCGTTAAGATGCACTGGAAAACCATGGTTAAGCTTTTTCCCGATGTTAAGCCAGCCTTGGATGCATTGAAGAAGAAGGGTTTTCTCCTGGCTGTTGCTTCCTCGAGTATACTGGAGAGAATCGTGGAGTTTCTTGATTACTACGGTGTTCTCGGGTACTTTGATGCTTTATCCGGTGTTGCTTCGGGTGTAAGGGGTAAACCTGCACCCGATGTGATTCTACAGGCTGTTAAGTCTCTTGGTGTTAAACCCGCTGAAGCCGTGTACGTTGGGGATAGAGAGGTTGATTGCTATGCTTCTAGAAGCGCTTGCGTAGACTTCGTGTATATCGATAGGAAGAGCCTAGGTGGATTTTCAGTGTCTTCGTGTACTCCGGTTGCAATCATCCGCGATTTAACCGAAGTACTGAACTTGCTTGCCGAATCCGAGTAATCTTGAAGCTTTATAGCTGGGTAAATGAATAGTTTATAATAGCCCGCGGCGTCCCGGCGGCGGCATCGCTTCGACACCGGGCATAGCCCGGTGAGTGAAAAGCCGGTCTCCTGCCGCGGGTACACGTTCATGAAACCCGTAAGATTTTTAAACCCCCCAAGATACAGTAATCTTCTGGGTCTTTACACTTCAATGTGGGGACCCGAGAAGTCAGGGGGGTTTCTACCCCCTGTACTTCGGGTCCGACGGGGGTGGACCCGGGCGTGCAAGCCCTAGAAGCCCGAGCCGCCCCGTACTCCCAACTCCGGTTGATCCTGCCGGCCCCGACCGCTATCGGGGTGGGGCTAAGCCATGGGAGTCGTACGCTCCGCCGCCGCGGGGCGTGGCGGACGGCTGAGTAACACGTGGCTAACCTGCCCTCGGGAGGGGGATAACACCGGGAAACTGGTGCTAATCCCCCATAGGAGAAGGCGCCTGGAAGGGTCCTTCTCCGAAAGGGCGCGGTGAGGGTTATCGTCACCGCGCCGCCCGAGGATGGGGCTACGGCCCATCAGGTAGTTGGCGGGGTAACGGCCCGCCAAGCCGAAGACGGGTAGGGGCCGTGAGAGCGGGAGCCCCCAGATGGGCACTGAGACAAGGGCCCAGGCCCTACGGGGCGCACCAGGCGCGAAACCTCCGCAATGCGGGAAACCGTGACGGGGTCACCCCGAGTGCCCCCTATAAGGGGGCTGTTCCCCGCTGTAAGGAGGCGGGGGAGTAAGCGGGGGGCAAGTCCGGTGTCAGCCGCCGCGGTAATACCGGCCCCGCGAGTGGTCGGGGTGTTTACTGGGCCTAAAGCGCCCGTAGCCGGCCCGGTAAGTCTCCTCCTAAATCCTCGGGCTCAACCCGAGGATTGGAGGAGATACTGCCGGGCTAGGGGGCGGGAGAGGCCGAGGGTACTCCCGGGGTAGGGGCGAAATCCGTTAATCCCGGGAGGACCACCCGTGGCGAAGGCGCTCGGCTGGAACGCGCCCGACGGTGAGGGGCGAAAGCCGGGGGAGCGAACCGGATTAGATACCCGGGTAGTCCCGGCTGTAAACGATGCGGGCTAGCTGTTGGGTGGGCTTAGAGCCCACCCAGTGGCGCAGGGAAGCCGTTAAGCCCGCCGCCTGGGGAGTACGGCCGCAAGGCTGAAACTCAAAGGAATTGGCGGGGACCCGCACAAGCAGCGGAGCGTGTGGTTTAATTCGATGCTAAACGAAGAACCTT
>JAWAHD010000065.1:0-5408 GCA_038889555.1 Desulfurococcaceae archaeon
CAACTGCACGTAATTACCAGGTTGTATACCTATCCAAAGGTATAAGGCTTTCAGCGGAGGCAAAGCTCTATAATAATTTGGGTAGATCTTCACCGATTAGCCTAGAACTAGTTTGCAATACACCAGCTTACACTAGAGTGTATGCGCATGTAAAAGCTGTCTACACTTATACATCTAAACTTATCGAAGATGTAGGCGCTGGTGAATACTATCTCAGCGAAGTAATACCCTACATGAATGCTCTAGACATAGCTTACATTCAGAACGACTCATCGGTTTACGGCTTAGCAATACACGCTCTAGCATACTCTACTCTAGCATTGCACAGTGCTCTCAGTAGCGGTAGCTACGTTGATTACAACCGCTTGTTTTCCATCTACGGAGAGCCGAAAAGCATTGCTAGTTACTTCCTTCTTCGCGCAGCTACAGAGGCTATAAACTACGAGGATACGCAAACAGGTCTAATGCTACTTCAACTATACGTGTTTTCATCTCAAGTAACCGCGGTTACCCCCGGACTACTTCAGCAAAGAACAGTAAATCCGAATGAACCTTTGCCGGATCGCAATTTAACAACTCGTACAAGCGTGGTTTCTAGAGAAGTGGAAACAGAAGCGAGAACTAGTACAGAAGCAGGTGGAAAGGAACACCTTGATGTAGTAAAAGTAGGACTAATCATCGCATTAGTGGGATTAATCATTGCATTAGTAAAGCTACTGAGAAAGCTAGAGCTTTGGAAAGGGGGTTAAAGGTGCACCACACTCTAGTAAACTCAACTAGGCACATGAAGAGGTATTCTGAGAAGAGGACACCCACCTCTATGCGCGGTCTGTTTTCTACGCACTCAAACCTCTAGAGCTGGTTGAAACCCCGGGTTCACAGTGCATGGTGGAGCTGCAGTATCTTGGAGGAGAAATAACTCTTGTGCTCAGGGACCTCCATGGTAATACTCTTCAGGTGTTTACTCATCAGCGGACTGATCCCACGGGTCCCCGCCGCCGCTTGGAGGAGAAAAGGACAGAAAGGTATGCGGTTACACTGGGAGTGCAACACGCTTGTAAACTAAACGAGTTCAGCTACCTCTCCTATCTTAAATTTAGAGGATAATGCGGAGACAGTTGACGAAGACCTGCGGAGAGTTCGCCTCGGAAATCATGGTGTGGAGGACTGGTTTCATTACTACATGCCGTGTCTGCAGGCTTTGCTGATTCCGCGGTGTCCGAAAGCGTTCACAGTAATCATGTTCGCGAACAACAGTTGTTGAAAAAGCCCACCTGCATGCTTCACCAACGGCTGGAGAACCCCGTGGACACATATCCGCTGTATCCAAATTTGAAAACAACGTGGTTCCATCGATTAAGAGTTTCCGCGGGAACGGGCTTCGGGTTGAGCACGCTGACTAGATAGTACGAAGCGGCAGAGGCTTCAGCAGGGTTTCAACGGGCTTGTACTCGATTTAGAAACCGCGCAAACTGTGTACAGGCTACGGACCTGGGGTAGTATCTTCGCGGGCTCCACGGTGGTTGAGTGCTTCTACAGGAGCCGGTTTCCCCCTGTTGCACCTGTTGAAGCAGGCTTCTCCAGGATGAACCAGTAGAGGAGCACCCCGGGGGGTACTCCTCCCCCGGACAGGGCTCTGTGCGCTCCGGCTGCGCTGCAGCGGCTAAGGGGTGAGCAGGGCTCCGGGGTTATTCAGAGCGCGGAGCGTTGACGGGAACCACTCGGGCACACGAAGCACCAAGGCCCTGGAACTCCTGTGGAGGAAAGCAGGACTTCACTCGTTTCCCTTCTAATTTCCGGGAGAAACTCCTTAGCCGAGATCCTGTGACGCGTGCTTCGCTGTTTTCAGCGTGAGCTGGCAGTGTTCCAGCGGGAGATCAGACTGCGGGTTTCACAGCTTCTCGTGGAGTCCGTGGAGTGTTCAGCGTGGCACCCGGTTCTGGAAGCAGCACGAGGGTTCACGCGCATCTAGGTTGGTGTAAACGCGTTAAGCGTATCGGGGTTTTACGCCGAAGAGGAGGTCCGCGAGGAAAAATATATGGGTTCTCTCCTATTCGCTGAGAAAGCCTACATCTACCTGTGGTCGGAGAACTTTACTTCGTAGAGCTTCGGGTCGTTGTTCGTGTACCACCAGTAGTACCACGTCGTAGTTATCCCGCTCACGTCCCTTACCCTGACGTAGGGGCTCACGAAATTGTTGTCCACCCTGCTGGCCCTGTAGAAGCTCACCGAGAGCGTGAAAACTCCAAAGGTGAAGCCGAAGCTCACAGCTGTATCTACGAGCACTTCGTCGGTCTGCTCTGTGACGTTGAAGTCTATTATCCTATCACCCCGGAATGGCCCTCTAGCGTACAGGGGTGCTGGCTCTATAACGCTAAGGTACTCCTTATCGTAAGGAACTCCTGACATAACTTCGCTTCTCTCAAGACCACCAATTGCTCGCGGGTAGATGATCCACACGAGTACTCCTCCCGCGAATGATGTGCCTGCGCAAACTTTCTCGTACCTATACACTACGTTGAAGTACACTCTGTCTCTCCACCTGCCCAACAGCGACGTTGTTTCACACGCGCTCTCCCTGGGTGTTAGCCTCTTCCCGAAGCTGCTCCAGTACTGCGGTTGATTTCTCATGCAGCTATAGCACGTGGAACAATACGTTGCATCGTAGAATGATTCGATGTACACCGCCGACGGCGGTTGGTAATTGAGTCCGAAGGCTGTCTCGAGGCCCGGCAACGAGTAGAGGTATGGTCCTCTGACCCAGGTAACGCACTCAGCGGCCTCGAGAATGTTTGAGCCCGGCGGCGGAGAAACGGGGTAGAAGTTGCATGAGATAGGGGGCGAGTAGCCACCGCCTCCGTTGAATTCGTGAGATAGCGAGTACTCCTCATCCTCCCTTTCGAGCTTCACCTCGACAACGTGAGTTGACACCAGGCTTCTCGGGAAGACTTCGTGTATTCTCCCGTACCTGAGCACCCCCTCCTTGCTCCTACAGAGCACAAGAACAATGTACTCGACCGGCTCGTAGTACTCAACCTTGTACTCTCCTTTCTCAATTCTAGTCTTCGCTACTATTGCTGCGTGAAGCTCCTTAACAACCACAGTGTCCCCAGGTCTATGCACACCAGTGTACACCTCTTCGCTGAAACCAGTCTTCGTTGGCCTGACCAGCGTTGGTAGCCTCCTGACGTGAACAGTGCAGAGCTCGGCTTGAGCGGGTGGTATGCGTACCTCGAGCTTGACCATGATCTTCGGTTCTCCGGAGAGCCAGCTGTTGAAGACAACGGTTAGGTCGTCCTGGAAGACGTACGTAGCAGCTAGAGGAGCCACCAGGAACGCTACCAGCAGGTACGCGGACCAGGTCTTCACGGGAAACCCCCAGTAAATATTGTAGATCATCGGGGGGCTCATAAACCTTACCCATTGTTACCTATCGTGTTACTCCGTTACCTATCTGCCACCGATTACTCCTGCTGTTGGTACTCACGTGATACCACTTGCTACTCTGTTACCCTGCTCCACCAAGTTGACCGTAGCACAACGCGAGTTCTATGAGAGCTACCGAACTGGAGCATCTTGCAAGAGATGGTTTTATCCTGTAACACTGTAAGGTTGTTAATGCAGAACGCTACCTATGACACAAGCAACGGTTGTCTGCAACTCAATCCTCTGTCGACGTGATTTTATGCGTGAAGATGTCTACGTTGATGGTGGAGTGATAATTGGAGATAAAGGGTAGCTCAGGGTTTTCAGATAGTGTGTCTTGCGTCTTCAGTTACGAACACCTCTGCTGCTCACGCTCGCATAGCACTGGATTACCAAGTAAACTCGGCACTCAGTTGACTACACTACTGATGCATTAAATCGTGAATAGTGAAGTACTGAGGGAATAAGGTGGACCTACATGTTTTATGTTGAAGGTTTATTAACTGGTAGACTACATAGTATACGATAAGGGATGTGCTTTGAGCACCGTGTTCAGCGTTAAGATTAAGAAGGAGTTGAAGGAGAAAATGGACAAGTACAAAGGTAAGATTAACTGGGCTGAGGAGGTTCGTAGATTCATCGAGGAAACTCTGAGAAAGCTGGAGGCTGAATCTAACTTTGAGCTTGTTTTAAAGCAACTGGAGGTAGCCGAGTGGAGTGTTCCAGTCGGGTTTTCCGCGAGCACTGTGAGGGAGGATCGTGATAGTAGTTGATGCTTCTGCTCTCATAGCGTTTTTACTTCGCGAAGAAGGCTGGAGGAGTATTGCTCAGTACATGGTTCAAACAATGTCTGTTGACCACGTGTTGAAGGAGTTCTACAATGCTCTTTGGAAAAGTGTCGTAAGGAGGTACGTGGATCCTAGTTGTACTTCGAAAATACTGGACCTCCTGCACTCGTATGTTGATAAGAACATGTTGATTGAACCAGAAGAACTATACTTAGATAAAGCATTCGAGATAGCTTTGAACTACAATATCACAGTTTACGATGCTCTCTACATCGCTCAGGCACTACATCACAATAAGCCACTGCTAACACTCGATCAAAAACAGAGAGAAGTAGCAAGCAAACTAGGTATAAACTGTATTCCTTAAAGAATCCGACACCTCCGTCTTTCTTTCGATTCTTTCTACTGTAATCGCTCAACATCACCGTTGAGAACTACGTTGAGCGCTCCTCCGGGGTTCGATTAGTAGTTTGTTCTCTACAGTTTATTTAAAATACCTAGACAAACCCAAGTAAACGACACAGGCAACTACTCTATTCATACCAGGTGCGGTGGGTTTTAGTGTACAATGCTGTAGTTGTCTTAGGTGCAGGATATGGCAGAAATGGTGTTGGTAGAATCGAGAAGAGCATGGAAGTAGTGAAGAAGAGTTTAGCTACTGTAGTAGTTCTACTGTTAAGTCTACGTAAACATCGTGAAAGCTTGTAAATCCTTTACTGTTGTTTCAGCAGCCACGTCTTCAGTAATCAATATATAACGGTGTTCCACAATAATGGAATTTCTGAGTTGAACCGGGAAGGGTGATAGCAAATGTGGTTTCTAATGTTATATGACCCGCTTACACTGCTGGTTCTAGTATTAGCCTACATTGTTGGTTTTTCAGTACTACTGCTAGTAGCGGGTGTAATAGCACCAAGAGTAGCTAGAAGGTTCGCAAGTAAATTCGCCTTGCAAACATCGATGGCGATCATAGGTCTTCTAGTCATCGTTACAGGATTATCAGGCATAGGATTAATACTCTATGTTCTACTATCAATCTTCGAGTTCGAAGTAGCTGTTGGCTTGATATTAACCGTGATGCTGATCGTCCTAGTACTGAACCTCTTCACGTACCTCATATCACCGTTTGCTATAAACATAATGTACGGTGCCAGAAGAGATGCTGAGCTACAGAGAATAGTAAATGAGGTTGCC
>JAWAHD010000066.1:0-5010 GCA_038889555.1 Desulfurococcaceae archaeon
GAATCCAGATGGGTAATGTGAAGTGGTTCAGGTTTACAATTAGCTTTCTTCCTCTATCAACCCAGTCCTTAAAAATAGACCTGTACTTCTCCACGGCATTTTTGTTCACTCGTGCAAGAAGCTCTTTCAGTGCAGACTCTTTTATTTCAATACTCGATATTACTCCTGCATCATCTCTTTCCACAGTAACTGGGACGTCTTTAGTAGGCTTCGGGAAAAGTCTACTCCATTCTACTCCTAATCTGAGAACATCGGCACCGAGCTTTTCAGCCAAATCATGGTCTTGCTTATAGAGCTTGAAATACCCAGGGCCGTTCTCTGGGAAATGACCACTCACTATACCGCTGGCGATGTTGTCTATTGAGTGAACCCAGTACCACCAGTCGGAGTTGGGATCTTCGTCTCCGGGATACCCCATTTCAAACTGGAAACCGGATTCGCTAAAACCGAAGAGAAATTCTTTTGGAAACTTCAACTTGCTGTACACCTTGAGTTCATGTAACAAAGGATCCATCGGATAGGTTAATAACCTATTCTGATTCAGTTCCACTCGAGGTCGCAAACACTATTTTGGTGTACATTATTGGAGGTCTCAGAAGCGGCCTTTTCCTTCACGAGTCTGAATAATCACGTAACGTGATAGGTGTACGTAGTAGTTTAGGGTCACGTGAATTTAAGGATGCATAGTGCTATACTTATTCATAGAAGCCGGGGTGCCCGAGCGGCCTAAGGGGGTGGGCTCGAGCTCCAGCGCTCCACATGGGAGACCCACTGCCCCTCTACAGGGGCGCGCGGGTTCGAATCCCGCCCCCGGCGCTACTGTTCTAACCATAGACTACGGTTATGAATGGTGCGTGAAAAGAATGAATGCCGTGGGTAATCTTGATAACGTGGTGAAGGCGCGGTTCTGCGGAGCTTTAGACGGTGATGCTGTGTGCTTTGTGTGTGAGAGGAAATGTGTTTTGAAAAAGGGGTATGCTGGTGTATGTGGTAATTACTGGAACATAGATGGAGTAGTATACCACGTTGGTTACGGTAGATTGAGTGCTATTGAAAGTAGACCAATAGAGGTTAAGCCGTTGTACCATTACTGGCCCGGGTCTACAGCTTTGACTTACAGCAACTACGGATGCAACTTCTACTGTCCATGGTGTCAGAACGATCACCTGAGTTACCGTAAACCAACAGGGTTTGAGGAGTATGTTGCTCCCGAGGAGCTTGTAAGAATGGCTATAGTCAGCGGAGATGAAGGCTTATCAGCCAGCTTTAACGAACCTATAACACACCTAGAGTACGTAATCGACGTTACAGAGATCGCTGTTAAACATGGATTGTACTCCATGATGGTTACAAACATGTACTTTACGAAGAGATCACTTGAATCGGTAATAGAAGCTGGTGTTGACGGGTTTTCAGCCGACGTAAAGGGTTGTCCTCAGATGAAACGTGCACTTGTAGGAGTTGACCATAGCGTGGTGTTCAGAAACGCTGCGAAGGCTCTCGACATGAACGCTCACGTGGAAATGGTTTACCTGGTTGTAACCAATACCAATGACTTCGAGGAGTGCTACGAGTGGATTATAGACAACCACTTGAAGCATCTAGGTCCCGACGTTCCAATGCACGTGAACAGATACTACCCAGCACACAGGTGGAAAGAACCTTCCACACCACTTGAAAAGCTAAAAGCTATACGAGACTACGCAGTTAAACAAGGTTTAAAATACGTGTACATAGGCAATGTTTGGGACCCAGAACTCGAGTCAACACGATGCCCTAAATGTGGTAAAATCGTTATCTACAGAAGTAACTACAGAGTACTGCACCACAGCCTTGATCGCACCGAAGGAAAGTACAGATGCAGAAGATGCGGCGAAGTAATCCCCGTAAAGGGTATGGTTATAACAAAGTAGAAATCCACATGAGAAGTTATGCTGTAGTTGCAATTAAGAGTTCACGAACTGTGAACCATACCAGCTGGTGTTATATTCGTGCTGTAGATAGAACTTTACCTTCGCATGTATGAAGTGATGTAGAAAGTTCACACTAGCACATTAACGATGAGTGTAAATTAAAGCACTACTCTGAGGGAGTTTCTGGATTATTCTGAGAGCACGATCACAGTTTTCAAAAAGGTGTTCGAGCATCACTGGTGTGTAGTGTATCTTTGGAATTGCGGCTAAAGTTAAGAACAAATCGGAAATAGCTTCACATGAATCAGTGTCTACGAGTAGAGCTCATCAAAGATTGCTCAACTAGTGTGTTGAGTGCGGGGGGTGGGATTTGAACCCACGCAGGCCTACGCCAGCGGATCTCTCCTGGGCCTAGATCTTGAGTCCGCCCCCTTTGGCCAGGCTCGGGCACCCCCGCGCCGATATCCTATTATCACTATAGAGGGTTTTAACTCTTGGTAGCGTTCTGCAACTCGCCTTTGATCTTTACTTTGAAGCTATTTAAGTCTTTTTAAGCACTAGATACCTAAAGCTATGTTAGGCAATGTTAGTAAAGGTGTAGGTGGTTATGCCTCTTAGACCAGCAAGGTGTTACACGAAATTCAGTGGTCCACCGTATACGAGGAAAGAGTATATCCCAGGTATTCCACCGCCGAAAATATCCAAGTTCGAAATGGGTAATATAAAAGGAGATTACGACTACGAGGTTACTCTTGTAGTTGAAGAAGCTGGTCAAATAAGGCACAATGCTCTGGAGGCAGCACGTGTTATGGCATTAAAGAGGTTAACAACCAAAGCCGGCGAAAACAACTTTTACATTAAGTTGAAGGTTTACCCGCATCATGTTCTAAGAGAAAACAAAATGCTGGCGTTTGCTGGTGCAGACAGATTACAGGAGGGCATGAGATTAGCTTTCGGTAAACCCGTTGGAACAGCTGCAAGAGTGTACCCAGGCTACGAGATATTCGTAGCCAGAGTGAAGAAAGAGCATTTGAACATAGCCAAGGAAGCACTAAAACTTGCAGCATCCAAGTTACCATTACCTTGTAGAATCGTAGTGAAGCCTCTAAAACCCGGGTTGCCTCCAGCTTAGTCACGGGGTTTTTCTCTGTTACCCGAAAAACTATACTGCAATAATTACGAGGTTGAATTAAAGAATCTTCAGACAGTTCTACGCGGAGACAAAGGAAGAAGGATTCTTCTCCACGCACCAGATGGATTGAAGCATCTGTACTCCTGCGTAGCAGAAGTTCTAGGTAAAGTCGACTTTGAAGTGTACTACTCCTTGAACCCTGGGTACGGAGCATGCGATCTCCCACTCGAAGAAGCTAGGGCTGTTGAGGCTGACCTAATTCTACACATAGGTCACTCAGAGTACAAGTTGGCAGGCACTCCTGGCGTGAACACTATCTACCTACCGGTTTACTATGTTGAAAAACCAGAAGTTCAGCTACTTGAAGATTTGCACATGAGACTCGAGCATTTGGGCGCTAACCATGTATCAGTCTCATCAACTCTGATAGAAACGTATATCCGTGAACACGTTGCAAACTATCTTTTAAGCAAAGGATACACCGTTAAGCAAATAGAAGAACCTGTTCTAGGGTGCTTCTACAACCACGTAGTTTTACTGGATCACTGGGTTGATTCCCACGTGGTTATAGCTGGGGGCGTGTTTCATCCGCTAGGATTAGCTCTTGTATCGTCAAAACCCGTCGTAGCACTAGACCCCTACCTCAGGAAAACATGGTACGTAAAACCCGAAGCCGAGAAAGTGCTCAAGAAAAGAATGTACATGTTGCTCAGAGCAAAGATGTCTACGAGAGGTTTACTAGGACTTATTATTGGTGCAAGACCAGGTCAGTATAGGTACAACTTGGTTGAATACCTTGAAAAGCTAGCAGAGTCTAAAGGCTACAAAGTGTACAAGATAACTTCGGAGTATCTAACGTTGGAGCGGCTCGTAGCAATCGATGATGCACTAAACCTTGATTTCTACGTTGTTACAAGTTGTCCTCGCTTAGCAATTGATGATCTCTCGGAGTTTCATAAACCCGTTTTAACACCAGGAGAGCTCATAATGCTTATCAATGAATCAGCAAGGTACATTTTTCCATGGTAGTTCGCTCACGCGTTACTAGTAAATCCGAGTTGGAACTCCGAGTAGCCGTGTTCGACAAGGAGGCTAGACCAGTCGGCAAGCGAGAGCTGGAGCAGTACCCCACTCCGGCGGAGCTCGTCGCCCACATGACTTGGATAGGACACCTGAAGGGGGATATCGAGAGTAAAACCATCTCTGATTTCGGCTGTGGTGATGCCAGATTGGCTATTGGATCCCTGTTGCTCGGAGCTCGTAGAGCTGTATGTGTAGACGTAGATGAAGATATCTTAAGGTATGGAACAAGCATTGTAGAGAGGTACTTCAGAGATTTAAGAGCGAGATTGATAAGCGTTGTAGCTGATGCAACAGAGATCAGCTTAAACAGCATTGATACCATCATCATGAATCCGCCCTTTGGTGTTGTAAGAGGAAATAGAGGACTTGACGTAAAATTTCTGTTGAACGCTGTTAAGAACGGTAGGAGCGTTTACAGTATTCACAAGTACTCGAGGGGGTTCATGGAAATACTAAAGAAGCTGGCAAAGTCTTGGAATAGAAGTATAGAGTGGTTTGAAGTATTAAACTTGAGTATTCCAATGATGTATCAGAGGCACAGAAGAAAAGTCTACAGGGTTAAATCGGTATTCTTAGTTCTAAGAGAGAGGGGATTAAATTGAGCTTCGTAGTACCAGGTGAAAACATCGCTGTAATGGAAGAAGCCATTCCAACGAGTGGTGTATACGTGGATGAGAAAGGCTATATTAGAGCACTGTTTGCAGGCGCAGCTCTCTTTGACAAGTACAGAAAGACTGCTGGCGTTAAACCCCTGAGCAAGCGGGAGTTCTCACTGAAGCCCGGGTCCATAGCCGAGGGCGTGGTTACATCCGTATCAGAGGATGTAGCTGTGGTGAGAATATACAGTGCTAATGGAAGCAGAATACTTGGTGCAATAGGACT
>JAWAHD010000067.1:0-4835 GCA_038889555.1 Desulfurococcaceae archaeon
CAAGAGACCAATCAGGTAACTTCGGATTCTTCTACACAAAGCTTGGAAGACCAGAATTACTGTGGCAGAAGATAATCAACACTCCCGAGTTCTTCGAGATTGCCAGGAGACTGTACTACAACGAGTTTAAGTCCCTTGAAGAGAGAAGAGAACTAATGGCTAGAGCCCTGGAGCTATCGGTTACTGTTGAAAACCAGAGAATATTCATTGCAAACAGAATATCGGTGTGGGCTAGAAGACCCAACGTTATACTAGCATCAGACCTAGCTGGTGGATACGCGGGTGCCTGGCTCTGGCCATGGACCATCAGGTTCACGGATATCCCACCAGCTGCTTTGAAAGACGCTAGAGTAAGAATTGCATACAGAGATCTACTCATACAGCCATGGAACCCTGTTGGAGGTAGCAACTGGATCTACGATCAAGCGGTTATAAGAGCCACAGGTGAGCTACCGTACTATCCAGACCCATACTCGGGTCTGTACTGGCCACACAGGATTAAGAAGGCTGTAGTCTACGTTAATGAGGAGCTACCAGTATTCAGTACATTACCATGGGTTGAAGTAGTCAGGCTTCCAAAGGCTAACATAACTGTTCCCGACGATGCATGGCTACTCTACGACTGTGGAACCAAGAAGATATACACAGTTAAAGAAGTGGAGGAGAATCCAGCAATCGTATTGAGAGCATTCAACATTACAGGGTACTCTGTTGTTAGAACAGCTGAGGCTAAAACCATAGTATACTACGATGACGTATTGTTCAAGGGAGACTACAAGTGGCATGACAACTCAACATTCGATATAGCCGATTTCGTATACACGTTCATACTAACATTCGATAGAGCATGCATTGGCAGCCCACTCTACGACTCAGCTTACGTACCATCGTTCAGAGCATGGTTCCCCAACTTCAGAGGATTCAGAATCATTCAAACTGATCCACTGGTCATAGAGTACTACACTGACATCTGGTATCTGGACGCAGAGTGGATTGCTGGTGCAGCTGCAGGTGCGTTCTGGCCATACTATGGACATGGTCCGGGTCCATGGCACGTAGTTGAGCTCATAGCTGAAGGTGAAAGAAGAGGATTAGTTGCATTCACATCAGCCAAGGCTAAAGCTATAGGAGCTGAGTGGGCAGACCTGCTATCACCGAAGACTTTAGAAAAACTAGCTCCAATACTGGACGAGTTCATAACTACAAGCTACATACCTTACAGAGAGGTGCTCTCAGCATACATAACTCCCGAGAAGGCAGCTGCAAGGTGGAGCAATCTCAAGTCCTGGTACACAACCATGGGTCATATGTGGGTTGGAAACGGACCATTCTACCTCGTTAGTGCTAGCAAGGATCGAATAGTTCTAAGAGCGAACAGATTACACGTTGATCCACCGGACAAGTATGCGTTCTTAGCAGAACCACCGATTCCAGTAATAAGAGCAGAGGTTCCATCCACCGTATTCTATGGCAGAGACACCAGCATTATAATAGAGCTGACAGATAGAGAAGGTAACCCGTATCCAGACAACCTGGTCGAGCTGGTATCATACGTGATCATCCACGCTGGAGGTGTACTAAGTGGTCGTGCCAGGAGTATTGGAGGTGGACTATGGGAAATAACACTCACAGCTGAAGATACCAAGCAGTTATCCATAGGTATGCTCGAGTTCAGGATAATTGCAGTATCAAGAGTAGTTGGTATTCCAGCAGTTGAGAAGAAAGTAGCCACGTTGGTTGTACCACCAGAGCTGATCTTCCAGCAAATTGAAGCGGTTAGAAAAGAACTGGTAGGAGCTATTGACGTTATGAGAGAGCAGTTCGAGGCTACAGTTGGTGAACTCTCGTCTAGATTAGCTCTGGTATCTCAGGAGGTTGCTGATGCTATAGCAGGTTTAGGTACCTCAATAACAGCGATGATCGAGGGTGTGAGAACATCGTTAGATGTGGCTATTGGCACAATGGCATCAGCTATTGACGTTGCAAGAGAAGACGTAAGAGCAGTTTCAACCAAGGTAGATGCGCTCTCGGGAAGAGTTACCGGGTTAGAAAGCACTGTTGACGAGAGAACAGCTGAGGTTACTCAAAGAGTTGACTCACTATCAACCATAGTATACGTAGTCCTAGCTCTAGGAGTTATAAACCTAGTAGTTGGTGCAGCAGGATTCCTCGTGAAAAAGAAGTAATCGAAACATACTTTTTTATTTTTAAACCTTTTTAGTCATTTTTCCTCGATTACCATGATTCAACTTGAAGAATTCATGCTCACTATACTCTCGCTTCTCGTATTATTGAACTAGAGGCTTGCTTCTCAATCTCGAATAGCAAGGACCATATTATGCATGAAAGTATTATGCATTGCATATAGATTTAAAACAACTGTTTTTACCTCAGCGGAATTTGCAAAGTTGCAATGAACAACGAATGTTAAGGTTATGAAACGATCAAAGACACGTATTTAAACCTCCTAGCTGATTACAGAGTAGAGGCACGGGTTTAAAGAGGTTGTTTTGCATGGTCTCCGCGAGGAGAACGGGTTTTAAACGATTAGCAAGATACTTGGCAATAAGAGGTGCTTCGGTAGGTGTTTCACTACTCATAGCTATTTTCCTCGTGGTTTTCATTGCTAACCTAGGTGGAAAACTCGACGAAATAGTCATGAATGAGGTTATTGCTAACACTAGGACCTTCCTGTACATGGATAGGGTTATGAACGAGCAGCTTACTGCTCAGTGCAGAATGGCATGTACTGAGAAGTTAACAAGTGAAAAAGGAGAGTTCACTAGTGAAGAACTTGATAAATGCATTACTGAATGCAAGGATGCCATAGTTCTACAACACGCGATGAGCGTTTTGAAGGCCATGGGATTAGACCCTGAAACACCATCAATCATAAGAATACTAAACCACTACCGCAGAGCAATAGTTTTGAACTTTGGAAGAGCAATGCAACCAGCACTACGTAGCTTCAGGACGAGATCAGACTGGGTTGTTGACATAATAGCTGAAGCTCTTCCGCAAACAATACTACTGTTTACAACCGCCAACATAATCATATTCTTTACGCAGATATACCTAGGTCTACTATTATCCAGGAGGTACGGTACCTTAGCCGACAAAATAGCTGTAAGCCTAGCACCCCTCTCATCAATGCCCGGTTGGTTCTACGGAGTATTCCTACTCCTGCTCCTAGCGGTATGGCCTAGGCAAGCGTTCGGTATAACGATATTCCCAGATGGAGGTATGACTAGTCAGCCTCCACCAGAGGATCCACTGATGTTAGCGCTGGATGTTCTATGGCACATGGCATTACCCATAATATCCTGGATGGTAGCATACCTACCTATAGGAGTATACCACTACCGAACGTTCTTCCTCCTGTTCTCAACTGAGGAGTACGTTGAGTATGCAAGAGCACGAGGAATACCGGAGCAAACGATAGTCAGAAGGTACATTCTAAGGCCAACGCTACCTCCAATAATAACATCGTTTGTTCTAATACTGATATCATCATGGATGGGTGCAATCATCACAGAGAGAGTCTTCAACTGGCCTGGTTTAGGAACAGTGCTAAACCAAGCAATAGGTGGTGGCATAAACATGGATCCACCAGTAATAGTTGGAATAGTAGTGATATACGCATACTTATTAGCAATCAGCGTCATAGCACTGGACATAGTGTACGCCATAGTAGACCCGAGAGTTAGAGTTGGAGGTGAGTAATCAATGGCAGTACGCGGTAAAGCAGCTCTAAGAGCACTGGTTCACTTCAAGTCGTTCGTAGCCGGGTTGATCATCATAGTATTCTTTATATCGCTTTCGGTGTACGCTGCCGTAACATGGCCATTCGAGGAAGCAATAGCGAAGTGGAACAACGCTGAAGCGTGGGCTGATATACCCGAGTGGGCTCCACCAGCATGGATACAGTACTTCACCGGAAGAAAGGAGATAGTAGGTTCCCTCTACATAGACAGGTTCAATGTTCCGAGAAGATTCGTTAACATGTCTAGCGAGATCCTGTATGGAGGAATAGAGATTAGGAGAGCTGAAATAAACTTCACATACGACTACGACGTTTTCCCGAGATCAGGGCGTTTATCTATACAACCAGTTCCCAGAAACGACACGGAGTTAACAGAGAACATTGGAGTAAAAGTAACACTAGTCAAACCAAATGGTTTAAGCATACTGCTATACGAGGGGTTGGTTAGTCCTCGTGGTACAACCATTGGTATAATTCGTCAACCAGGCGAAGAACACCCTGTCGTTAGAAGGTATAGAGTGCTGCTACGTAGAGCTTACGATGTTAATCTCACAGTATCACTAGACCCGGTACAGGTTCTATTCATGGACGACGAGGAGTTTATTAACTCTAATCAAACAAGTATAAGGCCTTTGAAAGGATCCTACATGCTAGTATACGAGTACATCGTAGTGACAGGGCTTGAGACCCTTGAAGTTCAGCTCCTACTGAGGGGAACGCTCTACGGTCTTCTAGGTACCGATTGGCAAGGAAAAGATCTCTTCATGGGCATCGCATGGGGAGCACCAATAGCTCTTTCATTCGGATTACTGGCATCACTCATTACCACGCTATTAATCATGGTAATAGCAGCTACAGCTGCATGGTTCAGAGGTGCTGTTGATGAGGGTGTTTCAAGAGTAAACGAGATCTTTATGATAATACCGTTCCTACCAACACTAGTGTTAATAATGCTGTTCTACGGTTTCACGGTTTGGACATTGCTGTTAATGGTCATATTCCTCAGTACTCTGGGAAGCGGTGGGTTGAAAACTCAGAGAGCAATGTTCCTCCAGATACGCGAAATGCCATA
>JAWAHD010000068.1:0-4820 GCA_038889555.1 Desulfurococcaceae archaeon
ACTCTACGTTCCCTGCATAGCTACACTAGCAACAGTTTACCTTGAAACCAAGCGAGTAAAACAAGCCCTAATTGTAGTACTACTAATGCTTGCAACAGCGTATGTTGTATCACTAGCTGTTTACCTCGTACTAAGCATAATTACTCCATAGACTACTTCAAAGAAGTGCATGTCTAAAGAACATAGGAATTTCACTAGCAGAACAATGATTAATACACTATGCACTGCAGAGTACTAGAACACCTTTTACTATAACGTACCTCTACCTCTAATCCTTGGATAAGATAAGAAAGACACGCTATTAGTAGGATTTGTTGAGCTCAAGGTAAACTAAACTAAGCGGGAAATGCTGTTCTATTTTAGAGCAGAATGAAGAGCGCAGAAAAGTGCTTCAAACACTCTCCTCACATAGCTTCATTCTCATGGTAGGCCATTTAACTTAAATCGATAGATCACAATGTAGTGGGTAAAATAAGGATGAAAGTAGGGGATCATCTGATTATCGGCTCGTCTCATAGCTTGTAGTACCTTTATGAAGATTATTTTATCGCTTTTTACGACCTCTATGGTGTTTATTTCCTCACCTTTACTGAGTGCTTCCTTAGTGATGTACCTGTTTGCTTGCTATTCAGCTTTAGGCATGTTATAACTCATTAGTTAAAAACATCATAAGGCGCGGAGATACAATGTACGAACGAGCATTAATACTATGTAGTACTTACACATAAGGATTTTTAGTTGAATCAGTTATCAGAAGCTGTAGAGATGGTTAAGTATGAGATTGTGGTCTATTCATCCAAAATACCTTGATCGAGTTGGGTTAATAGCTCTCTGGAGAGAAGGGTTATTAGCACAGAAAGTGTTGGAGGGTAAGACCAGGGGTTATGTGAATCACCCACAGTTGATTAGATTCAAGGCAAGTCCTGACCCCCTGCTTGCAATTGGGACATACCTACTTCACGTATACTTAGAGGGGTGGAGTAGAGGGTACAAGTTTAACAAGGAGAAAATCAGAGTTTACGATGAGAGCCTTAAAGCACTTATCCCCATAACCACGGGTCAAGCGATATACGAGTTTAGATTACTAATGTACAAGCTTAAGAAACGAGAACCAACACGCGTTGAAAAAATAAGAGATATAGAGATCCCCGAGTTAAACCCTATATTTTACCTAGTAGAAGGTCCTATCGCTGATTGGGAGAAACCTAAAGAGTATGCACTAAGATAGAGATCGTGTGACTATTAGTTAAAACCATCTCGAGACTTCTATAACAAGGTAGTAGTCATTACGAGTTATCCGCCCTGATGGATAGATCGCTGTTGCTTATAACATCCCGGTCTTCGTAGAGTTACTCCAATTCGACTAAGTTCATCTAGTAGTTTCTTGATTGCTTTTTCTTTTTTCTTGGCTTCAATGATCACATCTAAGAAGCCTCTATCACCCCAGATATTCAAAAGCCCTAGAAAATCTTCTAATTTTACGTAATCACCGTGTTCGCCAAAACGATGACTCCGCGTAGGCTTTGAGGATAAATGGAACTCGGGAATTACACCACTCCACGTATCCACGAGCTTATCCATGTTGAAAGTTGAGGGGTTTAATACGTGATGATAGTAGTCGAACACAACTGGTAACCCAAGTTCTTCTCCTAGTTTAACAACATCCGCCACACTGTAGTATTTCTCATCGTTTTCAATGGCGAGTCTCCTAAGTAGCCAGTCATTCTCTCTCACTACTCTCATAAACCTATTCATCGCTTCCCTCTTATCTCCATAAACTCCACCAACATGAACAACTACTACGCTCTCCCTACCCAGCCCTAGCGTGTCAAGAACCCAGAAGTGGTATTCTAGCTCTCTAAGTGATCTATAGACTACATCAGGGCGTGGACTACTCAATACAACGAATTGACCAGGATGCATCGTTATCCTAATATTAAACTCCTGTACTAATGAAGAAAGCTTTCTTAACTTAGCCTCAATATCGTCTAGCCACTCTCTCTGAAATTTCTCATGCGAAGCGAATGGAATAAAATTTGAACCAAGCCTAAATATAGTTAAGCCAAGAGAACACGAGAGCTCTAGTAAGCTGATAAAGTCCTCTAGGTTTCTTTTAAAAACACTGTAAAGATTTTCTCTGTTTAATCTACTTAGTCTTAACTTATGATTAGTGCTAAGTCTATTGTCCCATGTGGAGCAAAATGTTCCAAGACCAATGCTCAATTCAAAAACCCAATATGACAGTTGCTACAACTAGTTTTTTAAGTAAATAGGATATAAAGCACCATGACTCAACGTATTAAACCAATAGCTTTATTCACCGACACCGATGCGAAAGCCATGGGGGTCTACTTAGCACTTCTCTACTTAAGATTCGATAAGACTTTCACAAATTATAGTCAAAAGCCAACTGCTTATGAAATGGTGCAGGAGTATACTTTCAAATATATGTGGTTTAACAAATACTTTGAACGAAGAGCAGCTGATGGAAGAGAAGCTATTAATGCAGCAATCGCATTCATAGATAAGCTCTTCGAACATGAAGAGATGCTAAGTTTCAATAATAGAAATAAAGGTCTTGATGATTTGGAAGCAAAGTTCATTGAGAACTTTACTAAAGCATTTAAAAAATATCTTAGGCTTGATGTTATTCCAAAGGAGCTAGTAGAAGTACTACGTATAGTTCTTCTCGATATTCGAAGCCGTCTTTATGGAGGTTCTACTACACCTGCTGGAACCACTACATTAATTGATGTACCTTTCGTAGAGAATTTGAAAATTTATCATGGCATTAAGGAGGAGGAAGCCTGGAAATTATCGTCGTATTTGGATAGTAGTGGGCTTATGCTAGAATTATATATTCGTGCTGGAACTAGATCTGGAAACTTTTACTCCATATTTGTTTTCCCTGCACCATGTCTCACCGACGAGGTAATAAGCTTTCTGAAGCCAACGAAGCCTCTTCTGCTTCCACCTCCGCCGCCAGCACCTGAGGTAGTTAGGACTTCGAGGCCGACGAAGGAGATTCTTGAGAGAATTGTTGGTTCAGTACTAGAAGACCTCGGTTTCAAGGTCTACACCAATGTTAAGAGGGCTGCTAGAACCGGAGGTCCAATAGAGGTTGACGTGTGGGCTGAAAAAGACGTAGGACCAATGAGGTTCTCAGTCTACGTATCATGTAAGAACTGGGATAGGGAGATCGACAGATCCGTGATTGATGAAGAATTCGGAAGAACATTGAACTTAAGGGATCAACCGCAGCTCAAAGTCATAGTAGCTAAAAGACTAACGGAGCCGGCTAAGGAAGTTGCTATATCCGATGGCTTCCTGGTAATAGAGTTAGGGAGAAAAGCTGAGGCGAAAACAGCTGCTGAAGCCTACGAGCTAGTGTACGAAACCTTAAATAGACTGTTTATGGCCACTGCACCTCCGAGGCTTTTGGAGATCGCCTCGAGAGTAGGAGAGATAGCTGAAGAACTAGGAAGAATTAAAGACGAGTTAACTGAGTTGATGAAAAGACCAGGAGTCAAGTGAAGTGCATTGTTACTGGTTAGTTATCCACGTGTCATACATACAACAGGATACCCTAGTGGTGTTCAACAGCTAAGACGATATCTCAGAAAGCTCTTAATATGAGTCTAGAAAGCCAGCGCTAAATAGATACAATAAAGGATAGTAAAACCCTATAGAAGGTAATTTTACATCAAGATGATGAATAAAGGGGTTGTAAACTCTCAGTGTTAAGGACTTTAAGAGAATGCGCCGTTGTGCTGTATTTAGCGTGGTCTTGAAACATGTTTTGTGTGTTAACTATCAGCTAGATGCTCTCAGCGGTTTTATAAACGTTGCTTACCTATGGCATTCTTGGTGCTGTGAAATGAGTGGTTTTCTGCTGTGTGGTGAAGTGCACTACTTCCGTGTACCCAAGTCTCTATGGTACGATAGACTGCTGAAGCTTAAGCGTGCTGGTGCTAACTGTGTTTCAACCATCATACCGTGGAACTGGCACATGCCAAGAAAGGGTGTCGTTGACTTCGAGGACTCCTACAGGGATCCCCTGGTACCTGGTTACTTCAGCAGGAGGTTGAGGGACTACCTTGAGCTAGCCGAGAAGCTGGGGTTGAAGGTCGTTGCTAGACCTGGACCTTACATATGCTCGGAGTGGGATAGTGGTGGACACCCGAACTGGCTGTACGCTGAGAAGTGTCGTCTCAGAAGCCTTGACCCCTGCTACCTGAGGTTCGCCTCGGAGTGGTACCGCGCTGTTATGCCTATTGTAGCCGAGTTCGCCGAGAGAGGCGTTGTAACAGTTGTTCAGGTTGAAAACGAGTACTTCTGGGGTAATGAGCCTTTCATAGAGAAGCTGCAAGAGGAAGCTGCAAAGTACCTGGGAAACACACTCATAGTTACCAACGAGAACTACTACTTGAGCAGAGTACCAAACACCATTGACGACTACCCCTCCTCCTGGAGCATCAGAAGCTTCGACGTGAAGGTTGAAAAGTACGTTAGGTCTCAGCCGGGCTTGTTCAAGATGTTCATGGAGCTTCAGGGCGGATGGTTCTCCTCGATCAAGCACGGGGCTTCACCCACCGATAGGCTGAGTATTCCAGCTGAGTGGACTGAGCTCCTGGTTAAAACAGCGTTCATGATGGGTGTTGACAACATCAACGTGTACATGTTCCACGGGGGAACAAACCCTGGTTACTACACGGCAAAGTACATTACAACCTCCTACGACTACGAAGCACCGGTAAGAGAGTGGGGTTATCTATCCCAAAGGTACTTCAACGTGAAGAGAGTCTACACGTTCTTATCCA
>JAWAHD010000069.1:0-4805 GCA_038889555.1 Desulfurococcaceae archaeon
CTCCGTTCAGTTACCCCGCTGAGATGATAAGGTACTCTATCCTTGGAATAGAACCAGTATTGGGCTTGGAGAAAACCGTAGTGATCGGAACATTGTACGTTTTCGTGTTCATAGCAATAAGCTCCATTTACTTCAAATACCAGTTGAACAAAGCTCTGAGAGAAGGCTTCAAATCCATATCAATATGGTGAAACCGATTTTACGTTCAGAGTGAATATGAACTGAGAGCTCTTTCACTACTCCTGGTAAACAGGTGTTCTCACGTGTAAACAAGCAGCTTTACTGCGACTATAAGTACTGGGAATATCAATACCAGGAAGAAAACAGTGAGTAAGGTTATTGTGAGAGCTACAAGCTGCGAGTTCCATCCATACTTCTCAGCTACTAAAGCATTTAGTACAGCCGGTGGCATCAGTGAGATTACGACAAACTCAGCTTTATCCACAAGGTTCATATCTAGTACTAGAACAAACACTAGTGCTAGAAGTGGAGCAAGTAAGTACCTGTAGATGCTGGATATGAACAGCATTTCTCTGACTTCACTTGTATAGCTCAACTTAATGGGTATTCTTAAACCCATGGTATATGTGGCGGTGTAGCTTAGAAGCGGGCTACTCCATTTTATCAGTTCATGTATTCTCCAAGCTACGTCCCCCAGAGTGTAGAAACCGAGTACACCAGCCGTGAAGCCCAGGAAACCAGTTGACGATATAATAGCTCTAATCGGAGCACGCTTTGATACTATAAGGTCTGGAACAACAACATTCAAAACAACCGTTGTTACACCGAAGAGAGCCGCTATGTGAACTCTGCCGAAAAGAACCTCAACTGCTGGAAACCCGAGAAAAACGCTGTTCGGAAACGTTGATGTTAGGAACAGAGACATGTAGTGCTCTCTCTTGATTCTCTTAACCGAGAAGTACGTGACGATCACAAATAAGACAAAGTAGAGGAAAACGTAGACATCGGTCAGCATTAGTCCCCGTGAAATGAAGATCGATACAAACGCCAGTGGTATTAGCACGTAGTAAACCAGTTTAACTAGGATGTCGACGAGCATCCTGTAGTATAGGCTACTCTTTAAAACTGCTTCGAGTAGAACTCGCGTAGCGTACCCTGCTAAGAGTACTAGTGCAAAAACAGCAACCCTATCCAACTAAAGCACCGTATCAAGGGGATTCTATGGTAAAACGAGGCTTTTTAACTGATATCGCTACAAAGCCGGCTTGCAAATATCCCATGTCATTTCCTTCTTCACGTGAACGGTATTTCCAGCAAGCTTCTGATCGCTGATCCCATCATGTAGAGTAGTACGGACACTCCGAGAACGAGCGTTGCGTTTTCCAGTAGTTCTCGATGGTACTTTCTACCCTGTAGAACGCTTGCATAAAATGACATGTAGGCAACTACTCCCACCGCGACTAGTATCATCGCTACAAACGCATGAAGCATTGATGCAAGAATGAAATAGGGTAAAGCTAAGAGAGCAGCCACTATCATGTAGGATATAGCAGTGTAAAACGATGCAGCTAGAGGCTTAAGAATTCCCACCTGCTTAGCCTGAGTATACGATGCAACCCCCATTGAAATTGAAGCTGAAAGACCTGCTATGAGACCAATTAAGCCAGCCATAGTGTTGTTCGAGAAAGCCCCAAGAGAACCCGTGTATATACCTGTTAACTCTATTATCGCATCGGTTATACCAAGTGTTATTGAGCCGAGGTACTTAATCCTGGATTCATCAATACTTTGAATGAAGAACTTCTCGTGAACTTCTTCATCAGCAATCACTCTCTCGACCATCAGTGGATCAACGTTCTTTACAAGCGTGTAGTCTAGTTTAGCTCTAGACTCCCCGGATTCAAGCAACTTGAATACAACTGTTAAACCAAAAAACAACAGTATCGCAGCATACACGAACACCTTTAGCTTCGAGAATCCACCAGCACATTCTCCCACAATACTCCTCCAGAACTCATAGTGCCTATGCTCATCCCTACTAGCTATCACGAGAAAGTCTCTGTACCTTCTGGGAATAAATGGGCTCTTGGATAGAACAGAGTAAACAACGTACGCCTTAAACTCCTCTCTACACATGGAAGTTGCAACATCAACGCTCATGCCGAGAACACCGCTAGCTCAAGTTATGCTTAAATGCAACATGGATATTAATTAACTGTGCAGAGAGCAAAATTCCACGTTGAGGTTGTTGCCCTTGAAAAGCAAACCCGTTGTTCTGGGCGGGGTGAACGGAGAGCACATAGCGATTGAGCTTTCGTACACGGGTTTCTACGAACTTGGTTCAGTTGAGGTTAAGAAGTTCCCCGACGGTGAAACCTACGTTAGAGTTCTAACCGATGTGAGCGGTAGGGATGTAGTATACATAAACAGTCTTCAGAGAAACGTGAACGAAGCGGTAGTTGAAACTCTCTTGACGCTAGATGCTCTTAGAGACCTGGGTGCTGCGAGGATCATCGCGGTTATACCGTACATGGCTTATGCAAGGCAGGATTCCAGGTTCAACCCGGGTGAAGCTATTAGCATACGTACTCTTGCAAAGCTCTTCAAGTCGGTGAAGGTAGACCACTTGATTACTGTGGACATGCATCTTCACAGAATAAGCGATCCACGTGAACTGTTCGGAGCAGACTTCCACAATGTAACTGGTGTAGTAGAACTGGCAAGGTACTTCAAAGCAAACTACAGCTTAGAGAACACGGTGATCGTAGGACCAGACGAGGAAGCAGAGCAGTGGGCTAGGATCATGAGCAGAGAACTGGGTGGTCTCGAGTACACTGTGCTACGGAAGACCCGCATCTCAGCTGATAAAGTTGTGATTGAAACCGGAGATGTCAATGTAGCTGGGAAGAACGCTATCATCGTTGACGACATTGTGAGCACAGGTGGAACAATAGTGGAGGCTGTAAAAGCACTCAGAAGCTTGGGGGTAAGGGATTTGATGGTAGGAGTTGTTCACCCAATCCTGGTGAATACCGCGTACATCAAGCTTCTCAGATTGAAACTCAAAGATATCGTTGGAACAAACACAGTACTCAGCCCAATAAGCAAGGTTAGTGTAGCACCAGCTATACACCGAGAGCTTATCAAAATACTTGAGCTGGCATGAGCCTTTCTCAACGCTCTTCGGAATCGCCGCATCCTGAGCTTTCAGAGCTATGCTACAAAGTAGTTCTTGTGCTTTAGTTCCATGGTTGTAGAGTCGCCATATGCTTACCTAATTATCCTCTTCACCTGAACTTCGTGGAGATGTAGATCTGGTTTCGCGTATCCTTCCACGACAATGTCTCCTATGTTAATGAGACCTTTTTCTCTGAGCACGTGTTCGAGAACTCTGAGTCCCTCTTCATAGTCAACTTCTCCACTCTCACGTCCGTTGAGAAGAAGTGGTGTTAATCCATAGTAGATTGCCAGCCTTCTAGCGATCGCCTTGCAAGTTGTTCCAACAAAGACGGGAACTCTGGGCTTCAAGCTGGAGATCAGTGGTGGCAGAGTATTGCTCTTAGTGTAAACGAGTATTTTGCCTTCAACACTTTCAGCGAGTGAGAGAAGACCCCTAGCGTACTTCTCCTTGAGAGATTCATCGGGGAGTTTGCTCCTTAGCTTAAAGACTTCGCCGTGGTCGACACTCTGCTCCGCTACTCCGATGATCTTTCTAAGCCACCTTACACACTCGAGCGGGTACTTCCCTATCGCTGTTTCATTTGTTAGTACGATGGCGTCTACAAGAGCTTCCACTAGTGTGTACACGCCAGATACATCACTTCTGGCGGGAACCGGTTGATCAACCATAGACTCCATGATCTCCGTGGCTACCAGCACGGGTTTTCTCGCTAGTTGAGCTTTCTCAACGATCTCTCTCTGGATAAGGGGTATTTCGCTGAGATCGAAGTGTAATCCCAAGTCACCCCTAGCAACAAGCACAGCGTCACTTAAAGCTATAATTCCGTTCAGGTTCCTGTAGGCTCGCACAGTCTCTATCTTCGATATCAACGCGAGGTTTCCTCCAAATGTCCTAACTGTATCTCGTACAAGCTCTAGGTCGCTGGAACTCCTAACATAGCTAACAGCTATGTGAGAGAAGTCCATATCAACAGCGAACTTTATACACTTAACGTCGAAGTCAGAGAGGAGAGGAACGCTCAGCTCTTTACCTTTAATAACGATCTTCTTTCCCTCACTCACTTCGCCTTCGTACAGCGCTATAGCCGTAATCTCGTTGGAAGCAGCGTCCAGGACTCTTAGTTGAACGTTCCCGTCTCCAACGATGATCACGTCCCCGGGTTGAGCAACGTCGAACAGCTCCCTTACTGGTACAGGAATACTGTCCCTACTAGACTCAGCAGCGTAGACAACATTAACGGTGGAGCCCTTGGTAAGCTTAACGGAAGCTTGCAAGCGTCCGACTCTAACCTGAGGCCCCTTAAGGTCACCAATAAGTGCTAGCGGTGTGTTGAGCTTCTCTGATATCTCCCCTACGGTTTCAGCTAATTTTCTCCATGTCTCCTCGTTACCATGGCCAAAGTTTATTCTGAAGCCCGAAACACCTTCCTTAACCATCGCTTCGATCAACGCGCTTGAGGACGTCGATGGACCCAGGGTTGCTATTATCCTCGTCTTCACAGTCTTCACCAAGCTTACTGAGGATATTTAGCTAATATTCTCGTCCTCACGTTGTAACAAGTCCATCCTAAAGATGAATGCATGAAATGGTAAAAACTTGGTTACCCCTTCTATAGTCCCAGGTAGAGCTTGACTAATTCCTCGTTCTTGAGTAGCTCTTCGGG
>JAWAHD010000070.1:0-4780 GCA_038889555.1 Desulfurococcaceae archaeon
TAAAGATTTTATTGGTTGCACTTTTATCTGACCCGTGGGGAGTTGCAACTGATATTCCACAGTTTTCCCATCGGTATACATTTTAAAAGAGTTGCACTTTTATCTGACCCGTGGGGAGTTGCAACGCATTTTTCATTTTATCACCTCCTATAAAGTTTTATTGTATATTGTTGCACTTTTATCTGACCCGTGGGGAGTTGCAACTATTTTTCCTTCCGAGAGATCAAGCGGCGTATCAAATTCAACGTTGCACTTTTATCTGACCCGTGGGGAGTTGCAACCCACGAAAAGGACTTCTGCTTTAACTTCTTTTAGGTTGCACTTTTATCTGACCCGTGGGGAGTTGCAACATTTTTCCTTCCGAGAGATCAAGCGGCGTATCAAATTCAACGTTGCACTTTTATCTGACCCGTGGGGAGTTGCAACAATTTTGCCCATCTTAGCACCTCCTTCAAGGTTTTTATTGGTTGCACTTTTATCTGACCCGTGGGGAGTTGCAACATTTTCTTGTGATAGAGCGAGCCTCAATATCAGCTTTTTGTTGCACTTTTATCTGACCCGTGGGGAGTTGCAACATGACTACATCGTCAATTTTTACTGCAAAGACCGTATCATGTTGCACTTTTATCTGACCCGTGGGGAGTTGCAACTTGAAAATACACGGCAAGCAATTGGAGAAAAATACCTGGTTGCACTTTTATCTGACCCGTGGGGAGTTGCAACAAGCCTTTTGTTGTTTTCAATCCTTCCGAATCTGGTTGCACTTTTATCTGACCCGTGGGGAGTTGCAACTGGTGTAAAGAATTGCGGGATAAAGAAGTTCTTTTGGTGTTGCACTTTTATCTGACCCGTGGGGAGTTGCAACCGATTAGATGTCCGTTGACCCGCAATACCTCGACCTTAATGTTGCACTTTTATCTGACCCGTGGGGAGTTGCAACATTTTCAGAGGCAAACATCCTAAAAACTATGTTGCCTGTTGCACTTTTATCTGACCCGTGGGGAGTTGCAACATATAAACTCATTGGGCGTTTCGTAACACCCAAACTTAAGTTGCACTTTTATCTGACCCGTGGGGAGTTGCAACAAGTCTCGTGACGCTTGAACTCAATATGTTTGAGTTCGGAAAGTTGCACTTTTATCTGACCCGTGGGGAGTTGCAACATAGTTTCATACTCAGTCTCCGAACGCTCGAAAATGACAGTTGCACTTTTATCTGACCCGTGGGGAGTTGCAACGTTCTTCATGACACTACCTCCTTAAAAGATTTTTTTGTTGCACTTTTATCTGACCCGTGGGGAGTTGCAACTCTCATAACACTTAAACTTGACAAGTTCTGGCCTCAGTTGCACTTTTATCTGACCCGTGGGGAGTTGCAACCTTGTCAAGTTTAAGTGTTATGAGACGCCCCACGAATGTTGCACTTTTATCTGACCCGTGGGGAGTTGCAACACTATTGTATAGTATGTTATGTTTTATTGCTAGCTTGTTGCACTTTTATCTGACCCGTGGGGAGTTGCAACTCTTTCCTCCCCCCTCCCCCGCCCCTTTTTTTTGCGTTGCACTTTTATCTGACCCGTGGGGAGTTGCAACTAGAATTGCGTCTTCTTGCTCTTGTTCAATCGGGATTTTCAGGTTGCACTTTTATCTGACCCGTGGGGAGTTGCAACCTTTAATTTCAAGATCCTGCAGCTTCACCATGATTACAGTTGCACTTTTATCTGACCCGTGGGGAGTTGCAACACGGCAACTCAACAAAATCTGAGGCCGTAAAGATATGTTGCACTTTTATCTGACCCGTGGGGAGTTGCAACTCACCGCTTATTTTACCAAACCTAAGAACATTATTCAAAGTTGCACTTTTATCTGACCCGTGGGGAGTTGCAACAAGGTCACCAAGGGTGGGAGAATGTGGAGAGTTTTTGTTGCACTTTTATCTGACCCGTGGGGAGTTGCAACAGTGCTTTTCATCAATCCTGTCAATATTGTTTGGTTGCACTTTTATCTGACCCGTGGGGAGTTGCAACCAAAAAAAGGGCGAGAGGGAGGGAAGGAGGGTGGGTTGCACTTTTATCTGACCCGTGGGGAGTTGCAACAAGAAAAAGTTTTTTGCTGCCATGATCTACCTCCTTTAGTTGCACTTTTATCTGACCCGTGGGGAGTTGCAACTTTCGATTACCACAGCCATTACTACATTTCCGCACATTGTGTTGCATTTTTATCTGACCCGTGGGGAGTTGCAACGAGCCTTTGAGAAGTTCGATAAGTTGTTTGAAATCCTCTTGTTGCATTTTTATCTGACCCGTGGGGAGTTGCAACATGCCGATAATCACATCGTCCACTTGAATTGCAATAACGTTGCATTTTTATCTGACCCGTGGGGAGTTGCAACACTCCAAAGAACTCAGCTCCTTTTAAAATGCTTTTCTGGAGGTTGCATTTTTATCTGACCCGTGGGGAGTTGCAACTTGCAAAAAAAAAGACCCCCGAAGGGGGGGGAAAGAAGTTGCATTTTTATCTGACCCGTGGGGAGTTGCAACTATTCGATGATATCTCCTTGGTTATACATTACAAATTGGTTGCATTTTTATCTGACCCGTGGGGAGTTGCAACAATTGCAAATCGCCGTTAGATTTAGTAAATTTCATAAAGTTGCATTTTTATCTGACCCGTGGGGAGTTGCAACGAATTCGACAATATCTCCTGATCTGTACATTTCAAATTGTTGCATTTTTATCTGACCCGTGGGGAGTTGCAACATTCTCATAGCTATACCTCCTGAAAGTTTTTATTGTATATGTTGCATTTTTATCTGACCCGTGGGGAGTTGCAACTCTCATGTTTTTTGAACTCCACATGTTGCAGCTCTGAAAGTTGCATTTTTATCTGACCCGTGGGGAGTTGCAACATTCGACGACACCCTCATTATAAAACATTTTGAGGGTAAGTTGCATTTTTATCTGACCCGTGGGGAGTTGCAACTTTTCTCGATGATAATAGCCATCACGTAGCCTTTCATTGTTGCATTTTTATCTGACCCGTGGGGAGTTGCAACACTATTGCCCATATAGAATCCCCATGCATCACTAGCTTGGCATGTTGCATTTTTATCTGACCCGTGGGGAGTTGCAACATTATTGAATCCTTTTCGCTTTCTTCGACTTGCAATGCTAGTTGCATTTTTATCTGACCCGTGGGGAGTTGCAACTTTAGGCTTCTTCCTGATAGTGCCACCTAGAGACCTTATTAGTTGCATTTTTATCTGACCCGTGGGGAGTTGCAACTTTAGGCTTCTTCCTGATAGTGCCACCTAGAGACCTTATTAGTTGCATTTTTATCTGACCCGTGGGGAGTTGCAACTTTAGGCTTCTTCCTGATAGTGCCACCTAGAGACCTTATTAGTTGCATTTTTATCTGACCCGTGGGGAGTTGCAACAAAAAAGACCCCCCGAAAGGGGGGGAAGGGAATTATTTTGTTGCATTTTTATCTGACCCGTGGGGAGTTGCAACCCCCGTTTACGTCGAATGCGAGAGCGACATTATTTTCGTCGAGTTGCATTTTTATCTGACCCGTGGGGAGTTGCAACCAACCTCCTATAGAATTTTATTGTATATTTATTTTTTGTTGCACTTTTATCTGACCCGTGGGGAGTTGCAACATCTCAAAAATATTATCACCCTCAAATTTGGAATATTGTTGCACTTTTATCTGACCCGTGGGGAGTTGCAACGATTTTTTTGATGGAACCACCCAGCATTTTAATAAGGGTTGCACTTTTATCTGACCCGTGGGGAGTTGCAACATCTCAAAAATATTATCACCCTCAAATTTGGAATATTGTTGCACTTTTATCTGACCCGTGGGGAGTTGCAACGATTTTTTTGATGGAACCACCCAGCATTTTAATAAGGGTTGCACTTTTATCTGACCCGTGGGGAGTTGCAACTAATTTCACCTTGAGACTTTGAAAATTTTGAGAAAATGTTGCACTTTTATCTGACCCGTGGGGAGTTGCAACATGCTCTGTCTCGTGGCGTTCAAAAACCACATGCTGAAGGTTGCACTTTTATCTGACCCGTGGGGAGTTGCAACGGATAATAAAATTCAACATTAAGCTTATGTTTTTCACCAGTTGCACTTTTATCTGACCCGTGGGGAGTTGCAACTCTCGAAGGCTATTTCGCCTTCCAATTTCGTAAATTTTGAGTTGCATTTTTATCTGACCCGTGGGGAGTTGCAACAAAGTTCCTCATGATGCACCTCCTTTAAAGATTGTTGCATTTTTATCTGACCCGTGGGGAGTTGCAACTTTCTTTCTTATAGCTATCCATCATGGTAGCTATTTCGAAAGTTGCACTTTTATCTGACCCGTGGGGAGTTGCAACCATTATATTGCACTGTCTCGGAAGAGGCATACAGTTCAAAGTTGCACTTTTATCTGACCCGTGGGGAGTTGCAACTTGTTTCGTGTGTTATCGTATATTTGACTTTTGACTGTTGCACTTTTATCTGACCCGTGGGGAGTTGCAACTTCACATTCTGTATGTCAGAAGGTTCGCTTTTGTTCAGTTATGTAAGTAATGATGGAGAAAGAAATGAAGAGGGAAAGAGTTATAACTACAGCGATAAATAGACAACCAGTAGAAATAGTCCCTGATAAATATGAAGATTTTCATAAAGCTTTGGATATAGCTAAAGAATCTCTTACAAAGTATATAAAGCCTGTTTATGAAGCTACCTCAATAGAGGAAAAACTTAAAAATATTGAAAATGCTATTGA
>JAWAHD010000071.1:0-1678 GCA_038889555.1 Desulfurococcaceae archaeon
TCCAAAACAGGGAATGGAGCATTCTCCCTTCTCCTGATAACAAGTCTCGTGTAGTAGTTTACTCCTATCCAGTCGAGTGTACCCGTCAACGTTGAACTAACTATTATTGTTTTCTCGTCGAGCTCCATATCGAGTCTACCTTTTACCAGGGCTTCGAGAAGCATTGTGTTGTGGAAGTAGTTGTAGTGCTCACTCGCTGTTTTACTGGTTTCATCAACCGGGTAAGCTGGTATGAAGTTGTGGATTATGCCGACTTCAGCTGGCTCTCTGGAGTCAGCATCCGCTTTAACTGTATCAAACTTCTTGATTAGTTTATATGCAAGTGCGTGAGCTAAGACAACGTTCGCAAAAGCCTTTGGAAGAACCTCTGGTTTAACTACACCTGGTGGAAAACCACTGTGTGGAGCCATATAACCAAGCTCTATGGGAACCATTGGCTCGTTCATCGTTGACCACATGTCCACCAGATCACCCAGCTTGAACGCAATGTATGCTGCGAACTTTGCGAAGCCGATGGGGAAGTAGTCTTCAATGAAGCCTCTGGGGCCTTTTTCGAGGTTAGTACTTCTGGCTTTTAATGGGTTGTGAAGCCAGTATGGTAGTGTAAAGTGCAAGAGGTTTACAACAACCTTGAATCCGCGCTTTCTCAGATCAAGTATTATTTCCCTGTACAGGTTTACTATATCGTGGTTTGCTATCTTGTCGAGTTCTTCGAGAGTCTCCTTTGAGATCCTAACGTCTTTTACAAGACCAGAACCATCGTACTCAACATCCACATCAATAAACCAAGTGGGATGTGGAAACACTCTGCTCCATTCTATTCCAATTCTATAGGAGTTTAAACCAAGCCATGCTGCATTTTCGTGATCCACCTTGTATAGTTCAAGGTAATTTATGCCGTCTTCGGGTAAATCACCACTTACAAGTCTTGATGATATGTTGTAGCTGTCTCTTACCCAGTGCCACCAGTCGGTGTTGGTATCTATGTACCTGTGGTAGTAATCACCCATTTCAAATTGAAAACCAGACTGTGATACTCCCCATTTAAATCCACGTGGAAATTCCATCATAGGTTTTCCCATCTCCATTGATAATTGTAAAATACCGAAGGCTTTATATAAATACAACAGGTATGGTGTCTTTGTATTACTATAAGTGAATACAAGATTTATAAACCCTACGTGGGAATTTAGTAAGACGGGTGAAGACTGTGAGCATTTCAGTGAAAACAACCATAACGTTCCTCCTAGTCGCAATACTGAGTGTATCAATTGCATTAACACCGATCGCTGAAACCCAGGTTATTCCTAGAGAACAAATGCTTGTCGTTGGAGGCGCATGGTGGGAGCCACCAAGAAAGTGGAATCCGTTCAACTACGGTGGTTCAGCCTCTGGTACTGTGGGGCTGATATACGAGCCCCTATACATCTGGATACCCATTAAACCCGAAGCAGAGAGATGGGTGCCGTGGTTAGCAAAAGAGCTACCTACGTGGGAATCGCCTCGTAGTGTTGTTATAAAGCTAAGGGATGAAGCTAAGTGGTGGGATGGAAGACCCATTACAGCTGACGACATCATATTCACCTTCTACGAGGTACCTAGAAAGCTTCCATGGTGTGCTTGGTGTGGTATGGGAGAATACGTAGTTGAGATACAGAAGATCGATGAGAAAACAGTA
>JAWAHD010000071.1:1773-3429 GCA_038889555.1 Desulfurococcaceae archaeon
CGTCGTGATCAAGTCTAACCCGGTTGGACTACTACCATTCTGGGAGAAGTATCTTGCAAAAGACCTCTTGGAACAGTACGGGTACAAGTACGACCCAGATAGAGCCAAGAGAATACTGGATGAAGCTGGGTACATCGACAGAGATGGAGATGGATGCAGAGACCTACCCGATGGCAGACCCTTCAGAATGAGCATAATTGTTCCATACGGATGGACCGACTGGATGTTCTCAATCATCAACATAGCTGACGACTTGAGAAAAGTAGGTATATGTGCTGAGGCTCAGTTCCCAGACTTCAGCTTGTACGTGTCAATGATTGATAGAGGAGAATATGATGCAGCAATAAACAACTTCGGTAGCTTTGCTACACCTCATCCGTACACGCTGTACTACTGGGCTTATAGAGCTACACCAGGTATTTGGATAGGTAACCATGGTAGGTACAACAACCCAGAGTTAAATGCTCTAATAGATGAACTCGCTACTATACCACCACTACCAGAGTACGAAGAGCAGATCAAAAGTGTACTTAGAGATATACAGAAGATCCTCCTAGACGAGATGCCAGCACTACCGCTGTGGTACAATGGATACTGGTTCTTAGCATCAACTAGATACTGGACAGGTTGGCCATCTGAAGATGACCCCTACGGTGTTCCAATATGCTGGAACGGCCAGTGGCAACACGGCGGTATGCTAGTACTACTCAGGTTAAAACCCACTGAAGCTCCACCAGCCCCGGCTCCAGTGGATTATACACCAATAGTAATAGGTGCCGTAGTCGTCGTAGTGATCGTGGGTGCACTAGCAGCTTTACTACTGAGGAGAAAGAGGTAATTGCATGGTCTTTTTCTATTCACTACTCAGTTTTTTACCTTTTCCATCGACTTCATCCATTAACACTACTGTACTCTCTGGGTGAAAGCGTTGTCTCTCTTACTCTACATCACTAAACGATGCTTAATGTACACGATCGTCTTCGTAACATCCGTTACGCTTGTGTGGGCTCTAGTAAGGTTTGCACCTGGGGACCCGGCTTTAACTAGTTTCCTAAGAACTATGATTTCTCCCGGGGTAACGTATACTCCTGAGCAAATAGAGGCTATCAAAGAGCAGGCGATTAAACTCTTAGGGTTAGATCTTCCGTTGCATGAGCAGTACGTTTTGTTCTGGAGAAAGCTTCTTAACGGGGATTTAGGCTTTAGTACCTACTTCATGGCTCCTGTATCGAGTAAGCTGCGAGAGTACGTTCTGTTCGATCTGCTCTTGATCGCGCCTGCAATTATTACTAGCTGGTTTCTCGGTAACTACGTGGGTGCTCTTGCCGCGAGGTATAGATCACTTGATAAAGTATTGCTACCAATTATCTATGTTCTTACAGCAACACCTTACTTCCTATTTGGACTCATAATGGTTTACACACTTGGTGTAGAACTGAGAGTCTTTAGACCTGTTATAACATCTAGTGATATAATGAACTTCCTCGTTAACCCTAATCTACGAACATTTACACGGTTTCTTGAAGCTTACACACTACCCTTCATATCTCTTGTACTTGTTTCAATGGGTGGATGGGCTTCAGGTATGAGAACACTAATGATATACGAACTTGAATCCAACTATGCGAGGTACCTAGAGTTCATGGGTATCTCGGA
>JAWAHD010000071.1:3525-4692 GCA_038889555.1 Desulfurococcaceae archaeon
CGCTGTGGTAGCTACGTTCGTTGGTACAACTCTTGGGTTAATCGCGGGTTACAAGGGTGGATTAGTGGATCAGATGATAGATGGTGCAACGAACCTACTCTTAACAATGCCTACAGTTTTCATAATGATTATACTAGGTACATTCTACATATATGGTGACACTCGTTTAACAGCCTGGAGAGAGCTCGAGAACATAGTGTTCCTCGGTTCAATCATAGGATTACTAATGTGGCACTGGACCGCGAGAGCTGTTCGCTCGCAGGTTGCCTCGTTAAAGGTATCAGATTACGTAGTAGCATCAAAACTCAGCGGAAACTCCAGCTTAAAGATACTAGTCAAGGACATTATACCTAACATAGCCTCCTACATACTACTGGTTTTCGTCATACAACTAGCAAACGGGCTCTCAGCAGCTGTTACACTCGAGTTCCTAGGTATCAAGGCATCCGAGTGGTCCTTATTTGCCAGAGTGAACCAGTGGCTTCAAATGGGTGTTCTATGGGCGGGTGTCTGGTGGGCGTGGTTTATACCAGGTGCAATAATAGTTGCATTTATAGCATCGCTGTACCTCATAGTGTTATCACTAGATGAGGTCTTCAACCCAAGGTTGAGAAAAATCTAGAGAGGATTTGAATTGAGAAGCATGCTCGAAGCAGAGGACTACAGGGTATACTACAAAACGCTGAGCGGGTACATAAGAGCTGTTGATGGAGTTCACATCAAGGTCTACTCTGGTCTCATTGTTGGTATTATAGGAGAAAGCGGTTGTGGAAAATCAACGCTTGCACAATCAATAGTATACCCAAAGTACCCAATGTTCTACGCAGGTGGAAAACTAGTATTCGATGAAAAATACAACCTCACTGAAATACCATTGAACGAAAGAAAAAAGCTTCTTCTCACACATCTTGCCTACATACCTCAATACGCATTAGACGCTCTACCCGTTATCAAGAAGATAGGTAACTTCATCGCCGATATAGCTAAGGACAAAGGAGTCTCAAAGGAGGAGCTATTATCGTTGTTCAAGGAGAGGTTAAAACAAGTGAATCTACCCATGAAAGTTCTCGACATGTACCCTATTGAGCTCTCCGGTGGTATGAGACAGAGAGTTGTTATTGCAATAACAACACTTTTTAAGCCAAAACTACTAATAGCAGATGAACC
>JAWAHD010000072.1:0-4671 GCA_038889555.1 Desulfurococcaceae archaeon
ACGTTGAAATCCACGTAGAGATCAACTGTTGTTACTACTACTGCTGATTTCACTTGCTTCGCGTAGTTAACAATGTAGCTGTGAACTGTTCTCCATGTGTCATCGTCTAAGCTAGAGTAGGGTTCATCGAGTACTAGGAACTTGGGTTTCTTAACGAGAGCTCTAGCTAATGCAACTCTTTGTCTTTGACCACCTGAGAGGTGATCTGGGTATCTTTCCTCAAGTCCCAGTAAGCCGAGGACTTCAACGATTTCTCTCACTCTCCGTTTTCTCTCGTTTTTCTCAACACCCATGATCCTTAGTGGTAATTCAATGTTTTCCCAGACAGTCAACTCAGGTAAAAGCACGTGCTCCTGGTCAACGTACCCAATGTCTCTAAGCCTGATTCCAGCTCTGAACTGTTCACTTAGACTCCAGACATCTACTCCACTGTAAAGTACTCTACCCTTCTCTGGTTTCAAAAGCAGTGCAAGAACCTTTGCTAGCGTGGTTTTTCCTACACCACTTCTACCTTTAACTACAGCAACGTCGCCTTCACATACCTCTAGGTTTATACCACGTAGCACGTATTCTCCTCCGTACTTAACCCAGACATCTACGAGTTTAACTATACACATAGACATAGCCCGTGTCTAAAACTCTCCTCCTGCACTGATCCAGGTTACCGGGTAATCTAACATAGTCGAGTGGTGTAACCGGAACACCGTAGAGAAGGTTATCCCTCGAAACAACAAGGAATCCTCGTGCAGAGCAGAAATCCCTAGCTACAGAGTAATCTACTTGCTTAATCTCTTCAACCATGTAGCTATACTTTGGATCACCGTAGATGACCACGTTGTGATCAACTGCAGAAGCAAGCTCTCCTAGAACAAAGTCGTAATCACCGTACCTCCAGTAAAACGTGTAAGGGTTACCACCGAGAGCAGTTAATGTACTCAGCGTAACGGTGAACAGTGTGAGTATGAGGAGTAAAGAGTAGTGCACCTTTCTACTTTTTTCACCTATTCCAATACACACGGGTATAAATGCATAGACAGCGTAGTTAACAATTCTGTGGATTATACTTAAAGCTTCAACCATGTAGGTTAAAACGTAGAGAACTAGTGTAGCTACTGGTAATAAGCAAGCATTTCTAATCTTATCAACCTCCTCTAACCCAGTCTTGTACGCTACCAACCAACCTATGGGTACAGCGAATAGAGCTAGAAGAACTGGTGCAACAGGTGCTGTAACCGTGTAGATGAGAGCAACTAGAGCTGGAGCAAGAGCTATCGTTATTAAAACACCTGAAGCAACATCACCTAGTAGAGCGTACGATGAGTAGGTGAACAACGCATATGCTGCTAGAATAGCCGCGTCCTTGAATGACAAGGCTACCGGGGATGTAACAAAAAGAGAGTACGTGGTAAAGAGCAAGACTGGTACCAGCAACAATATACGCGTGGAATCAAAACGAACTCTCCGCTTCCTACCTACAAGTGAACCGGTGTAATCAATAAACAAATAGCTTACCAGAGTAGCTGAAAGCACTGCACTAGCCAGCGGATGACTCAGAACAACTGCTACTGATAAAACGAGTACTGTTAGAAGCCGAGAGACCGTTAGTTCACGAGGTTGAAGAAGCACACATAGCAAAAGGGGTATCAGTGCATGCGCGTAGACTTCTTTTAAGTAGCTTGATGTGTAAATAGTAAAGGATGGGATCAACAATAGTGCAAGCACTGATAAAACACGTGATTTGAAGTTGACCGCTAGTAAACCCGCGAAGGAGTAAACCGAGAAAGCCATTGCCAGTGATAAAACTACCACTCCAACATGTCTGTAAAACTCTGCAATTGGTAAACCAGTTATACTGGAGTACACTATTGATTCCAGGATTGAAGCAGGGTACTCGACATGGTAACTGAAGACTTCAACGAGAGAGTATACAGGTGTACTCGGGTTCTCGGATAAGTACTCTGATATTCTAACTAGAATCCACGCATCGTTGGAAAACGGGTATCCAGTGTAAAGCCCGGGAATTAGTCTAGTAAGAACAGTAAATGCAACTATTACTGTGAATAACACCACGTGGTTAGCTCTCAAGTCTTCTCAACCCTGTAAATACACCCACTGTTAGTAACGTGTAGTTAACAATAGCTACGGTGATGACTTCACGGATGCCAACAGTAAGGGGGATTTCATGGTCAAGGAACACTAATGGGGGTGCTAAACCCAGCTGGAAGAACAATGATGAGAGCGCAACTGAAACAGCAACAGCAATAAGGAAGTATACTAGTAATGATGCAAGGACAATACCACGTGAAGCTCCCATGCTTATGAGTGTTCTAAGTCGGTTCTCAAGATGAAGTACTACTCCTATACTCATCAATGGAAGACTTGCAAGAGTTGCAACACCAACAGCATAGGCTAAGTATACAATGTACTCCCTGTGAATGCCGAGCTTAGCTAAGTAAATTTCAGTAGGAGTCTCGGCGTTTGCAACCTCGACATCTTCTCCTCTACGCGTTAGGAGGAGAAATGCTCTTCGAATTAATCTCTCGGTGTAATCATCTCTGGGTTGGGGAACCAGAGCACTGTACACCTTGTCCACCATGTCCTCGCTGTACACGTACACCACTATGAAGCTGTAGTAACCCTGCTTTACACCTCGAAGCTTTACCGCGTTCTCGTAGCTAACACTAATACCGGGTTTATCTCCTTCACCACAGATCCTCAATACGAGGATTTCTCCAGTGAATGGTGACTGAACAGCGATGAAGTCACCTATTAGAAAGCTACCTGCTTCAAGTAGGTTTTTACTAGCATAGACACATGTACTATTGGCGTAATCAGTTGCGTACACTACGACGGGTCTATTATCGATCAACCCTACTGTTACAAGGATCGATTGAACCTTGATGTTGTTAAAACTACTAAGCTTCTCCTCAATACTTCTTGCATCAACAATCGAGGTAAAAGGAGATAGAGCATCACTAGACACCACAATGGTGGCTACGGCGTTAGGATCAGGCGGATAAAACACATCGTAAACCCTGCTCAGGGTCTTCACGTAGCTTAATGCGTATAGGGAAAGCGATGAGAGCACAGCTATAACACCGAGCACGAGTACAAACAACGCTGTTTTTCTAGTGACGAAATACTGTAGAAGTGTGGTTAAACCGCTAAGCATGCTCCTTAAACCCCGCTACCAGAGATGATGCGAACACCAAAATCACTGAACCAGCAACGTAGTAGAACAGCATACTCCTCGTGTATGGTTGGGGGGTAAACCAATACAAACTCGTGAACTTGTGAACAGAGTTAACAATCACCACCGACATTGAAATAATGAAAACAGAGACTATTACGCATACAAAGAGCATTACTAGCGAGAATCCTAGGAGTATTTTTCCTCTACTAACACCAAGGTTGTGCAAAGCATTGAACTCTCCTTCAAGAGCTCTACGAGCTTTAAGCACAGCAACGTAAACTAGTGGAGTATGAGCTAGAAGTACGAGTAGCAACCATCTTTCAGAAACCCCGATGAGGCTACTCTCTACATAGAATAACGCTTCTTTCAATACATGTGAGATGCTTACTCTGCACAGCTTAGTATCGCTTTCAATAGAAACCTCGCCGAGAACAATCACAGCGTTAATACCTCTGTGAACATGTGATACACGCCTTATATAACCGTTCAGAAAAACGCTTTCAACTTGGAGTTCTTCGTACACTTCTACCGGTAAGGATGTAAAATCACTTTCATAAGAAACTTCCTTGAACTCAAACAAGTTTTCGAGAAAAACATCCACGGGAACCACTAGCACGGGGAGCTCCGTATTGTTCAAAGTAATTGTGCCCAGTAGCTCAACGGGATAGCAATCCCCTAAACTAGCACTACTACGTACCAGTAAGCTCATGGTACCTGGGCTAACACGCTGTGATATCACCTCTAAGAACATGGATAAACTCGGCATAGATAGAAGAACTGTTGAGAGAAGCAACGGCGAAGTTAAAGCTACCAGCAAGTACAAGAAGGTCTTTTTCCTGAGAGCCGAAACCAGTATCGCGGAGATCACGTGAAGAACATCCATGGTTAACACGTCGTAGTAAGCATGTTCAACCGGGTTCTCTCGTCTCACTACTATTGGTTTTAATGTTAAATTGCTTAGAGACCCGCTGTACGTGTTTTACTGTGGTTGAGGATTTCACGAAGTAGTCTCCTAATCCTGAGCTCGGCTTTTTTCAGGTACGTTGCAACCATAGCTAGCATTAACGCCTGCAAACCTGTTGCTGTTAAAACAATAGCAACTACTCCTTTCACATGGTAGATTACTCCGTTGAAAATGTAATGGTACGCTACGTAAGCGCCCAGTAGTAGACCGGGAACTACTATGATACTAGCACCTATTAGGAGTAGTGTTACAGGGTTATACCTCCATGCCAGTCTAACAATATCTAACGCTATTTTGAAGCCATCTGCAATTCTAAGCTTAGATCTACCAATTCTACTTCGATACTCGATTCCATACTCTGTGTAGGGTGCAGCAGAGCCAACGACGTGCGCTGCGAGTTCAACCTCGATGCTAAATCCTTTTGTTTCAAATAAAACATCACGTAGTTCTTCCACGTCAAGGAGGTACATACCTGTACATACATCTCCCAGGTCTCCACCGAGTAGAATATTGA
>JAWAHD010000073.1:0-4589 GCA_038889555.1 Desulfurococcaceae archaeon
TCCTCCTTCTCGTACCATGGACCAATGTACTTTGAGGGGTCTTTGAAGTCGGGGTCATCTCTTCTAACGAGAGTTTGTGTAACAACGGTGACTACGCCCTTAACCACGCTGGGGAATAGTCCTTTCTCTTTGAGCTTGTTGTAGAGTGCTTGCTGAAGTATGTAGCCAAGCCAACCCTGAGTCATAGCACCAGCTATGTCCAGGCTCATTGGTGGAATGTTCTTGTGCTTGAGTCCAAGCACCATTAGCTCAGCGAGTATACCTACCTGTGGTCCATTACCGTGGGTTACAACAACTCTGTAGCCTTCCTCGACGAGGTTTACAACAGCTTCTGCTGCTCTGTACGCGTTTCGCCAGTAGTCCTCAACAGTACCCTTCTCGCCTTTCGACTGAAAAGCGTTTCCACCAAAAGCTATAACAACTAATCCTTTATTCTTCAACCATGCACACCTTTTGGTTTAAAGCGTGGGTTAAATACAGATCATAGACCTTATAAAGGTAAACCATGAGCGTATAACTAGCGATCTTTGCCCAAGTGGGTGTGCAGGGCTTTCTCAAGGTCTCTGAGGCTTGGTGATATGGTTGGAGCATCTCCTGCGATGTTCTTCAGTACCTCATGGTCCTTTAAGCCGTGTCCGGTTACCAGTACAACAACTGTTTCATCTCTATCAACTCTACCCTCGTTAACAGCCTTGATGAGTCCTGCTAGTCCTGCAGCACCACTTGGCTCTGCTAGTATTCCCTCGAGGCTAGCTAAGAGCTTCATGGCTTCAACTATTTCACTATCGGATACTACAACTCCGTAGCCGTTGGTATCGTAGAGTGCTCGAAGTCCTGCATCACCGTCCCACGGGTACGTGTCCTCGAGACCCGTAGCAATTGTTTGAGGAGGCTTTTCCCAGGGTCTAATATTCAGAGGGTCTTGCTTTTCGAACCAAGCTCTAACCAGTGGGTGATTACCCTCTGGTTGAACAGCAACCAGTCTTGGATGCCCGTTCACGAGACCTATTTCGTTGAGGTCTCTAAACCCCTTGTAGACGCCAGTTAATAAACTACCAGCACCCACTGGAATGAAAACCTGGCTTGGAACACTGTAGTTCAACTGCTCAGCGATCTCCATGGATATGGTCTTAGCACCTTCAACCTGATAGGGGTTGAAGGGGCCGAAGCTAGGGCTCATGTAGAAGCCGAACTTCTCGTATGCTAGTTGCATGAGCTTTACTGTTGGATCCTCGGCTGTTGTCCACTCTACTTTAAACACTTTTGCTCCGTAAACTAGTAGCTGTGCTATTTTACCGTAGGCTGCGAAGTGAGGTACAAAAGCGTAAACGGTTAACCCTGCTCTTGCACCGTAGGCTGCTAGTGAAGCAGCTGCATTACCACTACTAGCTGTAACAGCGTGCTTGTACCCGAAGTACTTAGCCATTGATACTGAAACACTCATGCATCTATCCTTGAAACTACCGGTAGGATTACGCGTTTCATCTTTCAAGTAAAGGTTTCTCAAGCCAAGTTTCTCACCCAGCTTCTCAGCTTTGACCAGCGGTGTTCCACCCTCGTAGAGTGTAACAGCGGCTTCGGGATTTGGTAGCGGTAGTAGTTCTCGGTATCTCCACATGTAGAAGGGTCTTTGCCTGAGAGTATCGTTGGACAAGTGCTCTTTTACAGCTTCATAGTCGTAGTGTATGTCTAGTCTACCGAGGTCTCTGTTAGCGCAGATCAAGGGCTTCATGTCCAGTGTGTATACTCTGCCACACCTGCTACACACTAGTTTCTCAACAAACAACCGTGATCCCTTGTTGCAGCGAACACTGCTCTGGGAGTCAAAAGCAAAATGTGAAGGTAGAGTTAAAACTAGCGTTTTATCCCGTGCTTCTTTATCACGTAGTACACTCTGTCCGGTGTTGCAGGTATAGTGTTTAGATCTCTGCTCGCGTTCTTAGACTTTAAGGCATGAGCTATTGCATTGACTATGGATGGTGCTATTGCAACTATGGATGGCTCCCCGAGACCCTTAGCACCGAAGGGTCCTCTTGAGTACCCTGCTTCAACGAAGTCCACGTTTATGGTTTCGGGAACATCGAGTAGAGTTGGAATATGGTACTTGGAGAAGTTGGTGTTGTAAACGCTTCCATCGGGTGCGTGAACTATTTCCTCCATTAGTGCATAACCCATTCCCTGTATGTAGCCTCCTATTGCGTGGAACTCTGCTCCAAGCCTGTTTACAACTCTCCCGATGTCGTACACGGTTGTTGCACTGAGAACTCTCACTAAGCCTGTTTCAACGTCGACTTCAACCTCGCTGATCACTGCACCGAAGGTGTATGTGAAGTACGGTTGTCCTGTTCCAGTTTCATCGTGCCACTCGGCTGGTGGAGCACGGAAGAAACCGTACTCCTGCAGTGGAACACCTCTCCAGAATGCTTGCTCAACGAGCTCTCTCCACGTAATGGACCTTCTGGGCTCGTCTCTGCAGTACACTCGTGGAGCCTCGATCACGACCTCGCTTGGTGAACAACCCAGCATTTCTGAAGCCAACTTGTTTAGTCTTTCTCTCAGCTTGTAGGCGGCTACCAGAACAGCGTTACCAGCCATAACCGTGACTCTGGAGGCAACGGTTGGTCCACCGTCTGGAACAGATGATGTGTCTATGGATTCAACCTTGAAGTACCATGGTGGAACACCCAGGATCTCAGATGCTATATTCAGAAGAGACTGTATAGAGCCTTGACCCATGTCAGTTAAACCAGATCCAAGTATGATGCTTCCATCCCTCTGGATAATGATGGAGGCTGATGAGTAGTCTGCTCCCTCAGCTCCAATGCTGTTACCGTGCCACATGATGGCAATACCAATACCTCTCCTGAACCTGCCCCCGTTCTCCATGTAAAGTTTTCTCTTCTCATGCCAGTTACTAAGCTCTACAGCTCTTTTGATAGCATCTTCGATGCCTACGCCGTGGTCTAAGAGTTGCCCGTGGACTGTTCTATCCCCGTTTCTCAGAATGTTCCTGAGCCTTATTTCAACGGGATCCATTCCCAGCTCTTCCGCGAGGAGATCCATTTGTCTCTCAACAGCGAAGTGAACCTGTGGGTTTCCAAAGCCTCTGAACGCTCCAGCTGGTACTCTGTTGGTGTAAACAACAAGGGTGTCTATTTTCGCGTTTTTAACCCTGTAAGGACCCGTGCTGTGAACAGTTGCTCTCCAGCCCACGAATGGACCCAGGCTTGCGTAAGCTCCAGTGTCGAGCACTATTTTAGCTTCAACAGCTAGTATTGTTCCATCTCTGCTTGCAGCATGCTTGTACCATGCGATCATTGGATGCCTCTTGGTGTGACCTATGATGGACTCTTCTCGTGTGTGTAATACAACAGCTGGTCTACCAGTTGCTAGTGCTGCGAGAGCAGCTTTCGCAGCTATCTCGTTTCCAACATCCTCCGCTCCGCCAAATCCACCTCCAAGAGCTGGTGCAATCACCCTCACCATGCTGAATGGTTGACCGAGAACACTTGAAACAGCTCGACGAGTATCAAAGGGACACTGTGTCTTAGCGTATATCGTAACACCACCATCAGGCTCGGGTACGGCTATGGCTGCTTCTGGCTCGAGGTATGCGTGCTCCTGCATGGGAGTACTGTAGACATTTTCCACGATGACCGAGGCTTCCTCATAGGCTTTCTTTACGTCTCCAGCTCTGATCCTGTACCGGGATAGTACATCGGAGCCTCTTTCATCGTGTATCAAAACATGTTCCTTCTCTCTGAGTGTATCAAAGTCCACTATATCCAGCGGATCAAGGTAAACCGGCAACGGCTCGTAATCAACGTGCACTCTCTCAGCTGCCTCCACAGCGTTTTCAAGGGACTCTGCAACAACAAGTGCTACTGTGTCACCTATGTACCTAACCTTTCTATCTGCTATCAGCGGTTGATCGGGTAAAACGTAGCCAACGTCGTTGATACCTGGTATATCCTTAGCTGTTAAAACCCTCAGAACACCAGGGTACTTTACAGCTTCAGAAACATCAATGCTCTTGATCCTAGCATGAGCGTACCTTGATCTAACGCTGAAGACGAACACCGGGTTCTTGATCAGGTTCAGAAGATCCGCTGTGAAAATCGGTTTACCCGTAACTTTGCTAATAGCATCCCATCTAACAACACGCTTACCCACGTACTTGAACTCCTGCGTTGACTTACTCCTCGTCTCGGTGAACACTCTCTCAACTATCTCCAGGTAATCCGGTCTACTCATTCTCTCACCTCCAGTGGTTTCATGTAGAGCTTTTCTCTAACCTCCTTTTCGTTGAAGAAAACTCTTCCCTCGCGTACGTACTTGGAGGCTAGTTGAGCTGCTTTCACGTAGTAGTGGTAGCTACCGCATCTGCATAGAACACTACTAAGCCATTCTTTTATCTCATCCACGGAGGGATTCGGGTTTCTGTCAAGCAAAGCCTTCATCACCATGAGTACACCTGGTACGCAGAAACCACACTGAATTCCACCAGTCTCCAGCAGAGCTACTTGAACAGCGTGAAGCATACCGCTAGGTGCAATACCCTCGAGGGTTACAACCTCAGCTCCATCAAG
>JAWAHD010000074.1:0-4550 GCA_038889555.1 Desulfurococcaceae archaeon
CAAGCAGAGTTGTTACAGGATTAAAGCTTCTATACACAATAAGAAAGTTCATTGACTCCTCGAAAGCACCGAAGGAGTTCGACATATACAAGATAATAGTCAACGTAGTGCTGAGAAGAAGCTACGAGGCTCTAGGAGAACTACACTACAAGCTTCTCTTCATAGGTCAAATGCACTTCATGGATCTCTACAACTACGATATACAAAGAGTTCAAAGATGCAACATACACTACGTTGTACCAGATGGCAGGCTAATACCCTTCTGCGCCTTCAACATATTCGACGATGTATACAGAGACAAGATACAGAGAGAGCATGGTCTACCCCTGGAGGAATACAAACAAAAGTACAAGCTATTGAGTAAAGAGGTATCCGAGAAGCACTACAGAGACATTAAGAGGTTGGAATCAAGCGAGTTGTACAAATCAACGTATAGCGGATTTCTACAACCATAAGCAAACAAGTATTTTAAGAAGTACTAAAGACGACTCCTTCAAATATGTTTTAAAAATCAAATATCACGCTTCCCTCATTAGACTATCGTGTACATTTTTAACAACAACATAGTTGACCGTGCAAGAACACTCGGAGAACACGCGATCAAGAGGCTGAAAGAGCTTCAGGAGAAGTACGTGGTGATAGGTGATGAGAGGACTAGGACTAATGATAGGTGTTGACATAGTTAGAGACAAGAAGACGAAACATCCGATAGAGCAACAGCTTTAAAGGTAATATAGAAAGCATGGGAGAAGGGCCTCATAATGATGACCTACGGTAAGCACGGTAATGTGCTAAGAGCAGCTCCTCCGCTCACCATACCGCGAGAGGACTCGTTAAAGGTATTGAGATAATAGAAGAAGCAGTAAAGGATGTTAACCAGGGCAAGGTACCAGGTAACGTAGTAGAGCAACTTGTGGTGTGGAGAACAGAGTAGTTCACGGATGATTGTTCTGAACGAATTTGGAATCGCGGGCCCGCCGGGATTTGAACCCGGGACCTACGGGTTAAAAGCCCGCCGCTCTACCTGGCTGAGCTACGGGCCCCTTGAATTCTAAGTTAAACGGGGATTTAAAAACCTATCATCACAATAAAAGCACTGTTTTTAAGGCCTACTTTCAAAGTAATATACTTGGTATAGCCGGGTCGTCTAGCGGCCAAGGATGCGGGGCTCTGGCCCCCGTGACCGGGGTTCGAATCCCCGCCCGGCTACTGCGACTGGTGCAGTTGCTGTGGTTGTAACTAGGCTTATATACCAGTACGATTCCTACATACAAGAACACGAGTCTACTCTGTTACGAACAGTAGAAGACCTGCTCTTCTTTGATAGCACTATATTTCATCCTAGAAGCGGAGGAGTTGACCATGACAAAGGATTCATACTGATTAACGGCGAGAGAGTAGAAGTTGTCGAGGTGTTCATTGATAAAAGCACGAACGAGGTAGCTCACAGAGTGGAAAAGCCTGTTAATGTTCCTCCAGGAACTAGGGTTAAAATGGTTTTAGACTGGGACAGGAGGTACAAGTTAATGAGATTACACACAGCTGCACACATTCTGTCGGCTGTAATGTACAGAGAGCATGGTGCTCTAGTATCCGGAGGCAACATAACACCTGATTACGCGTACGACGACTATACGCTGGAGAGATCCGACAAGGAGTTGTTTTTAAGAGCAATTGAGAAAGCCAACGAAATAGTTAGAATGAACATCGAGGTCAAAATATACTGGTTACCGAGAAGCGAAGCCTTGAACATACCAGGAATAGTGAAGTTAGCTGAAAGAGCTCCTCCAGAGATCAGCGAACTGAGAATTGTCGAGATACCTGGTGTTGATATTCAAGCTGATGGAGGACCACATGTCAGGAGAACAGGTGAAATCGGGGAGATAGTCTTCTTGAAAGCCGAGAACAAGGGTAAGAACAAGAAGAGAGTATACTTCACGGTTAAGTGAGAGTAAAAGCAATATAAGAGTCTCTGCTATATCACTAAACAGACCCGATGAAGCTCCGTCGGGAGACTACCCGCGGATAGATGAAGAATCCCCTGGCTTCGAGGGCGCACCTAATTAAAGTGTTCAAAAATTAAAACTGTGTACTCTGGATTGACTACATCGATACTCTGGTAGCAAGCACTCTTCTCAGTTTCGCTCTATCCTTGGCGTAGGTTCTGAATGCCGGCAACCATAGCAGTGCGCAGGGTATCCAGAGTAGACTTATAGTTACTAAACCCCAGTACATGCTGAGAGCCCTATCGTAGCCTTGCACCTGGTAGTACGATATGAATAATGCTGCGAGAGTAGGACCTATGGCTGAGCCGATGTTATCCGTGATGTTGAATATACCGAAGATAGTGCCTCGATGCTCCGGTAGTGAAACCTCACTTAGAATAGCTGGAACGTTCGGAGCTGCAAACGTTACAAACACCATTCCGAGTACAGCTATTATAACAACGGGAAGTAATGTCCCTACAGAAACCACTCCGTACGGATACGGGTAACTCAGTAGCAATAGCATTGTTCCTGTTCCAAGCATAATGCCGGTAAAGGGTATAACTAGCCTGGCGTTCACATACCCTCTTCTGATTAGAGCATCGGATAGAACTCCACCAATGAAATACCCGATTATCATACCGATTCCAGCTGCGAAAACGATCAAGGTTGAAGTAGCTTCGTCTAAACCCCATTTCTCCTGCAAATAGGTAGGTGCCCAGTAAGGTATAGCACCCCATGGAAACGTTCCTGGAACACCCTGCAGGTATATGAAAATCAACGTTGGAGTGGTCAACAATGCTGTAGCAAACTCCCTGATCCTGATTTTGTACCTGTATTCTAGTCCAGCTTCGTAGAGTTTCCTAATCTCAGGTTCAGCGTAGCCTATCTTTATCTCTTTAACTGTGATCAGGAACAATGGTATGAGTACGAAGTTTGGAGCAGCTGCTAGCATGAATGGTATTCTCCAGCTTAAACCAGCAGCTAACACTATACCAGCCATTACCATTCCTATTAGAACTCCTAGTCCAGTGCTGAAGTTGTATAGTGCATACCCCTTACCTCTCTTCTCAGGGGGGTAGAGGTCTGCTATCAGAGCTCTACCGATGGGAGCTGCACCGTTAATTCCCACGCCGGTTAAAGCTCGTAGGAAGAGTAGTTCATAGTAGTTTCTAGCGAAGCCTGTTAAAAAGCACGGTATTTCTCCTATCAATACGGCGGCAGCGTAAAGGGTTCTTCTGCTGAACTTGTCAGCTAGATATCCCCATATGAAGGTGGTCGCTATTCCGGAGAACGTTGGAACAGTTGCGAGTAAACCAGCATAGAACCAGAAAAGCTCTGTACCTGTTCCTAGGATCATGTTCTCCCTTTCTAGAGTTCTAAGCATTGGTGCGATCAGGTTCTGGTCGGCGTACAGCATCATTAGCGATAATACGAGAAAGATTGTAACCAGGTTAATTCTACCTTTCACAGCCCTCACCCTTTACACGAGGTTCTACGAGTGTGCTTAGAAAATTAGCTCGTCCGGTAGTTCCTTATTAGTTGCTATTTCCCGGTAAACAAGAGCGCTTGGCCTGATGAAACGCTTCTTGGATTCGAAATCTACCCTGATAAGGCCAAACTTCATTTTGTAACCCATTGCCCACTCGTAGTTGTCGATCAGCGCCCAGTGCAGGTAACCTCTAACGTCAGCACCCTTTTGGATAGCTTTAACCACGGATTCAAGGTGCTGAACAATGTATCTTGGTCTCAGAGCATCGTGAGCATCAGCAACGCCGTTCTCGGTAACCAGCAGCGGTAACTTGTACCTCTCGTAGAGTAGTACTAGGAGTCTTTCTAAACCTTCGGGGTAGAGCTCCCAGCCGAACTCGCTACAGGGTCTTCCAGCGTTACTTACACCACTTGGTGTACACAGGGATCCATAACCAAACACTGGTTCCCACCCAGTCAAAGTATTCATTCTCCGTGTTACCACCATTCTGGTGTAGTAGTTTACACCTATCCAGTCCACCTTATTCCTCAGCGAGCTAGAGGATACCACGGAGCTAGAGCCTGACGTTATAGAATCCACGAATGATAGGTTATACATGTAGGAGGCTTCATTGACAGCTGCTTCCTCGTCCTCGCTTCCCGGTTTTAGTGGTTCAAACCATATAAAGTTCATGATTACACCAACAGGCTTCTTCGATACTTGCTTAATTGCATCGTAGGCTCTAGCATGCGCTATTACTTGATTTCTAAGGGCAAGAAGCGTGAACTCTATACTAGGTATACCCGGTGGAAAGCCCGACTTAACCATCAGGTAACCAGCAACGCCAACCACGTTGGGCTCGTTCATCGTACTCCAGTAGTCGACGTACTCGTCGAAAAGGTAAGCCGCCACATACGCGTACTTAGTGAACTCGACAACGGTCTCCTCACTCAACCATCCAGATGGAGCATTGAAAACTCCTCGTACTCTAGCTTCAAGAGGGTTGTGAATCCAGATGGGTAATGTGAAGTGGTTCAGGTTTACAATTAGCTTTCTTCCTCTATCAACCCAGTCCTTAAAAATAGACCTGTACT
>JAWAHD010000075.1:0-4382 GCA_038889555.1 Desulfurococcaceae archaeon
TCGTATACAGGAGAACAAAGGATTTCGTGAACGAATTAGAAGGTAGAAGGGTGTTTCCTGAGCTTTCAGCTCTAATGGCTTTGATAAAACTAGGTGATAAGAAAGAACTCTACCAGGAGTTAAACAAGGTTTTATCAGAGATCCTTAAACACTTGAATGTTAAACCAGTTGAGTTAGTTAAAATCATAGTACTCAAGAGAGCGCTTTCCAGTCCATGGTCTTTCATTAAAACAATAACCAGGGTGCTAGAAAGGGGTATTAGTCAACAAGGTTCGCGTTTATCGAGTAAGCTCCTTGATGAGCTCTTCACGGAGAGCAAAGTAGACGAAGTCGTCGAGGAAGCTCTTAGATCAGTTGTAGGTAAGCTTCCAAGTAGCATGCTATATAAAGTCTCAGAGCTACTCCTTGAGTTCGAAAACTTGTACAGAGAAGGTGATCCCTGTGTTAAAGCACTTGCTCACCTCTTGTACCACGTGCTAGTTAACCCGGGTTATCTACCAAGAGACCTTCTAGGAGACTACGTTGTGTTCAGCGAGTACAGAGACACAGTGGAATACGTGTTCAACTATCTTGTAGACTTCTTTAGATCAAGAGGGTTTAAAGTAGGTGATGTAAAACAGCTGATCATCGAAAGAACCTTGAAGAAGTACCATGAGAAGAAAGACTTGTCTTCTACTAGAAGGTACTATAGTCTACTCGATAACTCGATGGAAATCCTCGTGGACGAAACCATGGGTAAATGGATAATACTGGTTAAACTATCATCTCTTAATCAGGATGTAATTCACCTCCTTCCAGAAGTGTTCGAATTAGCTGAGGAAATCGTTGGAGCAAGTGTTTTGAAGATCCTGATAAGCACGGATATAGCTTCGGAGGGTTTAAACCTACACCAGTTTAACGTAGTGGTGAACTACGATGTTCCTTGGAGTCCTGTTAAACGTGAGCAACGAATAGGCAGAGTCTATAGATTAAGACAAGTAAGAAACTGCACGGTTATAGACTTTGTTAGAGATGTGGAGGTAGACTACGAGTTTTACACCAAGCTCGTGCTCAAGCTCTTAAACATGATCGAGCAGAGAATTACGAGTAAACCACTTGAAGGTGTAATAGAACTTCATGTTTTAAAGAAACAGCAAAGTAGTGAAGAATACCTTCAGGTCTTGGAAAAGGACATTGCCTCAGCTCTGTGCAGAGTTTACGAAGACTACTATAGCCCTGTTAACAGAAGACCGTTGTCGGAGATCCTGAACAATATAAGAGCTGAGCTCGCGAAGAAGCTGATTAAGTACAGAGATCTATACGAAGAGCTCGCTCCTTCAAGCAAAAGCGTTGAATCAACTAAGAGGTACGTAAAGGAGCTAACGGGGTGTAGTGATCACGAGCACTTCACTAAGGTGGTATGTGCACTGTTCGAGCTATTGTACAAAACCCCCTGCACACTGAAACCTGGTTCCGAGTCACGTCTACTACTGCGTATCTACGATAAACTACGCGAAGCCAACACATCATTGTTGAATTCGGAGCTTGTTCTCGTTGTTAGAGAACCGCGGGTAGAGAAAGGATTTCTGGGTGTAGTAGACCTATATGTCAACGGAAGCATTAGGTACTCCACGCCGGTTCTCGTTCTCTACAGAAACGGTGAGTCCAAGCTAGTACACGGTGTAGAGCTTCTTGAATGGCTAGTGGAAGGACTAAGAAGGGGTCTTATAGGATTAACCAGGGTATCCTCGAGAACTAGTACTGATGATGAACGTAGCTTTGAAGAGAACTTGCGCAAACTGGTGGAGTCAATAGAGTTTTTGTTCTTCGAAAGGATATTTAGCAAAAGCTTTGATGTTTCGAAGTTAACTGGTGAACAGCTCGTTGAATATCCCAAAATAGAAGCCAAGCTCAGTTCTCCGGTCATCAGGGTAATAGGAGCGGTAGGCTTAGCTGAGTACGAGGAGTTTCTATCCGGATTAACCGAGGAGATGAAAGCTCAGATGGAACGTGAAAGCGTAGAGCATGTTAAAAGCATCTACGAGATGAAAGGTTGCAATGTTCTGGAGGTGAACATAGGTGTACCAAAACCCTACGACATGCTAGTTGAGTGCTTAGAGAACGGTGAAGCTAAGGTGCTGATGATCGAAGTCAAAAGCCACCTCAAGAAGGTTCTAGTAGCTGAGTTAACACCAGCTGAAACCGAGTTAGCTGAGAAGAACCCGGAGAACTACATTGTATGCAATGTAGCTGGCATGGAAAACCCGGACAAATCATCATGGATTACTATATGCGAAAGCTACGGAAAACTCAGAAAACAGTTGATTATAAGAACCAGAGAGGAGAGAGTAGCAAAGCTCTTCTTCGACTCATACTAGAGAAAGTTCAACGTTCACCGATCACAGGGGCTTTTACTATGGGCCCGCGGGGATTTGAACCCCGGACCACCCGGTTATGAGCCGGGCGCTCTACCTGGCTGAGCTACGGGCCCTCTACCCGCATAATTATTCCACTAGAAACGGGTTTATATTTTATTCCTGGTTGCTCCCGCTGTTTATCTTCTACTTGCCGAGTGTTGCTTTGAGAGTTAGAATGTACTTGGCTGCAGCATCTGCTGCTATCGCCCCTTCAGCGGCTGCTGTAATTATCTGCTCGAACTTGTACTTGTATGGTCCACCGGCTGCGTCTCCGGCTACGTATATACCTGGTTGATTTGTGCTCATGTCAATGTTTACTTTTACGCGACCTTCTTCGTCTACTTCTAGACCAATTTTCTTGAAGAACTCCGTGTTGGGTTTTAATCCTATTTCAATGAATACTCCGTCAACTGGTATAATGCGTTCTTCCCCTGTTCTAGTGTTTTCTACTCTTATAGCTTCAACGCGCTCTTCTCCTATGATCTCCTTTACAACGGTATCTGTTAAGAGCTCAATTCGTGGATTGCTCATTGCTGCATCCACGTAGACTTTGAACGCCCTGAACGTGTTTCTTCTGTGTATTAAGTAAACCTTGGATGCGTAGTTTGATAAGAAGAGAGCACTGGTGAACGCTGAGTTTCCACCACCAACAACAGCTACAGTTTTGTTCTTGAAGAGAGGTCCATCGCAAACAGCGCAGTAAGAAACACCTTTTCCAGTTAGCTTATCCTCACCGGGTACACCGAGCTTTCTCTTTTCACTTCCAGTTGCAATTACAACTGTGAAAGCGCATATTTCCTGTTTTAAACTCCGGGTTTCAATGCACCATAGGTTGCTCGTGGAGGGTTTCCGATACACGTTTACAACTTCGTCTAGAACTATTGGAACGTTGTACTTCTCCACGTGCTTTATAAACTTGTCAGCCAAGTCGTTGCCAGAGACATCGGGTATACCGAGGTAGTCGTCTACGAGAGGAGCCTCTGTTATCAAACCACCCAGCTTCTTGGTTATCAAGATCACGTCGAATCCGTACCTTGCAGCGTAGAGTGCAGCTGTTAATCCAGCAGGTCCACCACCAACTACGATGACATCGTACTGCTGCTTCAACTGATGTTCTCTTCTGAGTGCCGTGAAAGTACCTGTTCTCAGCTTGAATGACACGTCTTCACCACCTTACAGAACTTACACTCTTCACTTTTTCAACTTTAGTAACTCGTAGACAATAATGCCTGCGATAGCTACTGATGGCATTCCACGGGGAACACCTTTAATCCAGGCTATTTTTGCTTTCTCTAGTTCTCTTCGACTAGGTTCTAGCTCACCAGAGCTCAGAATTAATGCGATTTTACTGCAGGATCCATTGTTCACAAGATCTACGGGGTCAATCTCCTCTCCCTCATCGGATATGTAGTAGATGCAGTCGCACCCCAGCACGTTAACTAAGTCGCTTATTTCGGGTAGTACTATCAGCGGTTTGTTAAGCTTGTAGGATATCTTGTGTGCTTCGGGAATTCCTACTTGTGCAGCGGCACCCATGGGTTTCACTATTACTGGAGTAAAGTTACCCGTGTAAACCGTTTTCAGAAAATCCAGTAGTTTCTGAACACTACTCGGTGCGTAGAGAACCAGGTGTAGAGTACTCAAATTAATCACCTAGCTATACTTCATCAAGGTATTTTAAAACCTCCTCGGCAACGCTCCTAGCTAAGGGTACTGGAACAGCTTCTCCAACCATGTTGTACTGAGCGTCTCTACCACCAATAAACACGAAGTCATCTGGGAACCCCATTAACCTAGCTTGCTCTCTAACCGTGAGAAGCCTGTTTTCGAAGGGATGAATAAACCTGGACGAGCCAAGTACGGGTGGAGCTAAATCGTAGGGATTAAGCTTGATCAAGTTGGGTAGAACTTCTTTGGCTCCATGGTAGTGTACAAGTGCTTGACCCCACTTCAGCTTTGAAGCTTTCTTCAGCTTTCTCCAGGGGA
>JAWAHD010000076.1:0-4336 GCA_038889555.1 Desulfurococcaceae archaeon
GGCTAGAGTAGACATACTACAAAAGACAGAACAACAGTGGACAGTCCACTTCTACGGCAATATGTGCTACACATGCGGCGCCGCCGACTACTTCGACGACTTCGCCCACTTCTTAACACAATGCACAGACACAGAGTGGGCAGTAGAGACCTACACCCAGAGAGAAGACGGCACCTACCTAGTGGTGTACAAACCCCGCCACCTAGTAGCAAAGAAAAAAAGACACGTCAAAATAGTAATAGACAGAGAGGAGATACACTTAGAAATAGAAGATGGCGGGCCCGATGGGATTCGAACCCACGACCTACGGCTCTCCTCAGCACAGCTCTAGAAGGCCGCCGCTCTATCCAGGCTGAGCTACGGGCCCCAAAAAAATACCAACACACCTATTTAAACATTACGCCCACAAAACCAACCCACACAAACACCACACACCAACCACCCCACAAAACACCAAAACAGCCACCACATCTACAAACCACCACCACAACACACACAAAGGGGACTAAAGGACAAGCCCTCACTATCCCACACGACAAACAGCTCAGCCAAGCAACTAACACAACCCGTAAAACACACACAAAAACACACCACAAACACAGCCCCCAACACTAACAAAACCCCCACAAACCCCACACGCCCCCCAAGACCCTAGATCTTCTATATACTCGCCCTTGTCTAGTATATATTCTATATATTTTTCGGCGTTTTTAAAACGTCGTGCAGCTTGTTCTTTACTTTTGTATATATTTCTACTGTCTTCTTTTTGGGAGTTTTTAAATGGCGAAAATCCAATTTATAAAACGTCGTGCAGATTATAAGCGCAAAGCGCCGCCGAATGAAACAAACACGACACACAATACTAAAGACCAACCCACCACCTAGAAAAAGATAAAAGATTAAAAAAACAAAGTAAAGCAACCCCCAGAAAAAAACAAAAAAACAAAACCACAAAAACTTTAAAAACCCCCAAAAACTATAGAAACAACCCCCAGAATCTCAAAAAGAGGATTGAAAGTTTTACATTGCTCCCAGCCAAATACTTGCGAAACAAAGACCGCCAGAATCTCAAAAAGAGGATTGAAAGTTAGTCAACACTATAGTCAATCCTTTAGTCAACACTATAGTCAAGAATCTCAAAAAGAGGATTGAAAGTATTTCCCCAGTTTTTTTACCGCCCCACCCCCGGCGGGCGTTCTATAGAATCTCAAAAAGAGGATTGAAAGTCGCTGTAAGTGGACCGATGCCGTATTCAAAGTCTGAGCGGAATCTCAAAAAGAGGATTGAAAGATAAAATCCTTAACCACCTAGGTATCTTCCTCTTGTCCTTCTCTTCCGAATCTCAAAAAGAGGATTGAAAGCTTACACAGTTTGGGGAACGGTACATCCATCTCTTTCATGGCGAATCTCAAAAAGAGGATTGAAAGCGGCACCCCAGTCAACACAACTCAACAGACAACAACGCGAATCTCAAAAAGAGGATTGAAAGTTTTCGCCCTCGCAGCTCTCAGGCCCACGCTAAGATAACGCCTCCGAATCTCAAAAAGAGGATTGAAAGTCACTGGGGCGTGGTATATACACTATAGTACTATACAACGCCCTCACGAATCTCAAAAAGAGGATTGAAAGGTAATCTCGTCTCCGTCTGTCGCTGTTTATGAATATATGACTGAATCTCAAAAAGAGGATTGAAAGGGTTTTAGAAAAAACAAAAGAATTGTATGAGTACATCTAGTCATATTTGAATCTCAAAAAGAGGATTGAAAGTCTCCTCGTAGTTAAGCTCAGCGTCCTTTGTAAGCATCTCAATAGAATCTCAAAAAGAGGATTGAAAGCTGAGTTTATAGCCAGGCCTGTTAAATTCAAAGTACTAAAAAATGAATCTCAAAAAGAGGATTGAAAGCTTTTTTAATGCTTTAACCGTATCATACAAGCTTTCAACGGTATCGGGAATCTCAAAAAGAGGATTGAAAGAATCTTTGTAACAACTCAACAAATCTACGTGCCGGGATACCTCTGGAATCTCAAAAAGAGGATTGAAAGCTCGTCCTCAAAGATTTTGGCGAATGGGCCAAAGTGGACGTATTGTGAATCTCAAAAAGAGGATTGAAAGGTTTGTATCGACAAATATACATCCTCTTGCTTTTAACATGAATCTCAAAAAGAGGATTGAAAGAGACAAAAGTCAAGCGAAGACAAATGTCAACCCCCCCGAAGTTCTTACGAATCTCAAAAAGAGGATTGAAAGTTCATATACTCAATCCATTCTTGTATGTTTGGCGGCTCTACGTATGAATCTCAAAAAGAGGATTGAAAGATTGGAAAAGGCCACATCACTGTGGGCATAGTCACTATGAGAATCTCAAAAAGAGGATTGAAAGACACATTTTTTATACGTTAAATTTATTTTTTCAAGACATATATATATCGGAATCTCAAAAAGAGGATTGAAAGACACATGTATCGAATACGCCTCGTTCAACTGTCGCAGCCATAATCGAATCTCAAAAAGAGGATTGAAAGCGATCTACGCGGCTTGTTTAACAATAGCAGGCCGCGCGTCGCTAGTGAATCTCAAAAAGAGGATTGAAAGACAATGAATTATTAGAAACAGACCCAATTAGTGAATATGCAGGAATCTCAAAAAGAGGATTGAAAGACAAGGGCGATTAATAACAGCACCACGAAGAGCCCGACGGTGAGCCAGATCGGAATCTCAAAAAGAGGATTGAAAGTCTACCGTGGGGGGCTCTACGTACAATATCACAAGTCTATTACGTGAATCTCAAAAAGAGGATTGAAAGCTCACGGGCCAAGTTGAGGGCTACATGGCTCATCCAAAGTGGAATCTAGAATCTCAAAAAGAGGATTGAAAGCACAGCGATAGATCATTTTCCAATTGGTCCAATCATAGTGATAGAGAATCTCAAAAAGAGGATTGAAAGCTCAATACATTCTTTGGTAAGTTCATCAACTCTCTGAATTCTGGCTTGGAATCTCAAAAAGAGGATTGAAAGTCGTCCTCACGTGGCCCCCTTATGAAGTCCTCGGGATACATGAGTGAATCTCAAAAAGAGGATTGAAAGCTTTGCAGGGGCTGGAAGGATATCACAATAGATTGCATCATGCAAGAATCTCAAAAAGAGGATTGAAAGATGATAATGGCGTTGAGCAACTCTTTATCTGTTATTTGCTGAATCTCAAAAAGAGGATTGAAAGAAAGTTACGAAAAAAGGATTGAAGAATCGCGTCTGTCTTCTGTTTTTAACTCTTGATGAGGTGCGATGTGGGGAAAGTGGAGGTAGAGTGGGTTGTCTGGTGTGTTTTTGGGGGGTTGGAAAAAGTATTGGTTTATGGGAGTTCTGTATAGCCTTCTACATAGATGACGTTGAATGGAACTGTGTTCTCAATTCCTATGTCTGTGGTGTAGACATTGTATGTGTCGACTAGTAGAATTAGGCCTGTTGTGTCGCTGATCCACAATATGTGCATCCAGGCGATGGCTAGGGTGTTGTGGTACTGTCTGACTAAGTCATATAGTGTTCTAGCGTTTATGTAGATGCCTGGTATTACGCCGATTGGCTTGAATAAATCTCTTGGTATCCCACTGCCAATTGCGGCGAATACGACGTCTGTCTGGGTTGTGTAGAGGAAGTGTGGGCCTCCGCCTCTGGCGCCGAATCCTGCTGATTTTAGCAGAGCCGCTAGTGAGAGGGCGTAGGCATCTTGCGTAGGTATGTCTGGGTACTGTCTTTTTATTTGTTGGACTAGTGTGTCTCGGTTGTTGTACCAGTAGTTGTATATTGCGAATAGTTTGAATAATTCTCTCGCCTCCGGTGGGCCTGTGACGTACGGCCTTCTACAACGCGCCCCCTCCTCGCAGAAGTATACAGTTTTACTAACTGTGACTGTGTAGTCAAATGTCACCGTCCTGCTATCTCTATTCCAGAAGACTACTGTATATGTGCCGTTGGCGCGTGGCCTATAGGTGACGCGTCTCCAGCCCTCTGCCACGGACTGGCCGTCGGCAGATAGTATCCTTATGTAGACGTTTGTAGTCGCCACTACTTCTAATGTTGTGAATACGTCGAGTTGCCAATCCTGCCATGTGTAGTAATTGGGGAAGAGTGTTACTGAAGTGGTGTATACATAAGTGAAGGTCCAACTGTCTTCGACGCGGGGCGCCGTGATTCTTATGTTTTCCAATATTTCTCTATAGCGTTCGACGAGAGATTTGCCTTCTGAAATTGTAGACCTTATGTGCTGGAGTTCTCTCCTTAGGCTTGTTAGTTCACTTCTCAGACTGTTTACCTCATTAGTTAGCTGTGTCCTCTGC
>JAWAHD010000077.1:0-4294 GCA_038889555.1 Desulfurococcaceae archaeon
GGCTGTTCTTGAGCTGTTCTCTGTGATGCTCTTGTCCTTGCTTCTGTAGGAGTCTCCTCTCTTTCTGGTTGTGCCTGCTGCTCTATCCTTTGCTCACCTACAACTCTTTCTGTGGTGGTTACGGTAAGGGATTCCTGAAGAAGACCTAAATTGGATATGATCTCCGCTACAGTCTTCACATCCACAAAGTTCAGTCTGTATATGGCAACCTCCTGTTTTTCTCTTTTTGAATACTCTTCTATTATCCTTACCCATCCCTTTATTTCCTCAAAGAGCTTTCTGTCTGAAGAAACCACCACCAAGAGCCCTTCCCTCCTCAAAGCCTCAACCACCTGTGGCGTGTCCGCTTTCCCAAGTAGCCTGAGTATCTTGTCTAAACTTTCCTTTACCTGTTCTGGCGGAAGGCTTGTCCTTATAAAGGCTATATTTGTAGAGCTGTATAGGGCGCTGTCCACACCCTGAATGAGGCTTTTTATCCTCCCTATCCTTCCTACCTCGTCAATGACCACTATGGTCTGACCGCTTAAAAAGGATTTACCTATAGGAGAGAGTATGCCCTTTATAGCCTCGTTGAGGGCTTGGGGAGCTATATAAGTGGGCCTGTAAACCAGAAAGCCAAGCCCCTGCAATATCGCGGCCTTCTGAGGGACTATCCTGAGCACTTTCCCTTCCCTTATCACTCCATAGCCGGAAGTTTCTAAGAGGCTTTTCACATACTCATAGGCCTCCTCCTTGGAAATTTTGTCCACATGAATCGTAACCCTCTGGTTTAGCTCCGCCGGTGCCATATAAGAAAACCCAAGTATCTTGTAAAATACCTCGTTGAGAAGATCCTGAAGGCTTATATCTTCAAAGTGAAGGGATATTTTACCATCCTTTGGAATTTCCTTTTCCTCTGTGTCTGCTTTTGCGGATTTCTCGTATACTACAGAGCTTGCTTTTTCTTCCTTTTCTGGTTTCAATTCGGAGATGGGAGCTTGAGGCTTTTCTTCCTGCTTTTGCACGCCCTCGCCTTTTATAGTGTAATGTTCCTGAACCGCCTGACCACAGGAAAAGAGGGCTAAGGCTATTACACACAAAAGAGCTGTAATTCTCATGGTTCTGATAAGAAATTATAGCACAAAGGAACCTCTGAAACCTCACAATGTCATTGGCATGGATATAGGCAATTCCCTGTTTTTTTGTAGTGTATAAGCGTATTAAAAGTATACTCTACATCCCTCCTTATGCTTTCTTCAGAGTTATAAGCATTATGTGGTGTTATTATTACATTGGGAAATCTTGCTATTTCACTGATTATCTCGATTTTTGAAAAATTATCGCTTGGGACCCCCCTTATAAAATAACCTTCGGATTCAAAACAATCAAGAGCACAACCTGCTATGATACCCTTCGTCAAACCTTCGTAAATTGCTTCAAGTTCTATTAGCCCTCCTCTTGCTGTGTTAACTATGTATATCCCTGGCTTTACCAATCTTAAAGAGTCCCTGTTAAATATATAACGGGTTTTTTCAGATAAATGCAGATGAAAGGTTAGCACATCCGCTGATCTGTAGAGTTTTTCAAGACTAACATACCTTATTCCAAGTTTTTTAAGCTCTTCTTTCTCTCTAAAACTCCAACAAAGAACTTCAGCACCAAGGCATCTTAAAATCTTAGCGACCGTTGTGCCTACCAGCCCAGTGCCTAAGACTCCAACAACCTTACCATAAAGGTCAATGCCTTTTTCTCTCTCAAACTTTCCTTCTTGCACTTTAAGTATAGTGCTTTTTAACTTTCTTAGCAATGAAAATATAAGAAATATAGTGTATTCTGCAGTTGATATGGTGCTGTAGCCTTTTATGGAGCACACTTTGATACCTCTCTTATTACAGTAATCTATATCTATGTGGTCACAGCCTGTGGACCTTGTAACTATAAGTTGAAGATGTTTAAATTTATCAACAATAGACCTGTCAATGGTAGTATTTACAGAGGAAAAAACTATTACATCTATTGTGTCTTTGAATCCAAGATTAATAGTATCTGTGCTATCAAGATATAATTCAGTACTGTATATGTTGAACCCTTCCGTCTTAAGATTTTCTATTATTTCTAAATCCTCTTCGTAAAAATTTAACCACAAAACATTCATGTTCATATCTCCCCAAAATTATACATTAATTATGGGGAAAGGTTGACTGTCTGGACAGGTTGAATATAATCTTATGTTATATAAGCTAAAAGGAGGGTTAGCATGAAAAGGGAAAGACACTTACTGCTGGTCGCCTTACTAACCACAGGCTTTATTGCAAGTTGTGGAGGAGGCTCTGGCGGAGCCTAATCAGCCCTTTTCGGAGAGGGTCCAAAAGCCCTAAAGCCAGCACAGGCACAATGCACCATAACGGTGTCTGACTCTAATAACAACGACTCTATTGACAATGCGGATATCCAGACAGCTCTTAACACAGCAGGCACAAACAACCAAGATGACGTGGTGTGTATACCTGCTGGCACTTACAATATAACAAGCACGCTTACCTATAACCTTTCTTAAGGCTCTTCGGAATGTGGTAAAAAACTTACCATAAGATCGGATGGTGGAAGTGTAATCCTTGATGGAGGGAATTCTGTTCAGATACTCAGTATATATACAAGTAGTTGCTCTGACGATGCCAACGGAGACATAACCATGGAGGGCATAACCTTCCGAGATGGTCTGTCTAGTTCTAGTAGTGGTGGTGGACTTTATGTTAGGACAAAAAAAATGCTAACATAACTCTTACAAACAACACATTTAGTGGTAATAGTGCTTATTATGATGGCGGCGGTGCTTATGTACGTTTATACGACAACGCAGCAACATTGCACTTTTACAACAACATCCTATGGAACAACACAGCAAACGCAGGCGGTAATGACGGAGATGACCTTTATGTGGACAACGATGGTGACGGCAACAACACACCTTCTCCTGTTAACCTTGCCCACAACCTCTTTAGCACTTCGACACCTTCAATAGACTTTTCCAATGCACCACAGACAGAAAAGGTTTACATTAGGCTGGCTGGTAACTACAACCAAAACATAGCCAACGGTTGCACCAATACTGGGCAGTATGACAACATCCAAGCAGACCCTAAATTTGTAAACCCACAAAATGGAGACCTGCGTCTTCAAGCAAGCTCACCAGCCATAAATGCAGGATGTAATAATGCTCCTTCAATTCCAAGCACAGACAAGGATGGAAACCCAAGAATAGTTGGCACTGCTGTGGATATGGGGGCGTATGAGTATCAAGGGCAACAGCAACCACAACAGTACACTCTAACAGTCAACAAGTCTGGCACGGGCAGTGGCACAGTTACAAGCAATCCTTCTGGTATAAACTGCGGTTCTACATGCTCTGCGAACTTTGACGCAAATACTACCGTAACGCTAACAGCAACTGCAAGCTCTGGCTCTATATTTGCAGGATGGAGTGGTGATTGCTCAAGCTGTGTGGGAATAACCTGCAGTGTGTTAATGGATGCCAACAAAACATGCAATGTAAGCTTTATGATGCCAACTACAGAAAATACAGCAAGGTTATATGTATTTTGGGATAGCAGGCCAGACCTGGGAAACGTGAAAGTAGACCCGCCAAACCTTATTTGCAATGGAACATGTAGAGTTGACATATATAGAGGTCTACAAGTCAGACTGACCGCTATTCCAAGCAGCGGCGCAAGGTTCCTTGGTTGGAGTGGAGCCTGCTCAACTTGCGGCTTTTCTTCCAGTTGTGTTATTACAATGGATAGTAGTAAGAGCTGTAGAGTTAGATTTGGCTACTGACCTTCCCCACCCCCGCTGGGGGTGGTCTTTTAAGGGTGTGTTTCATCCATTGTGTAAAAATAAAGTAAGGAGGTGTTAATATGAAAAAGCCAAGCAAAGAAAAAGTAGAGCAATACCGTAGGGAGTTCAGCGAAGTCCTAAAAGACTTTATGGCTCAAACCATAGGCAAAATGCTACAAGCAGAGCTGGATGAATTCCTCGGCACAAGACTTTCTGCAAGCACCATATCAAGGTTAACTGACAGAACAATGCCAGAAGTCAGAGACTGGAATAGACACAGATGGCTACAAGGAAATACTCGGCTTTCGGCTTTCAAAACAGGAAAGTGCCAGCTTTTGTGTAGGTGTTATATCCGCTCCTCTTCTAATGTTTTTTTTTCATAAAGGGATGCTACGCTATTTGAATTTTACAACCGACGTATGCCTTTAATTATAAGTGTTTGTGCCTTATATTATTCTCATGTGTGGAATTTTTGGAGTTT
>JAWAHD010000078.1:0-4181 GCA_038889555.1 Desulfurococcaceae archaeon
GTGCACCCAGAACACCTAGTATTAGTGGTGATGCTACTATGAGGTACTCGTGACCCGCTGGAACACCCCAGTCATGTAGCATTCTCCCCACAGCTTCGGGTGCTAAAGGTGAACGATGCTCAGCAATACTCTCAACTAGTGGTTGAACGGGCATGAATCTAAGACCAAGAGCCCAAGCTAGTCTACCGCTGATCGGTAGAACCTCGTACACTACCAGAGCAACGCCGGCGATTACTGCTAGAACAAGTATCAAGAAGTACCTTCCTGGCGTAAGAACACTCCTTCTTAACCCTACTCTCTTGTACTCTACGCCAAAGAAGTAGAAGAGCAGAGGAAGAAGAGATGCAGCGATCAACGGTGCTCCGAGACCGCGAACAGATGGTGGGTACAAACCAAGAGTTTTTGCATTAGACGGTGATGGCGTAACAAATACCATTGCTAACACGATGGTAAGAAGATTGTAGAGTACAAAACTCCTGGTTACGTACTTTCTCACAAGCAAAGGTGAAATCACAAAGAAGGAAACCAATGTACCAAGTATGAATACAAAACCACCCCAAAGCCATCCAACCATACCAAGGAACAAGGAGCTTAGAACAGCGTATACCAGTTTTTTCGATGTCTTAACTCCCTCTCTAATGGCCTTCAGCATCTTAGCGTAAAAGTACATGAACAGAAATATGAATACTGCCGCAACGCCCTCCTTCTCCACGAACCCTACAACCGATCTCTCAACGGCAGCTGGTAGAATGGCCATGAAAAATGACGCTAGCACACCAGCTATCATGCTACCCGTGAGTTCACGGACAGCGAAGTAAGCTAGTACTACTGCTACAGCTGCGAAGATGATCGGTTGAAGCGAAGCCCACTCCTGTAGCGTTAACCCGGCGTACTTCACCACGTGGTACGATAACCCTGTCCACATTGGGAGTAGCGGGTAACTCGTGTATATGAAGTCTCTACCCCAGGGATACCAGAAGATGTGTGTATCGGGGTTTTCCCGTGTTAACGTGTACCAAGCGAGAGGACCATTCTCATATACGTATTTCGCCTGCCAGTACTCTATGTAGCTGTCAAATTCGAAGAACTCGAAGCCGTTCAAGGACATAGGTGCGATCCTTATAGCGACTCCCAGCGCTACGCTGAGAATAACAAGAGCACACACGATGATCCTTGCGTAAAAAGGCTTCTCTTGCAGTGTTCTCTGCGCTCTATTCACACGATCATCAATGATCTTGAGAAAACTCGTGTAGTTCATGCTTTCAACCCTGCTCTACTTCGTAAACCATTTAAGGCGACTTAGAGCATCTCCGAGTTGGTAAGCTAAAAGCATGATGCTACTCATCACCTATGGAATAATCAGTGCAAGTAGAGCCTTCTGCGCATGTTTCCTGTTCTCCGCTTGATCCCACACTACGCTCCATTTACCATCTATAACCTCGTTTACTACCTCTTCTCCCCTTTTAGCCGGGAGGCAGTGCATGAATATGGCATCAGGCTTAGCACGCTTCATTAGGTCTACGGTTACTCTGTACGGTTCGAGATCCCTTAAGCGTTTTTCTCTTTCCTTCTCCTGGCCCATGCTAACCCATACATCAGTGTAGACAACGTCGGCGTTTTCAACCGCTTTGTAGGGGTCCCTTTCGATTTCAAAGGACCCGTTGTTCGGTGCAGCATATTCCTCGAAGAGTTTTATTACTGATGGATGTGGGTCGTAACCTTTAGGAGAAGCTATGACCACTCTGCCGCCCAGGATACCCACGGCTAGCATTAAGCTGTGAAGTACGTTGTCTCCTCCGTCACCCACGAAGACTATCTTCAACCTACTGATGTCTCTGCTCTTCTTCTCCATTATAGTGAACACATCGCTAAGTCCTTGGCATGGATGATGAAGATCGCTTAATCCGTTTATTACAGGAACACGACTGTATTGTGCTAGCTTCTCAACTTTCCAGTGCTCATAAACTCTAGCCATGATACCGTCAACGTACCGCGAGAGCACTCTCGCAGTATCTTCGATCGTTTCGCCTCGTGCAAGTTGAAGCTCGCTAGCACTTAAGTATATAGCGTGACCCCCTAGTTCTCCTATGGCTGTCTCAAAGCTGACTCTAGTGCGCGTACTAGGCTTCTCGAAGATCATTGCTAAGTGTCTACCAACTAGAACAGGTATTACTCTTTCACCAGCTAGGTATCTCTGCTTGAACTGGAACGCTGTGTCTATTATGAAAAGGAGTTCTTCCTTAGTGTACTCTGTTAAAGTTAAACAGTGTCTGCCCTTCAGGCTGGTTACCACGGTTTAACACCAACGAACTAGTAGTGACCTCGGGGTTAAAATTCATATACCCAGTGCAAGCGTGTTCCTGCTTCCGCTTAGTATGGTATCCAGGAAGCGTTTAGAGTCGATGTCTGGGTACTTGTACTTGGGTACACGCGGTGGAGGTGTTTCGTACCCCATGTCGCGTATAGTTTGCTCTATGTAAGCTCTCCCGCGTTCATCGGGCAACCTAGAGTAGTATGTTGTTGAAAGGCTTTCAATCATCATCTGAGCAACATGAGCTTCCCCTTTCTCGGAGTGAACATGGGGGCTCCTCGATTCGACCTGGAAGATCTCTATGTTCTCGGGGAGAGCAGGGCATTTCTCCTCCATGTCAATGTAGCATAATTCTAGTATACTTACAAGCTCTTGTGTTTCAACAGAGTATCCCCCTCCGTAGGTGATGATCTTGGCTAATTCGATGCTCATAGCGTGCTCTCCGCTGTTCGCGGTTTTAATTATGTCCGTTTCCATTCGCCTTCTCAACGACAGTACTCTGTTCAATACACTGTTTACAATGGCACTAGCTCTACCAAGCCTTCTAAAGTAGAGCTCCTCGGTGCTCCATGCTTTGTAACCCCAGTAAATACGGGTCATTTTGAACTTCGACTCGCTCAGTCCAAGTGTAGTGTAGTATATTAGTGAGTACTCGAGAACAGTGCTTGGTATAAAGTTGTCTGCATCAACAAACGCAACGTTGCTAGCTCTCAGAGCATCAGCGATCAAGGTACCTATTAGCAATCCTTCGCCCTTCCCGTAGCGAACGTAGCCTTCTTCATCAGTGATCTCGGGGATGTGCTTTGCCAGTTCTTCTGAGAGAACTTTATCTTTTTGATGAACAACTACTATGGTTCTCTCACTCGTCTTATACACTGATCTAGCTATGTCAAGCTCGACTCTGTACATGTTCAGTGGATACCTGGACGAAGCAGATACCACGACGATAGGAGATAGAGACGGAATAGCGCGTAGTACACCTTCTAGGAGAATTGGCTCCTCGTCTTTCACGGGAACCACGAAGACGGTTGATGATGCTACTTCCTCGAAATCTCTGAAATTAGCTAGAGTAAAAGCACCAGGTCTACCTTCAGCTCCAATCGAGAACAACGAGTATACTCTTGAAACTTCGTAGAACTTTACAGCTCCGAACGTTTCAAACCTTGTTGGATAACTAATCAACATGGGTTCATACCTCATCTAAAAGAACAAATTATATTAACACATCTCGATGAATCTTCCAGAAGGTTCACTATGCACCTCTATTTATACTCTATCCTTAAATCCTATATATCGGTAGGGTTTCGTGTGATCTTCATGAACGCTTTGTTAGACGTCGTAGTTAAAGTTCTACTAGCGTTCGGAGTTGCGTGTGCTGTTTGGATCACTGGGTACTTATTAGCACTGATCGCACGTAGAACAGTCTCCACATCACTGAGTAGAATGAGGTTTGATGAATGGGTTAGAGTGCTGAATATTGGAAAAGCTATAAGGAGAACAGGTCACATACCCAGCGAGTTATTCGGTTTAATAGCCTACTGGTTTATTATCGCAGTATTCGTTACACTGGGGTTCCTAGCCATGGGTATAGTAGCAGATTTCCAGGAAATGGTTTCTATCTCAAAAAGCATATTAACAGTTTACATAGCAGGCTTGCTCAAGGCGTTTTTGATCATTATAATCGGGTTTATACTCGTTGATGTGTTCGTAGGCTACGTTTACAAAAGCACAGAGCTTAGAGCCGAAATGCAGATACTTTATCCTCTTGGAGAGTACTTGCGCATAGTTCTCTACATAGCCGTTGTCACTTACGCTCTGGAGCAGAGCGGTATAGGAATAGGGGTGCTCACGGAGCTTTTGATCCCGGTTA
>JAWAHD010000079.1:0-4099 GCA_038889555.1 Desulfurococcaceae archaeon
GAGATGAGCTCGGAAACATCGATCCCGAGGGATGGAACACTGTAGCCAAGACTCTCGATAGTCGATATTACGTAGTAGGCGTTTGCTTTGAACTTCTCGAAGTCGTCTACTAAGTCCTTTAAGCTGGCAATCTGTGGGTGTTTTGACTGAGCATCGCTCCAATGTTTTCTGATCTCCATCCACACATCGTGCAGATTCTTACCTAGAACTATGTAAACACGGTTCTCTACTCTAAACGGCTTACCTGCTATAGTACTACATGGTCTACTCGTTGTATTTTCAAGGTATGAGCAGAGATCCTCGGGGTTGGAGATTCCAGCGGAGAGAACAGCCACTTGTAGCTTCTTCTCGGAGATCATGGATAAGAGCTGGATCATTGCTAGCAGAAGAGCTATGCTTCTGGGACTGTAGAAATCCAGCTCATCTACTACCAGTAGATCTACTCTGTGGTATACAGATGCAAGCATCGCACTGCTTTTACTAACAAAGTACTTCTTGATGTCGTGTAGTAGAAATGCTGGATTAGTAACAATTAGATTCGAAGAGGCGATCATGGTTCTTAGTAGCTGGTTTCCGTGGCGTTTAACAAGTTCCTCTTTTTTAACACTATCGAGTTGAATAAGGTTTCTCTTGACAAGGGACATATACTGCAAGAGTCTTTTAACCTGGTCATTTGCTAGTGCTAGAGTTGGGTATACTGCGATAGCTAGTGTACTGGGCTCGTTCTTCAACCTTTTAGCCAAGTAAATGAACCATGCTTCGGTTTTGCCACTACCTGTTCCAGCTACTAGTACAATGTTGTGTCCTTTCGAGAGCTCTAGGTAGGCCTCGTACTGATGCTTGTATAGCCTCTGAGAACCGATGTCTATTTTCGAGAACTCTTCAACTATGTCCTTGAAAAGGACATTCACGTATTCGGGTTCTACGGCTGGCTCGGAGTACTTGATGTAGCTGTAGCCTTTGGATTTGAGCAGTTCTTCCGTGTCTACTCTCTTTACCATTTCTTACTTAACCTCTCCGTTAATATTACACTCCTGATCTAGCCAAAAAGCTCGTTGCGTTTCAGGTGAACTCTGGAACTGCTGCATTATTGATGAATTCAGACGTTGTACTATTCCGGGTTAGCAGAGTATATAATTCGGAAACACCTAGGGTCATTCTAGGTGAAAAGCATGAATATTACATTAGCTATGCAACAACTGGTAGCTGTGCTCATCTTAGTTGTATTAGTTGTTTTCTCGTTGTTTAAACCAACCAGAACCGTGAAGATAGCTCTAACGATTCTCCTCGTGATCTTAGCCTTGGTAAACTACGCGCTTCTTTTAGAGATGTCAAACTACGTGGAGATCAGGATTCTCCCCTTCTTCGTGGTAGAAAGTAAGTACATTGAAGCTACCGGTAGGTACGAGAGCACATTTTACGTGGATATCTCGCAGCTTTCACTTGTATCTCTGCTGGTAATGTGGCGTAGTGAAATTGCACCGTTAGTACGTAGATGGTTTAAGTGTGAATGCCTTGATTCCTCTTCTGAAGCTCGATGAGGTAGTAGAGTGTAGGATTGTGGAAAGAACCTCGCGGTTTACGCTCACGGTAGAAGTAGGCGATAAGCGTGAAACAGCTTACACAAATAACACAGGGAGATTGAGGAACTACATTGTTCCTGGTAGAACGGGGTATTGTCTAGAGAGTAAGAGGGGAAAGCTCAAGCTCAGAATTGTTGGTGTTGAAGACGGAGAGTACGCTGCACTCATTGACACGAAGCTTCAAGAAGAATCGCTTTTAGCGGCATGGAGACATGGATTAGTGTACTGGCTTACCAATTGCACCTTGTACAAGCGGAACTACAGACTTGACAACGTAGTTGTTGATTTCGCGTTCAAGTGCAACAATGGTGATCTCAGGTTAGTAGAGGTCAAGAGCGCGGTCATGAAGATCAGCGAATTCGTAGCCGGATACCCTGATGCTCCTACGGCTAGAGGTAGACGCCAGCTGATTAAACTAGCAGAGTACGCTGCTTCAGGTGGTAACGCGTACGTAGTCTTCATCGCGGGAATACCGTTGGCTAGAAAGTTTAAACTGTACTGTGGAGAAGACAAGGAGATCAAGAGATGTGTTGAGGTAGCAGCTAGCTCTGGAGTTGTGTTTAAAGCCATAAACTTGTTCCTGGATTCACACTCGAGAACGGTAGTACTAGGTGGAGTCGATATACCAGTAGACCTATCATGCGAAAGCGAATCCTAAAAACTTAAAAAGACCATAACTGTAATTACTCACTATGGACGCCGCCGTAGTATAGCCCGGTCAAGTATGCGGGCCTCTCGAGCCCGTGACACCCACTAGGCCCTAAAGGGGTGCGGGACACCCGGGTTCAAATCCCGGCGGCGGCATTTCAAGAATTGTATTGCTGGAGTTAGGTGCAAAATCTGAGTAGAAACAGAAGCGACTTAGATTATTTTCTAGCTACTGCTTAAACTGGTTTTCCGTTGTCTGTTTCTGAATAGAAATGAACATATGCACATGGTCTAATCTAGGACATTGTGTTAGTTCATGAGGAATAGTAGGTAAAAACGTAAAAATGTGAAAAATTACATGCTACGGATTCTCCTGTACAGCAATATATTCAGCGTTGTTGATGCTATTAGTAGTAGAAATAGCGATATGATCATCACGTCGCTGATTCGCGTACTTTGGTGCAACTCGATCGTCTCTGTGTACGTGACGGTCACAGTCTCGATGGATACTTCCGTAAAGTACACTGGACGTGTAGGACTCTCCCATGGAGATTTTTCAATCCAGACTCTATACAGTTTTTTATCACCAAGTTCTATCACCAAGGTACGATTTATAGGAGGTACACTGTACTTAGTAACTCTGCCGCCATGTTCTTCAACGACAACTACAACTGGAGTTGTCCCTTCTTCCTCTAAGTATATTTTCATTATGGGTATTGGAGAACCAGGATAGCGATCAACGAATACTATGTAGTCGTGACTTGAACGTGGCTTAGCCGCAGCTGATATAAAGCCCATTGAGATAGGGGACTCAAATATTTCAATGCTTGCTCTCACATTGGATGTAGGACCGATCCTTAGATAGCTAATTGCACTGTGGAGTTGTTATATAGATTGTTTTTGAAGTAAAGCGTTACTCTTCTGTTCCCTCTAAGAATGTCATTACTAGGTATGGACCTAGCTTATCATCGTATCCTAAACTTATCATCGATCTTTTCTCTAGCTTAACAGGCTTGGATGGAATTTTATATGCTGAGTAAACCAGCTTCCACTCTCCGTTTTCTAGTATAGCTGTTTTGTTTAGAGAGCCGAGGTCTCTGAGGTACCAGGCTTTGTCCACGTATACTATTTCAGCGTGTAACCTACTTAGATAAGCGTTTTCATCCTCTATGTACACGTACATGTTATTACTTTCAACCATAGTTACCACTTTCCCTTGCCGCTTACTAGTAGTTGATTGAATGGGCTGTGTTAATCGTCCTATAACGACTCTTTCCACCTCAATGGGGATTTCAACCCCGAACACGATTAATTTAGGCTTGACTGTTTTCTCTGCAAGGTCTTTTTCACCCAGCAGGTCCTTGACTATATCGGATGCTTTCAGGTACCTCTTTACGGGGTCGGGATCCATAGCTTTCTTTAATACTTTAATCCACTTCGGGTCAATATCCCTGTTCTTGAGTACATCCTCTACCCGTGGTGGTGCTCGTAGGGATGGGTAATCCGGCATTGCTACGATTGGGTTTTGCCTCGTGATCAAGTACAATAAAACTGCCCCAATAGACCAAATATCGCTCTGTGGACTGTACATAAATTTCAATTGTTCGGGAGCTGTGTAACCACCTGGCGAGAATATAGCTTCGCCGCGCTCCAGCTGTGAATGGAAGTACTTTGCTGTACCGAAGTCGAGAAGTTTAATGTCCCATGGTGTTGTAGGAGTCACATATATGTTCTTGGGCTTTATGTCTCTGTGAACAACATTTCTTTCATGCATATGGTCAACAGCATCTGTTAGTTTCTTGGCAAACTCAATGAGGCTTTTCTCGTCTCCGGAGACTAAATCAGCGTATTTTTCAAGGTGGTCTCCC
>JAWAHD010000080.1:0-3945 GCA_038889555.1 Desulfurococcaceae archaeon
GAGGTAAAGCTATGAGGAGAAATGCGGGTTTCACCATCGTAGAATTGATGGTTGTTCTCATTGTGGTTCTTATTCTTAGTGGTATAGGATTTGTAGCCTATACCAAGTATATTGAGAGTTCAAAGGTGACTAAACTGCAGGCGGACTTAAAAGAATATGGCACTGCATTGCTTGGCTTTTATACAGATACTGGGGCACTTCCTGGGCTTGATGGAGGTCCTTTCCCACAAGTTCTTGCCAATGCAAGTGAAATACAAGACCAAGCTATAAGAGAGGCATGGAAGGGTCCTTACATAAAAACCACTGCGGTATGTCCTTTTACTGGATGTGTATATGAGGTTGACTACACCACCGGGCAGGCTAATCAGGTAGGGCAAGTTTATCAGTATTTTGTGATAGCAAGGAGAGTGCCTTTAAAGAATGCTTTAGAGATATCTAAGAGGCTTAATGGAGATGCCAGAGTGCAGGAGTGTGTTGTAGGCAACATACCATCTGTAGTTAACGGACAGCAAGCACCTTGCACGGTATATCTTTCTCAGACAACTGGTGGTTCTGAGGCTAAGGTAGATGTTTATTACACCTTTGCATCGGGGAGTTATTGATGCTTAAGGAGTTGTGTGAAAGATATCCACAGGCCAGTGATTTTGTGATTAGAAGAGGAGAGGTTTATGTTATATCGTCAAAGATGGTGGTAGGCAGGGAGGTTATAAATGAGGGGATATACAAAGATCTGGTGAATCGTTTTGTTAGAGATGGTGAGTTGGACGTGGATACAAGTTATGAGGAGGGGGGGTATAGGTTTCGTGTGAATGTATCCACTTATGATGGAGGGAAGGAGAAGGAGATAACCTTAAGATGGCTAAAGGATGTAAGCATTAGTCTGCCCGAGAGATTTATTCATGTAGGTCTACAAAATGTGGCAGAAAGGATAAGAAAGAAGAAGGGCGGAATAATGCTGGTAATTGGTCCTACTGGGTCTGGAAAGTCCACTTTTATGGCTGGCGTGTTAAACAGTTTGCTTGAGAGTGAACCTATAAGAGTTATAACCTTAGAAGACCCTGTGGAGTATTATTTAAAGGCGGGTAGAGGGATAGTTTTACAAAGAGAGGTAGGCGTAGATGTGGAGAGTTTTGCGAGGGGGCTAAAGAGTGCATTAAGACAAAATCCCAATGTGATATTTGTGGGGGAGGTAAGGGATGAGGAGACTGTGGAACTGCTTTTGCAAGCGGGAGACACGGGGCATGTAGTTTTTGCGACGCTACATACGGATAAAGCTGGGGATACTTTAGAGAGGTTATTAGGGCTTTTGCCAGTAGCAAAGCATGAAATAGCATTAAAGCAGTTAGCCAAAAACTTGATAGGCATAGTAGGGGTGAGGCTATTTGATATAGATGGCAGGAAGGTATCCATATATGAGTATTTGAATATTAGCAATGACCCTGCGGTTCAGTCTGTTATAGCAAGAAGAGATTTTGCAAACATGGGAGTATACACATCCAATGTAGAAAGAGGGCATATACCTTTTGAGTTAAGTGTAGCGGACTTAGTGAAGAGTGGAGTTATAAGCAGAGAACAGATAGGCTTGCTACCTGTCAAACAGGAACATGTCCTGAGGTATGTCAATGCGAGGTAAAAAGGGTTTTACCATAGCGGAGCTTATAGTAGCTTTGATTATACTTCTTGGTCTATCTGTTGTGGTTATAAAGATAGGGAGTTCTTTTTATGAGTTGGTGGCAAGGCAAAGGGACATATCCAAAGGGGAGAGGATAGCGGAAGCAATAAAGAGGTTTTATGAGACATATCCAGAGTATGTGAATTCCATTGATGGCGGGATACCATTGCCAAATGGCTGTGTATTACAAACTTTTACGGGTTTTTTGCCAAAGTATAGAGCGGGGGTGTGTGGAGGAGGAGGATTAAGGGCATTTGAGCCAGACCCTTATGATAGTGCGATGAGTAATTATAGGGTGATAGTGACGGGGCTAATTGATGCTGGCAATTTTCAGTATAGAAACATTTATATCATTCTCACAAGGAGTAGGAGAAATGGTGTGCGTTCTATTGTAGATGGTCGTGGGGAGATAAGCTGTGCAAGAGACGAGGTATGTTTTAAGGTAGATGGTAGGGAGATAACGCAAAAGGTTTATGAAAGGGCAATGAAGGATATCAAGAATGTGGTAGATAGTTTACAGGCATATGCCTTAGCAAGGTATGGAGCGGATGCGACTAAGAATACTCTTCTGTATAGGTTTGCCAATGCAAGTTCAAACGGGCAAAATGATAGGAACTGTGGAACTCTTAACAAGAATTGTTTTTTTGATAGTGGGGTGGTGATAGCGACTTCATGTGGCAGGGAGGAGTTGCCTCGCATTAGGTGGCTTAATGGTTATCAAACTGTATCTAATTTGCCTGTGCAATACAGATTTGCCAGAGCGAGCGAGATAGCACCTTCTCTATTTAGCCAATATGAGGATGTATACATAGCTAATTGTGGGCAGGGGGTTAGAACTCCAGAAACAGTAAGTGAAACAGAGCTTGGAGGTTGGACTGCAATAGTTTTGAAGTGTATATCCTTATATAATTGTTATTGGGCTATAGCACGGCATTAAAGGAGGAGTATGAAATGAGTAAGAAAATACTTTTAGGCATTGGCGGTGCTGGTATATTAGCGTCCGCTGGGGTTTTATTTATGTTGATTGGAGGAGGGCAAGAACAATATGCGGAAGTATCTCCTCCTCAGCCAGTAAGTTTACCCAGTCCGGTGAAAAAGACTGATGGAGACGTCACTAAAGGAGAACCCATTAGAGAACAAAGAGAACAGGAAAAACAGGAAGCAAAAGATTTAACCACTGGGCTTCCAGTATCCATAGCAAGACTTGACTATGAGATAGCGAGGTTAGAAAGGGAGAAGAAGATAGAGGAGTTAAAGAAAGAGATAGAAAGGATAAGAAGAGAGGCAAGAGAAAGGAACACAAGCAGGAATTATGCGGTTGTTCCCGCAGCCCCACCACCGGTGCCTCCTCCTCCACCGCCGTCTCCTATGATGAATTTTGTGCAAGCACAAGGAGGAGGAGAACAGCCTAATACTATGCGTAGACCAGACTGGCATGTTATAGGAGTAGCTTGCAATGAAAAGTGTTATGCGACCATAAGATTAGGGAACGGTGAAGTTATATCTGTTAGGGAAGGCTCTACCATGCCTGATGGGTCAACGGTAGTGAGAATAGACGAAAGTGGGTTTGTGGAGTTTTCCAACAACATAAGAAGACCTGTTAATATGTCTCTTGCGGAGAGAGAGAGGAAAGAGACTGTTAAGAGGGAAACAAGACAAGAGACGCCCCCAAGTTTGCCTGTGGTATTGCCTCCGAGGGAGACACCAAGAGTTATAGAGAACTATATGCAAAGATGATGTGGGTGTTTTTGTTTTTACCTATTTTGGCTTTTGGTTTTTTTGACAGACCTGTGGACTATTTTGGCACAAAGAAAGAGGACAAAGCTTTAGAGGAGAAGGCTAAGGAGAAGATAGAAGAGAGGGAGGAAGATGAATACAAGAGGTTGTGGGAAGAGGCCCAGCGATGGTTTCCAGAGACCACAAATCCTCTTGAGAGAGCTTTTTATGAAAGGCCTAATGACCCTAAGATAATAGAGATGTTGGATAGGTTTTATTTAGAGAGACAGGAAAGGGCGGGGCTTTTAGCCAGTAGAATATTGGAAAGGCAAGAAACAAGAGAGTTGGCAATTCGCAGGAAGTTATCCGAGTATCAAGTGATATATTTTTACAGGCCAGATTGTCCTTATTGTCGGGCATCGGAGCAATACACTCCTATTTTTGCTTATGCCAAGCAATTTTTGAGAGTAGACCTTTCTTTACCTGAGAATGCCAGATATGTAATGCAGTATAGGATAAGAGGAGTGCCTACATTTATATTTATGAAGGACAGGAAG
>JAWAHD010000081.1:0-3925 GCA_038889555.1 Desulfurococcaceae archaeon
ACTTAACGCAGGCTTTGTTAACTATGAACCTCGTTCTCCAGTTATCCAGGCCATCCACTACGAGGTCCACTTCTCTGATCAAGCTCTCAATGAGCTCTTCATCAGCGTCCTTTTGCACGGGGACCACCTCTACATTGGGGTTAAGCTCCTTCAGCTTCTCGAACGCGACCAGAGCTTTTGGTCTACCCAGGTCTCTAGTTGAGTACAGGATTTGCCTGTTGAGGTTGCTCAGTTCAACCTTTTCCTTGTCTACGATTACAAGTTTACCCACACCAGCAGCAGCCAGATAGATTGAAGCAGGAGATCCTAAGCCTCCGAGTCCAACGACAAGAACACGAGAATTCTTAAGCTTAAGTTGACCATCGATCCCGAACAGCTTGATCTGCCTATCGTAGCGTTCCAGCTCTTCCGGTTTAAGCAACTCTTGCATCACCAGGATATCAGTACCATCAACAAGTATATAACCGGTGCGTGTTTTCAGAGAATTAATCGCGTTCACGTGCTGGTGTACCCTTAAATAGCTTCATGCATTACCATGTATTCGGGATGACGACGCCCTGCCGCTGGTGATCCCGTGAGCCCACGAACCCCTGGCTGACTCCAAGCGGAGTTTCCACCAGGCAAGTATTCATCGTTGCAGGTTCTACTTAACAAGGAAGATGGTTATAACGAGAACTAGTACAGCAGAGTAGAGCAAGACATCGTTTCTCTTGAAGAAGGTGAACTTAGCTCTAGGCTTCAGAGATGCTCTGTAGATCAAGTGTGCTTCGTATAGTCCTCTCGCAGTGTAGAGCGAGAGCAGTATAAGGGGCACTACTAGCCTGTAGAGCTTTCTGCCCTTGAACTTCAGCTTGATTGCTACAGCTGACTCGGAGAGGTAGTTTAAGAGCACTGGTATATGAGCTACAGCAACGGACAACACTAACGCCTGAGTTTTCAAGCCAAGCTTGTTGAACAGGTATCTCCACTCCTCAAGGCTTAGTATCTGGAAGAAAAGCGAGAAGGATAGGAAGAACGCTACGAGTCTTAGTGCACCAACTGGTATGTACGCGGGGTCCGGAGCAAGCCAACCTAGGAGGCTACTTAAGTAGAAAACGAGTGCACCAGCAAGCGTGAACAATAGGATCAACCTGGCTCCTTCAAGCACAACTGTAAATCCACGTACAAGAGACGAGATCGCGAGAACCATCGATAGCGCAATGACTGTTCTAACCACCTCGGTGCCGAGTTCAGCTCCGAACCTTGCGTAGGTAAGGTACGCCAGAATGGATAAGGCTGTGAATAGCCTAGACAACGTGCTGAACTGCTCTAGTCTCTTGGACTGAACAAGAAGATAGGATAAGCTTCTAAGCACGATCCAACACCTCGCTGTAAAGCTTCGACGCGTAAACAAGGTCGTGGTGAACTCGTTCTCCATCCAAGACGAGCTCGCTGAGCACTCCGTTCTCCAACTTGTACATGGATGTCCACACGGGGGATACAGCTGCATCCAGGCTACTAGTTGCAACAACAACAGATGCGCTGAGACGGGAGATGTGCTCTAGAAGCAGGAATCTACCCTTGTACGTTAAACCAGAGAACGGTTCGTCCAGCAGTAGTAAGCCAGCGCCCGAGAGAACTCCGAGCTCTACTGCAAGCTTCACCATTTGCCCATGACTTAGGTTGAAGGGGGATTGACTTGGATCTAGTCCCAATTGCGCAACTCTGCTCAGACCCTCTTCGACGCATTTCTCTCCGAGCTTCCTGGTTTTGCATAGCTCCTTAACCTCCTTCTCGACTGTTTCCTCGGTGTAGAAGAGTGCTATGTTCTGAGGTATGTACACGACGTCCACGTATCTTTCAACCTTTCCCTTCTTGGGCTTCAGATAACCCGAGAGCAACTTGAGTAGCGTTGTTTTACCAGAGCCGTTGGACCCGTAGATGAGAACAATGTCACCCTCGGAGAGTTCTAGGTTAACACCCTTCAGAACATGATTGTTCTCGTAACCGTAGTGCAGCTCTCTAGCTCTAAGAGCGGGTTTTCTTGCTCCCCCGCTTCTACTACTCTCGGACGTGAACTGCGCTTTTATCTGTGATCCTGAGTTTTCAACGCGGGTGAAAACTAGCTCTGTTGCATCCCTGAGAACACCGTTCTTCAGAACCATGATCCTGTCGAAGTACCTGTATATGGGTAGAAACCTATGTTCAATGACAAGTACGGATTTACCAAGTCTCCTCAGGACATGAAGAAGCTCTACAAAGTTCTTCACACCTTCATCGTCAAGCCACATCAGCGGCTCATCGAACACTATGAGCGAGGGGTTCGCCATGATCGACTTGGTAACCAGAACTCTCTTTGCTTCACCACCCGATAGTTCGAAGAAGTACCGGTCGAGCAACCTGTAGATGCCGGTTGCTTCAACTGCTTTAACTATAGCTTGCTTAGCTACCCTGATCTCTCCGTGAACCCTGAGCGCGTAAGCTAGCAGGTCGTCTCTTACAATGGGCTCTGTGAAGTATAGGTAGGGATTTTGACCAATGATGTGGATTACCTTGAAAACATCCTCTGGTTCAAGGTTCTTCAAGTATTTACCATCTACTAGTACTTCGCCCCTAGATTCACCACCGTAAACTAGTTCACCCACACCCGTTACCGCTTTTACCAGCGTTGTTTTACCCGACCCTGTTTCTCCTATGATCAGCACATGCTCTCCTTTCTCGATAACGAGATCCACTCCTCTGAGAACCCAGTTACCTCCCGGGTACCTGAACCACAGGTGTTTTACTTCAACAACCGGTTTGCTGTTCATCTCAGTATGCCTGTTCTGGTTAAAACCCTGTAAACACGTATGGAAAGAGGTGATACTATTAAGGCTATCGTTAGGTTAAATATTACTGAGTGTGGCAGTACGAAGCTTACGGTAAACTCGTAAGCTTGTTCAAAGCTCTCTATACCTGGATACTTGGCAAATAAGAGCCAGTGGGGTGTGACGAGGTAATTGGCCAAAGACATTATTGCAACGCGCGATACGGTTGCAACTGCTACGGCTATCATGGTAGCATCGCTACGCTTTCCGTGAAGTTTCCTAAAAGTCAATGCAAGAGGTGTAAAAGTTGATAGTTCAGCTAAGCACTTCATTGCCATACCAATAGAGTCCGTGCCCAAGGCTACGGGTATAATAAAGTATATTGGAAGAACACTATAAGCAGCACGAAGGTTCATAAACGCTATTACGGCTAGTGGAACACCTGATGCATCGTACTTTAAGAATGGTGCTGGTGGGTATGGGAGCTCGAAAAACCTCAAAATAACAGCTAGTGTTGTTAGCGCTGCTACGAAGTACACCACGGGGGTGAGTTTAGTCATGGTATTCACCTCCTGAGGCTTTGACTGAAAGAAAATATCTTAAAAGTCAAATGACACCGATAGCATTATAAAACCCTGCCACCATAGATGTACTGATTCACGGTGTACAGCTTTGAATGATTACTTGGAGTTTCTCAGGTCCAGAAGGAGTATTAGGAAATTCAAGGATCAACCCCCTCCGCTTGAGGAAGTGCTCAAAGCTATAGACGTAGCGAGATTCGCTCCGAGCGCTAAGAACGCTCAACCATGGAGGTTCATTTTGGTCAAGGATCCCGATGTGAAGAGTAAACTGAGCAGGATCCATCCAGCTGCTAAACCACTCGAGAGAGCACCGCTCGCTGTTGTTGTTGCCTGCAACATAGATGAGTCTCCTGTCTCCTACATGCTTGATTGTTCAGCTGCTACAGTGTACTTCCTTCTTGCTGCTCACGCTCTGGGACTTGGAACGGTGTGGATTCAAACCATGAGAAACATTGAGAACATAAGAGAAGTACTCGGTATGCCTTCTTCAACCGTTCCTATAGCTATAGTAGCTGTTGGATACCCCGATGAAGCACCGGAACCTCCTCCACGTAAACC
>JAWAHD010000082.1:0-3872 GCA_038889555.1 Desulfurococcaceae archaeon
GGTGCAGAGCTGGTGGAAGAATAGTTGTAGCGAAGATAAAGAACCAGTGGTTCATAAACTACAACGTTGACTGGCTGAAGAAGATAGCCTGGGAATGGCTAATCAACGATCGCGTAAAGATTACTCCTGCTAAGTACAAGAAGCTGTTTCTAGATACACTCAACTGGCTAGATAAGAGACCCTGTGCTAGAAAGCGTGGTATTGGAACTAGGTTACCATGGGATCAAGAGTGGATAATCGAAAGCCTAAGTGATTCCACAGTATACATGGCGTTCTACACAATAGTGCATCTCATACGTGAAAACAACATAAAGCCAGAGCAGCTTACACCAGAAGTCTTCGACTACGTGTTCCTTGGTCTCAGCGACCCTGTGGACGTATCGGCTAAAAGCGGTATTCCACTCGATATTCTCGAAAAAATGAGAAAAGAGTTTACATACTGGTATCCGGTTGACCAGAGGCATACTGCAATACCGCATATATCGAATCATCTATCGTTCTACATACTACACCATGCTGCAATATTCCCACCGGAGTATATGCCCAGAGTAATATCGCTCAACGAAACAGTGATCAGAGAAGGAGCTAAGATGTCTAAGAGCAAGGGCAACGTAATACCACTTAGGCACATCACTACTATGTACTCAGCAGACCTGTTCAGGCTTTACATATCGTGGGCTGCAAGCTTGGATAGTGTACTCGATTGGAGAGAAGCGGAGGTGGGACGAGTTCTCGACAGCATGATAAAGTTCGTGAACACAGTTAAGGCTGCAGTAGAGTCATCGTGCACAGAGCGTAAAGACGTGTTCACCGAGTGGTTTATCAACAAGTTCTACGAGACGGTGGCTAAAGCTACTAGTGCTCTTGAGAACATGGAGATCAGAGAGTACGTGCAGAGCGCCTTCTTCGACATGTTGGCACTCATAGACAGGTACAGGAGTATCGTAGGCGATGATTACGTATGTGGAGTCAAGAAGGTGCTTTCCGATTGGCTAATTCTGTTGAACCCTGTTATACCCCACTTAACGGAGGAGATCAACAGTTGGATGAATCCAGGAAAGCTTCTGTCTCTGTCCACTTGGCCTGAGATCAAGCCCTTGAACAAGGAGCTTGTTGTGCTCGTTGACAACATAGACAATGTACTAGAGGATGCTAGAGAACTGATAGAGGTGCTGAAAAAGAAACCTAGCATAATTTACCTGATAGTTGCTCCAGAGTGGAAGAGAGAAATAGCTAGGCTTGTGTTGCAGGGTAAATCCATAAGAGACGTGATCGAGTACGTGAGAGCAAGGTTCAACCTAAGGGGTAGAGAGCATGAGGTGGTTGAAGCTTTCAACGCATACAAAAAGTCTGATAAGGAATGGCTGGACAAGGTCACGTTAACAACTAGTAAGGGAGAGTTCAATGTGTATACTTTAGCACAGGGTTACTTCGAGAGTAAACTGGGAGTAAAAGTAGTCGTGGTTTGGGAAGATGAAGCCAGGGTTAAGGGTATCCCCAAGGCTGAGAGGGCAATGCCCTTAAAACCGGCAATCTACATTGAGTAACATGGAGCGATGCAGAGCGATCAAGGTGTACCACGAAAAACGTTGGTGGGAATAGTTGAACATCTTTGATCTACTAATAGTTGTTGTAACTTACTACGTGCAACTTCTCGCAATAATGAACCCATTCTCTGTAATACCCACCTTCCTCGGGATGACTCAGGGGCTTGACTACAGCGAAGTGTCGAGAGTTGTGAAAAGAGCTATGCTTGCGGGTTTAACCATTGTTGTTCTGTTTACTCTAGCAGGCAACTACGTTCTCGAGGTTTTCAACGTGTCTATACCCGGTCTAAGAGTTGGAGGTGGAATAATACTCCTCGTAATAGCGATCGATATGCTTGGTGAAGAACCTCGTACAAAGAGGATGCCGAAGGAAGACATCGCTGTTGTACCAATAGCAACACCTTTGATCATAGGTCCAGGCACGATAACTACCATACTACTGCTAACTGCATCGAAACCCGGAGACTTGCTCAACACAGGATTCGTGCTACTCTCAGGTGTACTCGCGTGCATTACCTCATTTATGATACTAAAGCTCAGCAGGGACATTGCCAGGTACCTCAGAGTATCAGTCATAAGAGCTCTCGGTAGGTTCATGGCTTTGATCATTGCTGGTGTAGCAACAGAGCTAATAGCAACCGGTATCAAGATGTACTACGAGGCTTTCACAGGTTAACCTAGGAACAACCGTGATCGAACTCCAGCTGCATTAGAAAGATAAGAGTGCTTTAAAACTGGATCTTTAGTTGTATCTGAGCTTTTATACTGTGCAGATTTAGGTAGAGGCATTTTACAGCTAGATAAGGTTTATAACACCACGCGTTGCTAAATAATAACCGGGTGTTTGAAGTGAACCTGAAAAGAATAGTATTAGGCGTAATCCTGGCAGTCCTAGTAGTATTCCCATCCGTAAGTACATTAGAACTATTCGCGCAGAACACCTACAATGTGTCAACAGGGTTTGGAAGAGTATACGTAAGCCCTGTTCTACTGGAAGATAGCTACTGGCTTTATGGAGCCTACGTTGAAGACGAAGAGTTCCTTGTTTTAACAGGTCCTAGCGAGGAGTTCACCCTCGTTAACAACAACGAGATTGGAAGAGTAATCCTAGTTATGGATAAGTACACTCCGGTGCAGGTTCTTAAAGGAAGGATCTCTGGTCTACTGGGAGTACTTCCAACACACGTTTACAACGTCGTCTACGCAGTTATAACGAGAGATCAACTCTACAACCTGCTTTACACACCCGGTGTTCTAGCAGTACTACCTGATATAAGAGTTGATGCTTTGATCAACAGGAACACCAGGATAATGCAGGAGCTCTTGGAGTACGAGCTTCAGTTCTACGAGGAGATACTTCAGGCGAGTTCAGGTGGATTCGACTACCACTACACCGTGAACATAACAGGTGCTAGAGATGTCTGGTCTGTGTTCAACATAAGAGGTGAAAACGTAACAATAGCAATAATAGACACAGGCGTTGACTACGGTTCACCAGGACTAGGACTAGATGCAATTGCCAGGGACGAGTTTGGTTTACCAATGGTATTCGACGCGAGTAGCCTTGGCTTAGTGTTAACACCCGTGGAGGCTGTTGTAGACGATGAAGGCTACATAACGGTGAACGTATCGCAGTTGTACGTGTTTCAGCCACCGTACTACGTTTGGAAGTGGACCAATCAACTGCACGTGAGACTAACTGGGTGCAGGTCGTATACAGGCTGGATACCGTTCCCAGCGGATAACAGATGGCATGTTGGTAGCATTGTACCACCGGGTAGCAGAGTTAAGTTCGGATTAGCGTTTCAGGACGTTTCATTCTCTGTTGCTGGAGTATCATCAAGACTCCAAATAACAATACCTGTACTTGTGGTGGATAGCGATGGTGATGGGTTCTACGACACGGTGTACGTTGATACAACAACAGCGTTGAACTTAACGAGAATGGCTCTTGAACCAGCACCGTGCAGTGTCTTAATACCTGGTGATCTCGGGAGAACAAGAGACTTCTCGTTCGCTGACGAGGTTCCCATTAGGTACGGAAACGAAGTAGTAGCCAGAGACCTTGATGGTGATGGGCTAAACGATGTGTCCTTTGGAACACTAGCTGGCTACGTCTACGACGCTGCCTTCGCCATTATCCTGGAGAAGCTGGGAATCTGGAGAGACTATGTTGTACCTCTACCACCTCTCTACGGATACCAAACAACAGCAATACTCGATATACGTGAAGCATGGAGGTATGAACCCGTAGCACTAGTATGGCCTGGTCTGGATCCATACGGAGACTACGTTGTTCTACAGTACGATTACCACAGCCATGGA
>JAWAHD010000083.1:0-3872 GCA_038889555.1 Desulfurococcaceae archaeon
TAGTCTAACTCTCTCTAGAGTAATAACTGTCGGAGGGACTGTAGTTCTGAGTGAAGAGGGCTTAGCTCCTAGCAGAGGTCCGACAAACTACGCCAGAGGAATAGACCCGCAGATCACAGCTGTATTTGGGCCGTTTACATATCTAAGCACTTATGTAACTTCGCTGGGGGAAGCAAGAAAGAATGTAACTATAGACCCGACGCGGGTCCGTCTAGAACATAGAGTATTTATCACTATTGAAGGCTATAGAGGAGAGGTTATTACAAGTACAAATGACAAATATGTTACGTACAATGGCCTACGCTATGTGGCGCTGACTCGGAACGGGACTAGGGGACCTGGCACCGGCGTCGATGCGCCGCTTTCATGTGGCTTAGTTATATGGAATATGCCTATGTACACAGTTAGAATCACCGGTTTGCTAGACCTCAAGGGTAATCCAGTGTTTAACCCAGAGAGCTTTAGGTTTAAAGTACAGTTGAAAGTCGGCGACGGCTGGGTCACTGTTGATAGGGCGCAGGGCTCTTGGAGGTTGACAATAGGCGACGCCGCAACTGCTGTAAGAACTGTGTGTAGATCTTTAAATACCATAAGTGATGTAATTGAGTGTTATAGAGAACTAGGGCCAGACCGGTTCAGAGAAGCTGTGTTAAGTCTATACGAACCGGTTGTGCTTGCTAGACTGGGAGGCCAATTAAAGTTGAAGAACAACGATGATGTCTCGTTGTCTTATGAAGATGTAGTAAGTAAGCTAGTGGTTGAGTATGTTTATACGTCTGGTCATGACAGAGTGAATGCAGTTGTGTTAGAGATGGCGCTGGCGGAGCCTGCTAATTATACAGGGAGGGTCGTTGTCTCTGTATTGCCCGTGCAGATTAGACTATGGCGCTGGAGTAACTACACTCTGCCGCCTAATGTTCCCAACCTGAGGGAGTTCTTCTTTACAGATCCTCTCGACTTGGCGTCTCTAAGGTTTGTAGTAGATGGCGATACGATGTACATAAGCAGAATGGCTTACGACGGCGCAGTTACATACGACCCGTGGCTCGGCCAAGTAATTTGGACGCTGCCTCCGTATCAACCTGTGCCGCTTCTTGTGGGTAACGTAAGGGCTTCCTTGCTGTCGATGTTCAACGCCAGCGGCTACTTGCCCGCCCCGCCAATAGTTGCGAATTTAACCAAGGGCGGTGTTGTTAGATATTTCAACTTTGACGACGCCGTTAGGAATGCTTTCTTTGAGAAATTCCACATAAGTATTGTAGGGAGCTACCGCTATAGGTTCAGAATATATAGTGGCGATGCCTTAGTGGGGACTGCCAACGTAGTTGTCAGATACCCAGATATAAACTCCAGCGGCTTGTTGTTCCACAAATACGCCAACAGAACTCTCGAAGCTGTATACGGCGACAGGAAGAGAGAAGATATGTACAGTGTGCAAATCGTAGACCCCGGCAGGTTCTATGACAGAGAGCACGTAATTCACATAGCTATCGCCAAGGTGTTCCAGAACATATTGATGAGAGATATGTGCGGCAGGCCGGTCATGGGCGTCTCTGCCGGACCTGCGGGTGCATATGTCACTCTTGTCCTTGACGTAGAGGGCCGTAGTATAAATATCAGCAGGTTGCCAATCGGCAGCGAGGTGCCGGTAGAGATAGCTATTCCAATTGACGAGTGGGGTAGGCCTTTGATTGACTTAAGGGGCGGCAGTATTAGAGCTTATGCCGTGTTACACTACTTCGGCTATACTCTATACACAGCTGACAATTGGACAAAGCTACCGGCCACGGCGCCCGTATACTTCAACATACCTGTGAAACATGGCGTAGTTGCGAAGCCAGTCATTTACCTACCTATTGCGCCGCTGTTGTTTAGAGTATGGAGCCGGGTGGTGTCTGTTGACTACAGCCGAGTTGAAGAGCCCTTAATGGGCTTCGTGGTGAGAGTCTTTAGCACGGCCGTAAATGCAGAAATTACGAGAGGTATTTCTAACAGTAGCGGGTTCGTGTATGCTCCGAACGTGCCGGTCGGAGTACCGATTAGAGTAGAAGTCCGCACTATTGTGCCCGACCACGACAGACGGTGGCCTTACCACTTTGAACAAGTGAGGAGAGGCAACAACTACGCGTCGTACAAAGAAGCTCTGGGCTTAACACACATAGATGACGTCTATACCCTTGGCACTAGGGGAGTGCTGGACAGAGGACTAGTGGTGAACGAGACGACTATAAAAATAACTGGTGACCTCGTGGCGAGATACGTATGTGCCAAAGACGCTATTCCACTCCACGCAGAGGTTTACGACCTCGTGGTGGAAGTCTACGACAAGACTGGTCAGCATCTCTTAAGGAGCCAGCCTGTGTATCTAGGCCCCTATCCACAAGCCACTAGGCCGTATTTGCTAAACGTGACGCTGTTGCTGGCGGACGATGTGTACTACAATGCTTCTATTTGGAGAGAGTACCAACAGAGGGATTACAAGGTGATAACCGACTTCAGAGCCATTGGCATAACTGGGATGAGGTCTATCTATAGGAACCTGGCCTCGAGGTACTTAGACGAGACTCAGAGGGCGTTGAATTGTCCAAGTGTTGACAGAGCTAACTACAACAGAGCTATAGTCGCCTACTCATTGGCCTCAATGGCTGGATTTATTGCAAATGCCTCTACAGATAGATACGCCGCCATATTCACATTGACGTCACAGCAGCCGAAAGATACAGTCGATGTGTGTAAGATGACAGTTGACCAAGTGGGGAGTGCAGAGATCGCAAGGCTGTTTATAAAGGGCCAGAGGCTAAGGTTTGTAGTTTGGTACATGGGCCAGAAGGTCTTTGACGACTACGTCACCATCACAGGCCCCTTGGTGAAGATAAACGCCGACGTCTACCCAGTGAATGTTACAACATACACCAAGAGTATGAGACTACCTATAGACGCGTTTGTCGGCTTTACAATAACTGACGTATACCTAGGCCTCGCCTTGAATAAACCAGACGCCAGGTTTAGCAACGCCACTCTAGTTCCACAGCTAACTGCGCCGTTTAGCAACACATTCAAGACATATGGACTAAGTAAACTCCTTGTAAATGAATTAGCCAGTGGTACAGCAGCCGCGCATAATAGTAGAGTTGAGGTTCTGGTAGGCGGCACCGTGAACAGAACATTATACTTTGGACAGTATAGGGACGTCTTGACAGGTGGGAGTTTTGTATATCTACCGAACTTGGCCGTGATACGCAACGGCACAGTCCCGAAGTATTTGTATACAGTTTTAACTAACGCAACGCCCGTTACAAAAGTCTACAGAGTCCACATAGATACAGTTATTGACAAAAGCTTTGACATATTGCCTAATAATGTTGTTGTCATCACGTTGAGAGGCGCTAGTATCTGGTCTGACCCCGCTACAAATGCTACATATGTCAGATTTATCAGCTACAACGGGACAGAAGATGGCCAACTTGTCGAACCACAACTCATAGTTGATGCGAGCAACGCCGTAATAAGAGTTGATGGGTACTTACGGAAGGATGTGGTGTTGACAGTAAATGCGAACTATACTATTGAGTTAATTATCAATGCAAGATGTGGCAATGTTACAATCAGGCCTGCTCCTGCTGATATAACAATTGATCTAGTGGTAGAGGCTGGTAGGTGCGAAGCTGTCGTTAGATATATAGCCACCAACAGGACATATATTGTCCGCAATGTCACAGTGCCGACTTATCCAAGTGCTGAGTATGCAGTGAGCTTTGACAGATGGTTCGCCGTGCCATATGACTGGGATCGCCGGGCATTTAATGTATTATACCGCTCAATCAACGTAGTTAATAGAGAAGATGTGCTTAGAACATTGAGCCATGTGGGTA
>JAWAHD010000084.1:0-3846 GCA_038889555.1 Desulfurococcaceae archaeon
TAGAGGTGGAACCACTTGGAGCCTACGAGGAGGAAGCCAAGGTGTTCTTCAAAGCACTCGCAGAGCTCTACTACGAAGGTGACAGCGTTGGACAACCCTTCACCTTCCCCATTCCAACGTTGATGACCACAGCGAAGTGGATATGGGAAGACCCCGAGATACACGAAGCAGTATTCAAAACCGCGGCTAAGAGGGGTAGCTTCTACTGGTTGAACACGAGAATGGTGAACCCCGATGGAGCCTTCGCAATGTGCTGCAGAATCTCCATAGACAGACACGAACTCGCTCACGCCTACAGGAACACAAAGTTCACGCTGAGCCTGAGGAGAGACCTTGAAGCTGTTAGAGAAGAGTACCTGAGGACCATGGAGAGGCAAAGGTTCGGTGGACTCTGGGCTATGCCAGATGTAACCGGTAGTGTGAACGTTGTCGACGTGAACTTGCCGAGGCTGGCTCTCGAGGCTAAGAAGGAGGAGTCTAGGTTCTGGGAGCTCTACGATGAAGCACTGAAGCTCGTGAGAGAAGCCTGCAACTGGTTCAGAAGCAGATACGTGCACATCATGAAGAACTACCCGAACTTCTACGCTATGATACTCGAGTACATGCCCGAGTTCCCAGCCTTCCACTTCAACACGATCGGCTTGATAGGTCTACCGGAGGCATCCGCAGTACTCATGGGTGAACCAAAGCTCTGGCTCGACGGCGCCAGAAAGGACTGGCTACGAGCTGCTGAACTCATGAAGAGAATAGTTGAGTACGCAACGGAGACAGCTAGGAAGTGGATGCTTGAAGAAGGAGTCCCCTGGAACGTAGAGGAGGTTCCCGGTGAATCAGCGTCACCCAAGCTAGCGTTGCTCGACTTGAAGAAGCATCCTGAGCTAGCTGAGTACATGCCGGACCCTGAGAACCCTGTTTACTCCACCAGTATAGCACCCTACTACTCGCCCATGGAGCTACCCGACCGAGTCGAGGTTGAACAGCGGGTTCAAAAGTACTTCACGGGTGGTGTTATGATGCACATATTCCTAGGCGAAGAACCCGAACCGGAGGCACTTGCATCGCTAACCAAGAAGCTCATAGATACTGAGCTCATCTACTGGAGTTACACACCAGCTATAACACACTGCAACAACTGCGAGAAGACAACCACGGGTCAGTACACCAAGTGTCCATCCTGTGGAAGCGAAAACATCGACGTATGGAGCAGAATAATCGGGTACTACCGTCCACTCAGAAACTGGAACCCACAGAGAAGAAGAGAATACTGGACAAGAAAACACTACACTCTCTAGCTTTATAGGCTTCTCCTCCCAAACCACCTCATCGACGATGTTGTCGCTCATGCACCTCGTGCAGTAGAGTTCGTCTGCGTCTCCGTAGACTCTGTATGAGCCGCAGTCTCTGCATCTGGGTACACGCATTCGTTTAACCTCCACGGCGTTCTCCGGTACACGGGCAAGGTAGTAGCTGTAGAAGTCGAGGTTGTCGGTTTCGTAGACTACGTAGTAGTTGTACTGGAATGGGGCAACGGGGACGCGGTACACCTTGTATATCCTGGTGTTGTCGAGCAGTACTCGATGCTTGGGTACCAGGGCTCTTGGGTGTGCTTCGAAAACTGATCTTCCGGGTCTTGGTTCAGCGTGGAGGAAGGGTCCGAGGACCACGAGGTGTTTTCGCTGTGTGCTCTGCTCCTCTTGTTGCTTGAGCCCGGTGGACACTTCTGGTTCTCCCTCCGCTGTTACTGGGATCCCAGTTGGTGTAAAAATGTCTGGTTGCGTTGGAGGAGTAGTGGTGTTGTTGTCTCTGGTGTGCTTAGCCGTGTATTCCGTAGCCTAGTTTGCTTTGTGCGTAGTTGTCGATTTTTTCGAGGAGCCAGGTGGCTGTGGGTGTTTCTGTGTTCTCGTAGAGGAGGACTAGGTGGTTCAGGACTGTTCTCACGGTGGTTGCTGATGGTGGTGCAAAGTCTGCGAGTGTGATGTTGAAGAAGCGGAGGGTGAACTCGGTGTATCGCTCACCCTTGCGGAGTGCGTGGATGAAGGGCTCCAACGGGTCTGGTACTGCACCGGTGAAGGAGATTCTGACTTCTCCTGTTTCCTCGTCGAGCTCGTAGAACATGTACGTCCACATGTACTGATAGTAGACGACTCCGAGGAACCTGTTGAAGAGCTCTTCGTCCTCGGGGATCTTGGCGACGAAGTCGTAGAGGTAGCGTTCGGTTAGGAACTGGTACCTGGTGAAAGCCGGTGTCTTGAGCCACTCGGGTAGTCCGAGGAGGTACTCGGGTATTCCGAGGAGTGCTGGTATGAGCATCAGGGTGATGGTGCTCTCCACTTTCAGCCCCTCGAGTGGCCAGGTTTTCGGCATGTAGCAGAGTCCTGGTAGGCAGAGGTACCTCATGCAACTGTGCCCGTTTCTCATGAAGTTCCTGATGGCGTCGACTGGGTAGTCGTAGTCGTTTATGTTCACGAAGACCGTGAGCGAGTCGGGGGCTCCGTCCATGTCTATGTCCTTGATGCTCCTGCAGAACTGTATGCCAGCCGGCCTGTCCGACACCTCGCCGAGGTCCAGTTCTCCGTGTTCACCGAGGCTTGAGAGCATCACCAGTGTTGAAATAGCGTGGTATGGGACAGAGAGGTAGACGGTTGGGTACCCCAGGGTGGTTGCCATGAGGGCTGAGAGACTTGACCACGTTTTGCAGACTCCTCCGCCCCAGAGTCTCACGTTGAGGGGTGTTATGTCGCCTCCGCCACGGTAGTCTACTCCCATGAAGATGCCCCGGTTCGCTACGTTCAGGAGGTTGCTGTTGCTGATCCTGGTGGCTATGGCGAAAACAGGGTGTGCAACCTGCCAGTAGAAGGTTTCGAAGCCGTAGGGTGGCATGACCACGAGTGCGTGGCCATCGGGGACACCGATCCTACCCGGGTGCTCGGGCCGGATGTCGTAGTAGTCTAATGCCCAGGGCAGGGGTACAATGCCTACGACGACGGGTGCTTCGAGGAGTACGTGGACTCTGCAGAACAGGTATCTGGGTTGCCACCAGGGTGGAGGAGGCTCCTGCCCGGGTGGAGTGGTTTCCTCTATGAAGCAGGGGCCGTCGACGCTTATTCTCCAGAGAACCCATTGCACGGAGACCTTCAGGTTCTCCACGTACTCGCACGACTCCTTCAGCGTGGACTCGCAGAGAGGTTCACCGGTGGGTGAGGTGAAACGGCTCTCGGGGCTCTTGGCGTAGAGGTATCCGATGGCGGTGATCGGGTTTAGGTCGCTGTTGAGGTCCAGTAGTCCTGTTAGCCCGGTTGCTTTGAGGTAGAACCTGTAGAGCTCTGTTTCGTTGAGGATTGTTCCGTGGACAACCACGTTCACTCGTCCCGACTCGCTCTGGTAGGCTGTGATGACTGCTCCCATGCCGTAGGCTAGCTTCACGTAGCCAACTCTAACGCTGGTGTTCGAGGCTGGTTTCACATCCTCGATCTCCGGGGGGTAGGTGTAGTATCTCCAGAGTCCGGGGCCAGCGTTGATGACGATGTACGGGCCCGTGGAGTCGTCTCTGAAGGGGTAGGATTCTGCCCAGCTCGGCTCGGTCATAGCCCAGGTTAGCCAGTCCATGTAGGGTTTGATCCGTGGGTCGTCGACTCTGTACTCTGCGAGCTGAGCCCAGATCTCCCTTATCAACGGGTCAGCTGGTTCGAGTACGCCGAGCGATTCGAGTATTCTTGGGCCCTTCTCCTCTTGGACCGGTGTTGGCGAAGGCGTCGGGGTTCTCCAGGGTGTTAGTGTCGGTGTTGGCGGAGGCGCCGGGGTTCTCCAGGGTATGCTTCTCAGAGCTAAAACCACGAGCACAATGAG
>JAWAHD010000085.1:0-3780 GCA_038889555.1 Desulfurococcaceae archaeon
TTTCTTACCTCTGAGGTCCTTGGGCCAGCCTAGTACCTCCATAGCGGCCATTGCGTCAGCAAGTGCTTGGAAGGGATGCCATATGTCATCCTCCATGTTTAAAACCGGAACCGATGACCACTTGGCGAACTCTTCGATAACCCTGTGACCTCGACCAATTATCCACTTGGCGGCATCTCCGTATATTCTTATAGCTATACCGTTTCCATATCTGCTTAGAACTCTAGCTACATCGCTTATAGCCTCTGTTTGATACGGGATCATGTCCTCAGGTAACGTGGGTGTGTAAACCTGGTCTGGGCTTATGTATATGGCTTGTCCACCAAGCTGGTACATACCTGTTTGAAAACTGTTCCTTGTTCTAAGGCTCTTATTGTAGAATATGAGGTACAGTGTTTTACCATCAAGCCAGTTTACCTTCCTAATACCTCGGTGGTACATTTCCTTGAGTTCTCTAGCAGCCTGCAGAACCTTTAGGATCGTATCAAGATCGTATTCGTAGTTGGAAATCCAGTGCTTACCGTGAAGGTAACCCACAAACCAGGGTTTATCTCTGGGCATACACTAGCACCAGCTATCACATCACGTTAAGGTACTTTGAGTTTAAAAATGCGATTCTCGGGACCTGTTGCTTGTTCACATCGACTAGGAAAGGTTTACGACTTCTATACCCATGTTCTCGAGTAGTTGCTTGATAAGCGCGTAGTCTAGATCACTAAGGCATTTATCAAGTTTAATTTCTGCTTGCAATCCACCCTCCTCTACTACGGGTGATCCACTGAAGAAAACAACAGGTTTATACCCCTTCTCCATGAGGAGATCGCTGAGTTCTCTGACCACGTAGGTTACTGCAACACTACTCCATGCTCTCTTCAAAACTATTGAGTTTCTACTGACCTCAGCACGCATAAATACCCACTTGTTTTAAACCTTGTTAGGGAAGATGCAGGTTATATATTATTCGGGAGCTACAATTTCCGCGAACGAACTCAAGAGCGCTGAAGCATGCAAACTCTATCAGGAATGTGAGTGACTATCTGCGTATCAATGGTACCAAAGAGTAGTTCACCTCTTCTGGTTCTCTTTTTGCCCTGTTTACATCATTTAGCCTTCATTGAATCCCATCGCTCGGGAAGCAGCATACAGCATCCCTACTACTAACTTTACCCCGGCGTAGTCTTCACTAGCGGTTGTCAACCGGTGAAACTATTAAATAGCTTGAATATTATAGTTAATTAAGACCTTGAGTTTACTTGCTAAGCAGAATTGAACCAATGTATACTCCTGAGCCGGGTCTACCCACGAGTTCACCCTTCTCAATAACAAGGTTTCCACGAACGATCACATACCTAGGATGACCGTAGACCTTCAAACCCTCCCACGGTGTCCAATCCACCTTGTGGTGGTGTGTTCTGTGCGATATTGTTCTCGGGTTTCTAACATCCAGGACAACCAGGTCTGCTTGACTACCGGGTGCTATTGCACCCAACGTAGGGTATAAGCCGAGTAGACGTGCAGGGTTCTCTGAGAAGACCTTAATGAAGGTTTCAAAGCTTATTCTACGCTCCATAACACCGTAGGTATATAGAAACGGGCCCATCACCTCGAGGTTTGGTATACCACTCCAAGCACTCCACACATCCTTCTCCTTCATTTCTCTTGGGCATGGTGCGTTGTCACTAGCGTAGATATCGACAACCTCTCTCGCAAGCCCTCTCCACAGGGCTTCTCTATCCTCGCTTGTTTTAAGCGTTGGAGCCATCTTCAGGTACGTTCCGTACTTAACGCTATCCTCCCTTGTGAAGTAGAGGTAGTGCGGGCATGTTTCAGCTGTGATCCCAGTACTCAGCCTCTTCAGGTACTCTATGGCTTGAACACCCTCTTTGCTCGAGAGATGTGCTATGTGAATCCTTGCTCCTACATCAGCAGCTGTTAATCCTACTCTCATGATAGCCGATGCTTCAGCGTTACCAGTTCTGCTCATGTGGTAAGCTAGTATGCTGTTGAAGCTTCTATGCTTCTCCTCGTAGTAGTCTACGAGGCCATCGTCTTCAGCGTGAACAATGAGAACAGCGTTGTTGTCCCTTACCTTCTCCATGATCCGGGGTACAGCTGATTCATCTGCTTTGAAGGGTCTGCAGGTGAACATCTTGAAGGTTTTAACACCGTGCTTTGCGAGAAGGTCAATGGACGCAATGTTGTCTCCTCGGAGGAATCCACCGGTTACACCGTAGTTAATGTAGGACCTCCTAGAGGCTTCGTTTATCTTGTGGTAGAGTGCACCGAGGTTGTCAACGTAGACTCTCAGAGGCATATCCACGATGGTTGTTATGCAACCGTAGAGAGCAGCAAGACTACCTGATTCCCAATCCTCGTTAACCGCGTACTCTGGGTCGTAGACATGAGCGTGAACATCTATTCCACCCGGTACAACGGGGAGACCTTCCCCGTCAACCACAACATCCGCAGGCTTCTCTAGCTTAGATACGGACTTGATGTACCCGTCCTCAACCAGGATAGATCCCTCCACGAGCTCTCCATTGATTGGTATCCTAACGTTTCTTAGGAGAAGCGTCATAGGGTGTCACCCACATGTAAGCTTAACCCCTTAAGGTAACCCGGCGTGGTATACTAACTTCGCTCGAGGTTAAAAACACTCATCTATGCTTGATCCTCCTTTTTCTACTTTAATCCGGGTGGAACGTAGATCACGGGTACTATTGCAAGACCTGCTGCGTGGTCTTGCTCCAGCTCATCTACAGCGTTGTACTTAACAGCTAGTTCTAGTACATCGATGTAGTAGAGAAAAGGTGTTCCACTCTCGCACAGCACTCTCCAGTACCTTTTTCTATCCTTCTCGATTCTAGCTCTACGTTCACCGACAATCCGCTGTAGTTCACCAATGTTTCTCACTGCGAGGGATTCAAGTACTTCGTCAACGCACTGAAGGTAAAAGTCGAGTACCGTGTAGTCTGCTATTCTCATGTGTAGCTTCCAGTCATTAATACTCATCTCCCTGCAGACGTGAACAGTTGATGCAGAGTACTTTTCGAGGTGACCTCTGTACGTGTTACCTACTACAATACCCGGTGATAAATACGTTGATGCGTAAACCAGGAGCTCTAGGACCTCAACGGGAGCTTCCAGGTGCTTTTGAAGCACGTGAACAAGATTACTTACAGCTGGTACGGGTGGAACAAGCTCTCTGAACGGGTTTCCATGCAGATACCTGGATAATCTACCTTTGTACTTGACCAGCAGAGCTGGTGTTAAACCAAGGTTTCTGTACCTGAACCTCTTAACTAGCCAATGAATACTGGCTTCAACACCTTCTTCATCCATGTTGAAGAGCATAACTCCTCGAAGGTTCTTAACAATTGCAGCATACCTGGAGAAGCTCATTGGTACTCCTACCCACAATCATCAATATTCAGGGAGGCACGTAAATAGACGTAGGTTCAGTACCGTTAACACGTTTCTCACAGTGCTTGCACAGTATTTGCTTGTCGTAGTTTTTCTTTGTTTTCTGAAACCTATGGTTGCAAACCACAGGTTTCAGGTCCAAGCTTGAGAAGGCTAAATCATGAACTCCGGTATACCCCTTGGATCGTAAGCTATTCTTGGCTTAAGCTTGTTCTTCTCCAGTAGCTCTCTAACGTGGGGGTAGAGTATAACGTATTCTTCGTCTATGCACTCGGTGAAAGACGGGTGAATCTCCGCCAGCTTCTTCTTGAATGAAACGTAGCTTTCTTCTGTGCTAAAGCTGAGCATTACAGCCGG
>JAWAHD010000086.1:0-3758 GCA_038889555.1 Desulfurococcaceae archaeon
GTTATCACTCAGAGAACTCGCTGGTGGTAAGCTGTGAGAAGGCCTAAGCTACTTGAACTAAGCTTGAGAAACCTCCTCAGTAAACCAGCCACTATTCAGTATCCACGTGAGAAAACACCGGTGGAGCAGGATTTCCGCGGAGTTCAGTACGCAGATTTAACCAAGTGTACTGGCTGCTCTCTCTGCGCAATAGAGTGTCCGGCTGATGCTATCAAAATGACTCCTATACCACAGGACTACGAAGTTCCAAGGATAAATGCTCGCAGGATCTACCCATTAATAGACTATGGTAAATGCGTATTCTGCTACAGGTGCGTTAAAGTGTGCCCGTTCAACGCTTACATAACAACTAGTACCTTTGAAATAGCTGGTACGAGCATTCCATACTCGACAGATCTTTCACTAAGCACTCTTAAGAGAGTGAAGGACTAATGATATACGAGCTTATCATGGCTGTTCTAGTCGTATACGTTATCTCGATCACACTTCTATCTGCAAGAGCTATCAAGGGTCCAACTATCGGCGACCAGGTGCTCGCGATCGACGTCATAGCGTATATTACGGTTGTTCTGTTCGTTTTAGTCTCAATTTACCTGAAAGAGCCTATTTTAACCGTGGTAGCGTTACCGCTTGCCCTGTGGGTTTATGCTCTAGACATATACATTGCAAAGTATCTTGAAAGAGGTGATCTAGGTGATTGAAGTCCTTATACTGGTGTTAAGGATTCTCGGTTCTGCTTTGCTCGTCCTTGGGGCGTTTGCAAGCTTAGTATCAGCGATAGGCTTTCACAGGTTTAAAAACTTCTACTTAAGACTACATGCTGCAACTGTTGGTACTATATGGGGCTCGGTCTACCCGCTGATAGGTGCTAGCCTGATTTCTGTTACACTAGAAGAGCTTGGAGCTCATAGGTGGTTTGTTGCTGGTGCTAGCTTTACAATAGCTATAGTTATACTCATCCTCGCACCCGCTGGTTCTCACGCTCTAGCTAGAGCTGTTCACAGAGCAAGGGTTGCACGGGTTCAACCATGCAGAGCAGACTTACTTAACCCAGAGTTATGCGGGTGAGATCAGTGCTACCGGGTGAAACCTTCACGTATCTCGCGATGGCTCTTCTAAGCTTGCTCTCTGTGATCGCTGCTTACATGGCTATCAAGGAAAAGGACCTAGTTAGAGCTATAGTGTATAGTGCTCTTCAGAGTGGTTTCTACGCTATACTCTACTACTTTCTGTTAGCACCGGATATAGCATTAGTGTATATACCCGTCGCTGTAGGGCTTGTTCCCGCTGTTCTACTAGTACTTGTGAGCAAAACTGAGAGGTGGGAGAAGAATTGAAGGTAGTAGAGTTATTCGTACCTATTGTAGTAGTCCTCTCGCTAGCATTACTACTAGCACTAGCGTTTGACTATATTGTTCCACAAGCACAGATTAGAGAGCTCGCAGAGTTCTACCTTTACGCTGCATATAATCCGTTCCACCTAGGCAACTACACCGCTATGACTTCTGCTGTCGTCTCAGCAATATTGTGGGATTTCAGAGGTCTTGATACTCTATTTGAAACAATGGTATTTTACCTAGCATTAATAGCAGGTGTTGCCCTATGCAGAGGTGCTTTTAGTGAAAGAAAAAGCACCAAAGGTGCTGGACTCTCTGTTATCGTTAAAACAGTGACGAAAATAACTGCACCAATGATCATAGCTGTGGGTGCATCCATAGGACTTCACGGCCATTTAACACCAGGTGGAGGCTTTCAAGGAGGCTCTGTAATCGCCGTTGTACCAATGCTAACTATAGTGATATTCTCAATCGCCTTCCTAGTTGAACGGGGCATTACAGCGAGTAAAGCGATAATCCTATTGAGCTTGGGGCTCGCCGGTATAGGGTTAACCGCCATAGCATTGTTCATCTCAGGTTTAGTATTGGGTCAGCATGCGTATGTATTTCAGAACATTGCTAAACCAGATGCACCACTAGGTATGCCGGGTGAACATGGTGGTACAGTTTGGTTTTTTGACCTATTCGAAATGGTAGCCATAGCTAGTGGTTTCACAACGGCGTTCATAATCATTGTTCTAACCAAGTATGCAAGGGGTGAATAGCTGTGGAATTCGTTAACATATATTTGCTATCGGTTGTCGCATCATCGTTGTTCGTGAACATCGCTATTGCGCTTTACGGCCTGTTCTTCAAGCCCCACTACACGAAGAAGGTAATAGCATTAACAATACTATCGGATACCGCTAATACGTTCGCAATCTACCTCGGGTATCGGCGCTGGACTGAACCGTTGCCCGCGAAGCCACCAATACTACTAGAACACGATGAAAAAGCCTTAGAAGTGCTCGTAGAGAGAGGTGTTGATCCGCTACCACAAGCACTAGTTTTAACTGCTATAGTTATAGGTTTAGCTGTGATACTCTTTCTCGTATTCCTCGGTTACGTTCTCTACGTACACTACGGTACTTTGGATATGAGAGAAATCAAGAGGTTAAGGGGTTGATGATGAGAAGAGTCGGTGGTGTTCTCGCTGTTGCTTTGTTATCATTTGCTATCTACATCGTGTATACCGGTAGTATTTCGCCCTACGATCTAGCTACGGGTGCAATAGTCGCCTTGATCGTGGGTGCGCTATTCTCCGGGATAACGGTTAAAACCCCAGTTAAACTCGTTAACCCAACTAGATGGGGGTACCTAGTTCTCTATGCGATCAAGTACTTCGTGTACTACGAGACTCTTGCACACTTAGACGTTATAAGCAGAATACTCCACCCCAAAACCCCTGTTAACCCCGCAGTAGTAATGGCTCCTTTCGATGTTGAAACAGACTATGCTTTAACTACCATAGCTAACAGCATAACGAATACACCTGGTACAGTCGTAGTTGACGTAGATGAAAAGCGTAGAGTTTTCTACATCCATTGGATTGACGCTAAAACCCTGGATCCCCTTGATGTGAAAAAACGTGTTTTTGAAGACTTCGAAAAGTACGCTAAGAGGATCTTTGATTAGGGGTGATGTTCATGGAGATCGAAAGATTAGCTTTGAACGCGCTGGGGTCATTAACTCCTTTGCTAGCATTAACAGCTTTCATAGTTCCCCTGTTATCGAAGCTTGCGAAAAACAACAAAATGGCCTCATTCATCGCGGCTCTGACAGGTAGTTCTTATGCTGCATTTGCTTCCTCGGTAGTTCTATACTATGTTTTAACGAGCAAGAAACCTCTCGTTTACATGTACGGTGGATGGCCGCCACACTTCGGCATAGTCTACGAGGTGGACTCCTTCAACGCTGTTATAGGAGCTCTCACAGCATGGATTATGATACCTATAGTTCTGTACTCGCACTGGTACAGTAGACACCTTGATGATACATCCTGGTATTACACGCTGTTAATAGGTCTCGAAGTAGGTATACTCGGTTGCCTCTACACGGGAGACGCTTTCAACCTGTTCGTGATGATCGAAGTACTCGGCTTATCAGCATACGGACTAGTTGCGTATCATAGGGATAAAGCTGAGGCTGTTGAAGCCGCTGCTAAGTATGCTCTCATAGGTGCTGTTGCTACGACGATGTACTTCATGGCCGTGGTCTTACTCTATGCTGGCTTTGGAACAGTCAACATGGCACTACTTTCCAGCTTGTCGAGAACAAGAGTTCTAGCGGAGTTGAGGTACATTAGTTTAATGGCGATAGCTCTTTCTCTCTGGGTTTTCACGTACAAGGCAGCAGTGTTTCCAAACCACTTCTGGTTACCGG
>JAWAHD010000087.1:0-3715 GCA_038889555.1 Desulfurococcaceae archaeon
GTCCGAGTGGGGATACCACAACTTATGCCTACACGCCTGTGGGCAGGCTGGAGAGCGAGCAGCGTACTGGGCAGGTGTGGTATTGGCGCAGTTATGGGTATAATCCCGACGGCAGTCGTTCGGAGGTGCTGCGCAACGATGCGCTGAATGGGCAGCACTGGGACATTTACTTCTACGAGGAGGCATCGGGACGGTTGCAGAGCGTGCTGGATGTGTGGACAGGCGAGATGCACCAGTTCGTGTGGAACCCCGAGGGCACACTGGCACGGTGGTGGAACAGCGCGCCGAACAGTTATGCACGGGTGTTTCGCTATGACGAGGAGGGGCGTTTGGTGAAGATAGAGCGGGATTATGGGAATGGCAACTTGCAGGTGGCGTATGAGTATGGGTATACTGGCGACGGGGTGCGTGTGTGGAAGCGGGATTATCTGAACCAGCAGGAATATCGGTACTTGTGTCGTATTGGTTGTGGTGGTGTACCGATGCGAGTGTACAACAGGGCGATAGGGGGCGCGAGCTGGGCAAGTGTGGAGGACTACCTGCCTGCAGGCAACGCGCTGGGGTATGGCTGGAACTGGCGTTTTGCGTATTCAGGTGGAGAGTTGCTAATGATGGGCGTTTCGGGCGAGCCGAACGGATACTATCCGATGGATAGCAACGGGGTCTGGGTGCAGAGTGGGCTGCCTGCCCCCTGCGTGTGTCCTGTGGTGGCTCCCCAAGCCCCGATGGTCTGCCCCCCACTGGGGTATGGAAGCTGTGAGGGGGAAGCATCTAACTGCCATACCGCAATGTGCATTCCAGGTACCTGTGGTATTCCAGGTATGCCTTCTCCGTCTCCAGGGTCCCCACCCGTACCAGATCCAACTGCAGGGTACATTCTGCCTCAGGGGTTTATTATCCCGATTATCTTGAAGTGTCTGGCAAATCCACTCTGCCGAGCGGTGCTGATGTGTTTGGCGGCAGCTCTGGGAGCGGCACTGGGCGACCTTGTATTACAACTTATCCGAGGAACCTGCTGTAATTGGTGTTCTATTGGCTGCTCCGCACTCTATGGCTGCTTGGCTTTAGGGGCGGGGATTGGCTTGGGCAAGCTCCTCAGACCGATTTTACCGCCACCTTTGGGCGAGCTAATAGTGGGGGGTGTTGCCTATGGTGCGTGCTATGGTTGCTGTACGAGCTTACTTAGGTGCTAACTGTTCCTCAGGAGGGTGCTGGTGATGCGAGAGTTGATATTGAAGACAGTAGGAGTTATGGTGAGCGCTTGGATAGGGGCAGTCTTATCGTGGCTACTGATGGCGTGGATAGTCGATGGGCGTTTTCCCTTTTATCAGTGGGTTCATATCAAACCTTATGTGGTAGGTGGTGTAGTATGTGCTATGATTGCAGGGGTATTTTATTTCCTGTCTCGGTATCTACTTCGTTTAGATGAGAGGAGCACATTTGTGGTGGTTTTGGTTTTGTTCATATCTATCATAGCGTTTCTTCGTGGTTTTGTCATGCCGAAATGAGTGCGATGTATTGTCTGGGGGTGGAGGTATTTTGGCGCGGTGGTGGAACAGCGCGCCGAACAGTTATGCACGGGTGTTTCGCTATGACGAGGAAGGGCGTTTGGTGAAGATAGAGCGGGATTATGGGAATGGCAACTTGCAGGTGGCGTACGAGTACGGGTATACTGGCGACGGGGTGCGTGTGTGGAAGCGGGATTATCTGAACCAGCAGGAGTATCGGTACTTGTGCCGAATAGGGTGTGGTGGTGTGCCGATGCGGGTGTATAATCGGGCGATAAGCGGAACGAGTTGGGCAAGTGTGGAGGACTATCTGTCTGCGGGCAACGCGCTGGGGTATAGCCAGAACTGACGGTTTAGTTACTCAGGTGGGGAGTTGCCGATGATGGACGCATCGGGCGAGCCGAGCGGGTTCTATCCGATGGACAGCAACGGGGTCTGGGTGCAGAGTGAGCTGCCTGCCCCATGCGTGTGTCCAGTGGTAGGTCCTCAAGCCCCGATGGTGTGCCCACCGCTGGGGTATGGGGGTTGTAATGAAGATGAAAACAAGATTGAAGATTGTATTAAGAAGTGTAGAAAAAAGCGAGTGCGAGATTTTTGGAAATGTTTTGCAGGTTGTGTAGGCTTAAAGATAGCGGAAAAAGCTATAGATGACTTACTCAATAACCAGTGTGTTCAAAACTTTTGCAAGGTCTTTCCAGGTTTGCCGCAATGCCAGAAGGGAAACCCTTGCAAAATTCCAAATCCTGATATCGCCGACTGCCAAAGTTGCTGCGAAATCAAGTGGGCATGCTGTGTCGCGAATATTAAGGGTGGATGGTGGCCTCCATTCAAAGCATACATTGAGTGGCACGAATGCTACGCGGAACGCGGAGAGTGCTATAGCAACTGCAACTGACCCACAGTGCAAGGAGAATGATTATGCGAAAAAAGTCAGCGATACTAACATTCATTATAGGTGTTTCTGTGTTAGGCGCCGTATATTGGTATGTCCTACACTTACGGCGTGATGAGCCTAAAGATGTTGTCCGTGTGAATGCTTTGTTAGCACAAGCCCTGCGTGAACATACAGCAGGTAACACTGAAGTGTTTCTACAGTATCTGCGCAGTGCAGTTACTCACCCCCACTGGTATCCCCCAGATGGGGGGTTGTTGCGGGCGATCTGCCAGGCGCTTCAGAAAGTGGATACTGCAAAGCATCCTGAAGCCAACTGCTTAGCTTTGGCGGTGATTATCCGTTCTGTGCAGGCGCATCCAGTGAGTGAGCCAGCGATTTACTACCACACAATTCGTGCTTGTTTTTCATTGTTAGAAGACAAAGTAGAGAGTTGCAATTCTCGCGCCTACAGCTTGCTAAAAGGCCACTTTGATACCGCCTCTCGGCAATTCAAAGTTATTGGGAGAGGAGGTGGTGTGGTTGGGGATATAGTCTACGTACGTCGTGTTGAGTCGCTGGCGCGGCGCAAGTTAAAAGAGTTGCAGCGTATTTGCGACTCTTTAACCGATATACAAAAAGCGATGTGAGAACAAGATATGTATTGACCATGTATACGCATAAGTACAACAGCGACGGCGTGCGTGTCTGGAAACGGGATGTGCTGAACAGGCAGGAGTATCGGTATGTGTGCTGAATTGGGTGTGGGGGTGTGCCGATGCGGGTGTATCGCAATGCCAGACTGCTGCCGTCGGGCGCTCCACTAACACGCCGTCGACAAGTTCGTACGGGTCGTCCTCGTCAGTAGAGCGCAGGTAATCATGCACAGTCAGCGGCTCGTTCGCCGCCTACGTGTTAGTCGCCCGCTGACGCACACACCTGAGCTGCGCTTGCCTCCATGCTCGTTTGACCGTGTGGCAAAAGTATACCTGACACCCCGAAGCCGCTCCTCCAAGTGTACAATTTTGGGGGTATCATGCTACGCGGTGTAGAGGCACAACCTATGCAAGCGTCAGAAATACGAATCGCCCCGTCGATTCTCTCCGCCGATTTCGGCGCGATGCGCGAAGCCGTGCGCGCCCTGCAAGACGGCGGCGCGGACTGGATTCATTTCGATGTGATGGACGGACATTTTGTGCCGAATCTAACTTTTGGCGCGCCGATGGTGGCAGCCCTGCGCTCGCACTGCGACCTGCCGTTCGATGTGCATCTGATGATTGAGCAGCCCGAACGGCTAATCCCCGACTTCGCGGCGGCGGGGGCGAACAGTATCACG
>JAWAHD010000088.1:0-3692 GCA_038889555.1 Desulfurococcaceae archaeon
GGTCATGCACTACTGCAACTTCCAAATGCTGTTAGAACGGAGGCATCAACGTGGTTAAAACTCCTGGGCGATATCTTTGTAAGGTTGATATGGGAAGTCATACTGCCGCTGATATTCTTTACGGTAGCTGCTGCTACAGCTTCAATAGCTGATCTAAGAAAACTCGGTATAATCCTCGTGCTCATGATGATGCTCTATGTTTTTACATCGGTACATGCAGCTGTATGTGGTGTATTAGCTGGTCTACTGTTCGCACCGGGTGTTGAGATGGAGCTAACACCACCCCCAGGTTACACGCTCTCAGAGCCTTCTAGTGGAGTATGCATAGTTCTAAGCTTCTTCCAGCTCGATTTCAACTTGTTGTTAACAGTTGGTGGTGCTAAGACCATGATCGTATTTTCAATAATCACGGGTGTAGCTACAGTTCTGCTCGGCGAAGAAGGAAGAAAAGTCTACTCGGTATTAGTGTTAGGTTATAGAACGATGATAAACGTTGTAAGAGTGATCATGTACTACGCACCAGTAGCTATCTTTAGTTACGCAGCCTGATTAATAGCAACGTATGGTCCACAGATGTTAGGTGCCTACGGTAAATTCCTCGGTGCATAGTACCTCTTTACCTTCATACACTTCTTCCTGGTGTATCCAATAATACTGTTACTAGGTGGATTAAACCCATTAGTCTACTTTAAACACCAGTTGACATCTTTCCTAGTGGTGTTCACGACGAGGTCATCAGCTGTCACACTACCGTACAACATTAAAGCAGCGAGGAGAATGAGCGTGAGAGATGAGGTGTTTCAGGTTACACTACCTATTGGAGCAACAGTCAATATGGATGGAGCAGCGTTATACCAGGCTATCAGTGCAGTGTTCATCGCGCAGTTGTTCGGGATCTCGTTGGCACCCTATCAGTACGGTTTGATAGTTCTATCAGCGCTTGTAGGATCAATAGCGACAGCAGCTATACCCGGGGGTGGAACCGTAATGCTAGCGTACGTGTTATCCGTTGTTGGTTTACCACTCGAGGGCGTAGGAATAATGATGGTAATAGATCCACTAGCATATGCTATTAGAACAGCCATCAATGTATCAGGAGCCAATGCCTGCACAGTTCTAATTCAAAGGATCATGGGGTTAAAGCTCAAGATAGATAAACAAATGTAAGCACTTTTCTTCTTACTTGTTAAATTCAAGTGCGATGTTTTTAAAGTGTGTTTTCATAGCTAAAGATGGGTGTAATACGTAGGTGTTAGTTTTATGAGCTTGGTAGAGCTTTTTCTGCTGGTTTTTCTCGTATCGTTTGCCGTTGTGAGTATAGGTGTGATTCTGCTAATGCTTAGTATACTGAGGGAGTTCACTAAAGCTGGAGCTGAGGGTAAAGTTGAAGCTGGTGGAGTAGTAATTGTTGGTCCTGTACCCATAGTCTTCGGAACTACTACGAGAATAACGAAGGTATTGGTGGTGCTTGCGATAGCTCTAATGATAGTTACACTCGTAGTCTACCTTGTACTATCCGGCGTCTTAAGGGTGGTTTGGTGAAGCTCTTTAAGCTAAGCTTAGCCTTGATTTTCGCAGGATTTCTAACTATATTCCTGGCTACAGTAGCGTACACTCTTGCGCTTCTAGTTCAGGGCTACACAGCTGATCTAAGAGTAGCTGGAGGAGGATGCATAGTCGTAATGTTCATACCTATATGTGTCGGCTTCGGTGACCCGGTAGTAATAGTCTTAATGATGATCGTAGCTTTAGCGCTGATCATAGCATCGTACGTGATTACGAGAAACCTGCATAAATGGATTGAAAAAGAAGTAAGACCAGAAAGCGGAGGAATGTACACCGCTTAAAACCCCCTAGTACCATTAATACCCATGGAGGCCCCGGTGACTAGCCGAGAAGTCCCTCGGTCGTATGAACCGGGGTGGGCCCCCCGGTCCTTCACACACTCTAAACCCCAGTGCAGAATAAGCAAGGTGTTTGCATGTACTCAAGCGTAGAGCTGTTCTCGATGCTTGAGAAAGACCTTAGGCTGAACAAGAGGTTGGTTGAATACGTCCTTGCAAAAATTCGAGACTACTGGGATCAGTACAAAACGAGAACTGGAGTCGAAAAGCTCAAGATCATGAACTTCTGTGGTACACATGAGTGGACAATAACCTATTATGGTATTAGAAGCATAGTTCTCAGTGGATTAGAGCTTGTTGCTGGACCCGGATGCCCCGTTTGCGTTGTACCATCCTACTACATCGAGGAGTTGATAAAATTGTCTCTTGAAGGGGTAATAGTGTACGCGTACGGAGACGTGTACAGACTACGTTCTTATAGAGATGTTAAGGGTGCTAGGTCTCTAAGTGAAGCCAGAAGTCTAGGTGGTAACGTGAAAGTTGTTCCGGATATACTAACAGCATCCAGGGATGCGTCTACTCATGGAAAACCATCAGTGTTCGCGGGAGTGGGCTTTGAAACAGTAGCACCGGGCTACGCCTTTGCGCTGATCAAGAAGCACATACCGGAGAACCTAAAGCTCTTAAGCCTTGTTAAGCTAACACCACCAGCAATGTTCTACGCGCTGGAGGTTAGCAGAGAGAAGCCCACAGAGCCTCCGATAATGGGGGTAATAGCACCGGGACATGTTTCAACAATAACAGGAGCAAAGGTCTGGGAACCTGTGTCCGAGAACTTTCGCATACCCGTGGTTGTCTCGGGGTTTGAGCCTCTCGACGTTCTCATATCTATACTAGAAGTGCTCAAGCAGCTCTCAAAGGGAGAAGCAAAAACCACTGTAGAGTATAGGAGGAGTGTTACATGGCACGGGGACATAAAAGCTCAGCGAGCTGTGAAGAGGGTCTTTGAAGTAGTAGATGATCCATGGCGGGGAATTGGGTACTTACCCAAGAGTGGATTGAGGTTAAGAGCAGAGTACAAGAAGTACGATGCTTTTCACGAGTATGGTATCAAGGATTTAACTCCAAGCACATGGGTGTACGACATGCCGCCCGGTTGCAGATGCGCTGAGGTTGTACTAGGCAAGGCTTATCCTTCTCAGTGTCCTCTCTTCCTTAAAGCGTGTACACCAGCTAAACCCGTGGGTCCATGCATGGTTTCAGTTGAGGGTGCATGCGCCATATGGGCTAACTACGGATCTAGGGAGCTCTTGTTGAAGATCATGGGGGAGATCAAGGGAAGAACAGGTGATCAGTAGCTTGTGCCTGGGCTCACCGGCTGTTGTGCTGGACGTTGACTACGAGAACATGACAGCTGTAGTAGACTACGGTGATGGTTTACCGAGAAAAGTGCTCATAGGGATCTCCGAGGAGAGGATCGGAAGAGGGGATTTAGTGGTTGTTCACGCAGGAGTTATCGTGTCCAGGATGGATGCAAGTGATCTCCTGGAGCAAGTGGAGTTCTTCAGGGAGGTTTTAGGACCTGATGCTGAAAACCTAATATCATCTTACCTCGTACTCTTAGAGAAGATGAGAAGTCTTGGACAAGGGTGATCTCAACCATGGATAGAGTAACTCTGGCTCATGGCTCCGGCGGTGTTGAAATGCTGGAGTTGCTTGAGAACATGATCTTCAGGCGGGTTGAAGACAAGTACAAGCGAGTTGAGGGTGGTGTAGGCATAGATGCTGCAGATGATGGAGCAGCTATTCCAATCGGGGAAAACAGGTACCTGGTGGTTTCCATAGACT
>JAWAHD010000089.1:0-3518 GCA_038889555.1 Desulfurococcaceae archaeon
TTGCTGTAGTTCCTATTCTTTTAGTTTCAGCTGATTTTAAATGTGTTGCTTTGATAATATCTCTATTTAATTCGATATTATTCATGTAATTTGCTAGTAAATCAATATCGTTACACATTCCTTTAATCTTTGCTTGAGTATCGTTCATTTGAAGACTTTCGAAAAAAACTTTGTTTGAACTTGTATGGATTAAAAGAGTGTACAACTTTTTTAATGTCAGACCTTGTTTCTCTTTTAAAGATACTATGATCTCTATTCTTTTCCCCAATTCTTCAGTCTTTTTTTCGATTTCTTTTACTTTATTTGAGATTGCTTTATACCTCATTAGCATTTCATTTTTTTCTTTTTTTTCTTTCTCTAGATGAGTTAAGTTTCTTTCTGTTTTAAATACTAATAATAACATACCTATTATAATAGAAGCTAAAATTATTGAATAAATTTTAAAAAAAGATAGTTTACTTTCCTCTCTTTCTTTTTCTTTCTTTTCTAATTTTGGTAGAAGATTAAATTTTATAATCATGATCTATAAATACTTTCTTACTGCACTTGCTATCGCAAGTATGCCTTGTTTATTAATAATATCTAAGTATAGTGGATCAATATTTTCAGAGATTTCTAGTTTCTTTTTTATATCAACTAATTCTATTTCAACATTGGTTAACTTACTCAATATATTGTTAATATTAGGTATTCTTGCACCACCACCTATTAAATAAAACTTTTCTGGAGTTAAATTGTATTTAGATCTAGCAATATCAATACCAAAACGAATTTCATCAGCTAATTTAATTATGTATTCTTTAACTATTTTTCTAATTTTTTCTCTATTGTCATCATTTGGTGGATTTAAGAAAAATTTTTCAACTAGGTCTGATGTAACTTTTAATTCTTTTTGTAATTTAGTTTTAATATTTTTAATGCCTAAATTAAATAGTTCACGTGTATAAACAGGAGTATCTTTAGTAGAAAAATGAAGTTTAACATTTTCATATCCCCAATCAATTATAAGTCTATTTTCAGGTCCATATAGAAATTCAAAAAAATTATGTAAGTTTACAAAATCTGCATCAATATTTTCTATTGTTAAATTAAGTGAAGTAAAAACGTCAATTAAAATATCAATATTTTCTTTTTTAGAAACTAAGTAATGGACTACATACCCATCTTTTTCAGGCAGAATAAAATAGCTATAATATACATCATCAATATTATAAGGTATTTCGTCATTTATTTGTTTATCAATTTCTTGAATTGCTTCCGGATTTCTTATCGTAAAGTTTCCATAGATTGTTATCTCGTAAGGAATAGATATAAAAGCTCTATTGCTATTGGGTTTAAAGTTTAAAATTAAATTTTTCAGATTTGATCTCAATAAATGTGAGTCATTTATTAGCTGATTGATAATTGTATTTTCAAAAGTTTTTACACGTGTAAATCCATTTAGAATTATTCTATCTCTCTTCTTAGTGAGCTCGGCACATTTTATAGTATGACTTCCAAGGTCAAATCCTAAAACTGCCTCCCTTTTGCTTTGTAAGATGGAGTTTTTAAAAAGAGTTAGTATCCTCATTTCTGTCCTATTCTATTTGAGGTCAAAAAATTGTCAAGAATTTTTATTAATTCTTATTGAATACTGACCAATAATTTTGACTCCTAAGTTTTGCCTGAAAAGGGGAGTTACTACCAGGTTTTGTAAGTTGTTGGATTTTAGGCCTACGGATACTACTCTACTTCGATCCACTCAAGAAAAGCTCGACTAATTTTTTTACCAAGAGGTCACATATCTTTTTTCCTTTTTCAGGACTTGCTAACTTGGGGTTCCCCCAAATTCCTGAGTGCCAGAATTTTGTCTTTTCTGTAACAAGTTCATACTTAGGAAAGGCAGGGTAATCTTCAAAAGCCTGATCCAGATTTTTTACAACTTCTGGCTTCAGATGCATCATTAATGAAGTTTCCCAATCACCTGCGTGAGAGTCCTGGGGATGAAGTTCAATTTTTTGAGAGAGATCCCTTAGAAGCTTAGCAATATCTGCAACAAAGATTCGGGTATCTTTGTAGTGTTCCAAAAAGGTCTCTCCTGCATCAAGGATATAACAATTGTGGGTTCCACCTGCATGTCCAGAGAGCAAAGCAAAGGTCCTTAGCCCCTGCCTGTAAAGACTTTCCATGATATCCAAGAGTAGTAATTTTAGGGTCTCTCCTTGGATGCTTAGAGTTCCAGGAAGATCTCTTGTGCTTCTACAGAGTCCATAATAGACTGGAGGTGCAATTAAAACGGGGACCTCTTTAGCTACTCTTTTAGCAATCTCATAAATAGTATATAGATCAGTTGCCAAAGGTAGGTGGGGACCATGGGCTTCAATAGAACCAATCGGAATTATCACCCCAAGTACCTTCTTTTTTATCTCCTCAAACTCAAAGGAGGTTAGTCTCTCTATTTCCATCGTATCTACCTACCCCTCAGAAGTAAACCGCAAACATGAATATTCTCATATAGCTTTAGCATCGCAAATAGCAACCCTTATCGACCTTGACTTTATCTATGCGAATTTTAAATTGTTTTAGAAAAACTCAAAGGGGATAGTTTATTTAGAGATGAAAAGTTCAAGGCTAATTTCAGGGGTGAATCCTGCCTTTTTAGGCTACCTTTTTGCAAAAGTTCCGGATTTTAAAGGAATTCATCATAAAGTTTTTGCTATTTTCCCCGAAGAGGACCAAGGTAGAGATTTTATTACTAGTTTTCGGCTTTTCTCTAATGAAAAAGCTGAATTTGTTCCTGTGCCAGTTTTACCTGTTTTCAGTGATGCTATAACCTATGATGAGAGTGAAAAAGACAAATTGAGAATTCTCTGGGAGCTTCCCTTCTTGAAGGCACTTGCTTTTACTCCTCGGACATTCCTGAGGAAAACTCACTCTCGTGCAACCCTAAAAGAGGCATACCTTTACGTCATCCCTGGTGAGAAGGTCAACCGAGAGGCCTTTGTAATGGACCTAATCAGACTGGGATATGATAGGGTAGGACAAGTTGGGGAGAGAGGAGAATTTTCTGTTAAAGGTGCAGTTATTGATCTCTTTAGTCCTCAGTATCTATATCCTACAAGAATTGAGTTTTTTGGTGATGAGGTAACTGCTATTAAATTTTTTGACATTTCCACACAGCGTAGCATTGAACGAGTTGAAGAATTAAGTATTCTTCCAGCAAAGGAGCTCTTCTTTCCAAAAGACTCAGAGAGAGTCTATTCAAAACTACTTTCTTTAAAACACACAGTTTCGGAAAGAAGAATCTCTGAGCTAATAAGGGCAATAGAAAATCAGTCTGTTCATGAGAATCCCGAATATCTCTTACCCCTATTTTTTTCAAATCTGATTTTAATTCCCGAAAATGTCTCTCCAGAGGAAAGAATTTTTTTAGTATTCGAAAGGTCAAAATTAGAAAAGGAGATTGAAAATTTATGGGAAAAGATAGGGGGGTTGGCTCGTAGGGCAAAAGAGAAGGAAAAACTCCTGTATGACGAGAC
>JAWAHD010000090.1:0-3485 GCA_038889555.1 Desulfurococcaceae archaeon
GGGGTTCGCTGCTCTAGTTTCCTCTGGTACGCCGATAACAGCGTACGCTGCTCTCTCAACTATAGCTTCCAGCGCTTTCTCAGCCTTACTTCTGGCGTCGGCTACTATTACTATAGCGTCTCTAGTGGGATCAGCACCTGTAGCCGAGTATAGTCTTAGCACATCGTCAGCTGTTAATCCGTATCCAGGTAATTCATCCGTATGAATTATTCCTCCAACGCCACCCCATACTTTAGCGTAATCGCTGAGTTCTGTTCCAAATCTTCTACCTGGTTGAACTTGTTTACCCAGTAAACCCTTGAAACCTGGTAGTACCTGCGCTAGTACAGCACCATCATTCATGGAGATTGCTCTCTTGATAATCTTCGAGTCTACATGCCTCAGTACATCCGTTACATCAACTATATCGAGTTTAACGTCACCTGGAACTACTCCTCTCCTATTAAGCTCATCTCTTATTTCGAGAAGCTTAAGTTGTCTTTCAACCTCGAGATCTACCACTCTTGGTATCAAATAGAGGTGTTGTATCCCCTTGATCTCTACCTTGGCTCCTCCGGCTATGCTTATGTTTATATCTTGCCTAATACTACCAAGTCCTCGCTTTGCTTTTCCAGTTAATCTTACCAATTGACCTATCTTCAAGGCTGTTTTCAGAGCTAAGTCTGGAGAGTCTACATCAGGTGCTGTTGCAATCTCGATCAAGGGTATACCTAGCCTGTCAATAACGTAGTGAACCTGGTTCTCCCGCTCATCGATCTTGCGTGCAGCGTCTTCCTCTAAGCAGAGCGTCTGTATGCCTACTCTTCTACCTTCAACCTCAATGCTTCCACCAACTGCTACTAAGACTGTTCTCTGAAACCCGCTCACGTTGCTTCCATCAATAACAATTTTTCTCATCACATGTAGTTCGTCAACGATGTTCATATTCAACGCTTTTGCAACTGCTAGAGCTGTAAGCAGAGACTCTTCGTCTAATAAATGCGGTGGTTCTTCGTCAGCCTCCACAAGGCATGAAGACTCCCGAGGAGCCTTGTATACGAACTCCTTGTTCTTGTGCCATTCGAGTAAAGCTGCTGGGTCAACTTCCCCTACTTCGCTTCTAGCTGGTCTTAAATACCTTGCAAATTCTGCTTGATCTCTCTCAGCTAGGATTGGTGAACAATGGCAGAACAGTTTTCTCCTGGTGTTCAGCTGCACGTGTATTTCAAGACCTACTTTTAACCCTATTGACTTATAGTCAATGTTCACTACATCCACCTTGGGTAAAGATCAATCGTGTGTCTGAAGTTTATCTCCCCTACAAGATTAGTCTCCATGATCTTTTTGACTTCCTTGAGATCCTTCGTGATTGACCCCAGGGTCCAAGATAACTTAACATACGCTGTTTCAGGAAGCATGTCGTGCCCCGGTATAACACCTGCGTCTAGCAATCTTCTACCCGTGCTATACACGTACATGTCTACTCTTCCGAAGAGGCATTGACTAGTCATAACTACCGGTACGCCTAGTTCAACGGCTCTCTTAATCGAACTTACTAGCTTGTTCGCGATGTGCCCAAGACCTGTTCCCTCGATGACTATCCCGTGGTAACCCTTATCAACGAGGTAATCTATGATGTCAGCTTCCATACCCGGGTAGAACTTTACTAATGCCACTTTACTATCGAAATTCGCTCTCAAAACCGGGTTCTTATCACCTCTATACTCGTAGATCTCACCTGTAATCACTATTTCACGCTTGAACGGGTTAACGAGTGCTATTGGTTTATCGTTTATGGACTGAAACGCGTCCCTTCTACTGGTATGCATTTTTCGAGCTTTCACACCCCTATGAACAGCCGCCAAGTTGTCCGACGTTGATGCATGCATTGCTATTACGGACTCTGCGAAGGGGGCTTTGGCAGCTACCAGAGTTGCAGATATAAGGTTTAGAACAGCGTCAGTACTAGGTCTGTCACTGCTTCTCTGAGAACCCACTAGTACTATTGGAACAGGCTTGTTCTGTATGCTGAAAGCTAGCGCTGAAGCCGTGTACGCCATTGTGTCTGTGCCGTGAGCTACTACTACCCCTGAAACTCCGCTCTCGATCTCCTTGTACACTTCCTCCGCTATTTTACTCCATAGTTCTGGTGTCATATCCTCGCTGAATATGCTCATTATCTCTCTAGCTGAAAACACAGCTATTTCCTCCAACTCGGGTATCCACTCGGTGATCTCCTCCGGTTTCAATGCAGGTGTAACCGCGCCTGTTTCGTAATCAACCTTAGATGCTATTGTTCCACCTGTACTTACAAGTGTAACTTTGGGTAATGATTTGTTCTGCGAACGCTTTGGAGGAGTTGAGGTGCTCATCGGTTTGTACTTCTCTACGAGTTCTATCTCTTCGATCCTTGCAAAATCTACACCTATGTTGTACCCGTTCTCAAGCTTTAGAACAATTATCGATGAACTCTCGTAAAGCTGAGGTCTTGGCATTAAAAGTCCTTTGAGAATAGTTCCATCCTTTAACTTAACGAAAACCTTGTCTCCTGGTTCTAAGCTCCTTGAATGTAAATACGTTGCTAAACTACCAGTGTAGCCATAGTATACTAGCAATACCTACACCCGCGTTTACACCCAGAATCACATGTATCTCTCAATCTAAAATACTGAAGCAGAATAGTAAACCAGTTTAAGCTGATCCTAGGTGAAACTACTTCAAGTTTCTTCTCGTAAGCACATTTAAAAGAACACTACGAGAAAGCGTTTAAAATAGATTTATGAAGGTGGTTGCGATAACTGCGCCTCTTCTTTCTTAGCAATAAACCTTCTTACGTACTCTATCTTGTTTCTAACTCTAGGTGGTTTGTTCTTTTTTGGTTTAGGCGGTATCTTCGGTGTTTGACTTCTTACTTTTCCCGCTTTCGTAAGCGAACCGTGACTTGGCATGGTTTGGGCACCATTTACTTTATGACGGTTAAAAGAGTATTTTATATATTACTAACAACATTAACAAAAGAGGGCGGGTATAAGCTATGATAGATAAAGTGTACATCGTAGAAACAGTTATCGGTATACTTGGTGTTAGCTCTGATAACGAAGTAGTGGAGTACGTTCCTGCACCATCAAGACTAGATGACATCGTAGAGTACTTGCTGAGCATTGAAAAAGGAGAGCCTACGAAGCTTCACGAGGAGCTATTCAGCAAGCTAAAGGAGAAAGGCGTTGTGTACGTAGTCACTGAGCACTATTCATCAGCTAAGATCGCATCTCAACTAGGTTTAAACCCCCTCGTTGAGCCAGGAAACGAGATCGCACTGTACGTGAGAAAGAACATCGTTGACTTAGCCGTTAAGTACAACTTTTCCAAGACGCCTGAAGAATTCTACAGTAAGCTACACGAGATAATGCTTGAGTATGCGAGAAGAAAGCTTAGGAAAGAAGCTCAGAAGCGTGACCTTCTAGCTGTTCAGGCTATTCGTGCAATAGACGACATTGATAGAACAA
>JAWAHD010000091.1:0-3474 GCA_038889555.1 Desulfurococcaceae archaeon
TCTCCTCTACTCGTACATTACCAGGTACTTAACAGTGTTCACTAACTCGGCGGATATTGTAATTACGAACGCGTACTACATTAAATCACTGAACAAACTCTACGTTACAGTAAGGAACGTAGGTTTAACTCCAACAACTGTGACAGGAGTTGAAGTCATACTAGTAAACAGAAGCATTTCAGCTAGTAATCAAACATATGATATCCCAGCAGGTGGAGAACGAACCATAGAAGTAAACGTCGATCTCACAGAGACACCTCTCTACGTTGTTGTACGCTACGACAGAGACAGGCGAACGGATCCATACACGGTAAGGGTATTTGGCTGATAAACACAGGTGTAATCAATGAAGATCTTCAAAAGATTTTTTTCTAGGTCTCTCCTTTCTTCTTTTAAATTTAGCTTACCCATTCCTTATGCAAGCAAGAACATTGATCCCACAACCTCGAACATTTTGAATATGCTACTCGAAAACCACCTCAAAGGTTACAATATTGAGAACGTAAGCCTGGACAGCATTCTATATACCTACAGTTTGCATAACGTTGTTGAAATCTCTGTTGGAGAACTCGGTAATGAGGTTTTCTACGTAGTTAAGGAGCCGACGTACGATAACGAGGTTTTAGCTCAGGTTACACGAGAACTCTCTAGTAGAGTTTTCTCCGACGAACAGGTTATTTCTAGCATAAAATCTATGCTCGAAAAGAAAGAGCTAAAACCTACTGACTACGTATACTTCAAAGTAACAAGCGGTCTTGGCCCTCTCACACCTCTTGTTCTAGACCCTCACGTCGAGGATATTCATTTGAGTAAGTCTTCTGGCAGAATTTACGTTGTTCACAATTCTTTTTCTTGGATTGGCTGGTTAAAGACTAACATAGTAGTTAAACCAGAGCTGGTAGATCAGCTGGTTCTCGCTCTATCTAGAAGAGCTGGAAAACACGTATCTCTCGTTCAACCACTCGTCGAGGGATCACTAGAGGGTGTTCTGAGAGCTAGTTTGGTTTACAGTGGAAGCATAGCTCAGCTTGGTAGTAGCATAGTACTAAGGAAGAAGAGTGGGGCAGTTCACACCATTACAAAACTAATTAACGAGGGAACAGTATCATCCGCGGTTGCAGCATACCTTTGGCTTGTGATAGAGAACAAGGGTTGGATCGTAATCGCAGGCCACGTTGGCTCTGGGAAAACCACCTTGCTTCAAGCACTTCTGAGCCTTATACCAGGGAACAAAAAGGTCATCACAATAGAGGATTCCCCTGAAGTCTACGTTCCAAGCGAATTATGGGACTCTTTCGTTGAAAACTACGAGGTTTTTTCGAGATTACCTCAGGTGGATGCTTTCGCGCTTCTCAAATTTGCCCTTCGAAGAAGAGCAGACTATATAGTTATTGGCGAAGTTAGAGGAGCTGAAGCGAGGTTACTGGTTCAAGCTTCGAGATTAGGTCACGGTGTACTGAATACCATACATGCTGATGGTGCACAGTCTGTTCTTGAAAGACTCATGGCATCTCCAATATCAATTCCAAAGAATCTTCTCGGTAACATATGGACGATTGTGCTAACAGAACTTGTTGGTAAAACAAGAAAAGTGGCAAGTATTACAGAAGTAAGCAACGACGTAGAGTTGGTCGAAATATGCAGTTCCTTGGTACCATGTAGCTTAGAGAATATTGCTCAGAGGTCTGTTAGGCTCGCTAAGATCTACAATAGTGAAGAACTGTATCAGGAACTTGCTCGTAGAGCGATCTTCCTAGAAAAACTTGTCTCCGAGGGTGTTTTTGCACCAGAAGCACTAGCACGTAGGCTCTTCGAGTTTTATGCGGAAAAACATCTGGAGGTCGAAGAGCTTGTTGCTAAGAGTACTCGGTAAGAGGAGATTTCTACGCAAATGCTACGATGACATGCTCCTCGACTTTCTCGTGCAACTAGCAAGCTTCGAATCTAGTGGTTTAAAGATCTATCACTTGTTCGAAAGCATCAGAAGAGGCGATATCGAGCTCGGTGAGTGCTACAGCGCTCTCTCGAACCAGTATACCGTACTGGAGAGTTCTCTAGGTGCACCTCACTTGGCTTTGAGAAAGATTGCTGAATCTGTACCTTCCCCAGAGCTCTCTAAATTTCTGAGAGATTACAGTACCGTGCTGGTTACTAGTGGTAATACGAAGTACTTCGTTGAATCTATGCTTAAGCAGGAGTTTGCTAGGTTTAGGGCAAAGGTTAATGAGCATCAGAGAGCGCTCGATACGTTGTACGAAGCGTATCTAGTGGGGGTTCTAGTGCTAATGTTCCTCATGGTGCTACCCATATGGGGTTTGCTCCCGCTTCTTGGACTTCTCGTAATCTACGCGCTGGGCGTTACTGGGTACTTCTTCGCGTATAGAATATGCGTAAAGCTCCATTACACCCTCCCCGGCTACGTAGTATTCAGCGACATTCTCTTCTCAACGTTAGCAGTTGTTCTAGCCTTGTCTTTCGAGGCGATGCTCCTACTACCTGCACTATTACTTGTTCTACACGTGACTACGAGAAAACACGTTGCTGTGAACAATATTCTCGAGCAGGAATCGTTCCGTGTAATCTACGATACTTACTCGCAGGTGTTAATGGGTAGACCAGTGAGTACAGCATTGTTGGAGTCCTTAGGTTCCTCCAGCTCAGCTCGGTACAGGTTACTCTGGTTTAGTTTAATGCTAGGCGTTAACCCAAAGAAAGTTTTAAAGATTATTAAGCTTCCAAAACTAGCTTACAAGATACTTCTCTTCTCGCTTGCAATGATGCTTTACAGCTCAGCTGAAGGTAAGCACCTTGTTCACGCTGTTGACTACTTGGACGAAATCGCATCAGTAAGAAAACAGGTACGCGAGAAGATAAAGCAGTATGTTCTGTACTCCTTTGTAGTAATTGTTCTTGTGGTAGCAGCTTACATTATGCTATTGAGAATACCACTAGCATCACCCTTAGACAAGCACGCGCTTTCAGCTTACAGTAGTATAGGTTTTCTAATGGTAATGCAGCCAGCGGTCCTAATCAGAGACGGAGGATTCGCTTCTTCGCGAAGCGCGATAGCAGTAGTATTCGCAGCGTTTGCTACGTATTTGGTGATGATGAACTTAACTATTTAAGCTCCTCAACTAGAATCTTTGCAATTGTTCTCGCGGCATTAGGGTAAATCCTAGTGGGTTTGTGAGCAAGCTCCAGGGCTCTCTTTAGCTCCTCTACGTCCGCTCTCTCGATGAAAACTGCTTCTAGCTTCTCAGCGTAGATCTTTACATCATTTTTTGGTGCACCAAGAACAACCCTGGGATTCCACACCACTATGACTGGTTTCCCGTAGGCCAAGCTAGCGGTAGCAGCGGTAACTCCTTGCTGGGTAACAACGATGCTTGCACCCGCGATCCACCTGTGTATATCACTAGTATACCTGAAAACTTTCCACGAAGGGTTTCTCCTGAGGTAGGGCTCTGGATCCAC
>JAWAHD010000092.1:0-3474 GCA_038889555.1 Desulfurococcaceae archaeon
GTGGATCCAGAGCCCTACCTCAGGAGAAACCCTTCGTGGAAAGTTTTCAGGTATACTAGTGATATACACAGGTGGATCGCGGGTGCAAGCATCGTTGTTACCCAGCAAGGAGTTACCGCTGCTACCGGTAGCTTGGCCTACGGGAAACCAGTCATAGTCGTGTGGAACCCCAGGGTTGTTCTCGGTGCACCAAAGAATGATATAAAGATCTACGCTGAGAAGCTAGAAGCAGTTTTCATCGAGAGAGCGGACGTAGAGGAGCTAAAGAGAGCCTTGGAGCTCGCTCACAAACCCACTAGGATTTACCCTAATGCCGCGAGAACAATTGCAAAGATTCTAGTTGAGGAGCTTAAATAGATAAGTTCATCATCGCCAAATACGTAGTAAGCGCTGCGAATACTACTGCTATCGCGCTTCGCGAAGAAGTGAACCCCCCATCTTTGATTAGGATCGCTGGTTGCATTACCATTAGAAAACCTATACTACTGTAAGCTGAAAACGCGTGCTTGTCTAAGGGTGATGCTAGTGGTATTCTCGATAGCATAATGTAGGCTGCCACCACAAGAACAATTACTACAAAGGAGTACAGAACATACTGCTTTATCTTCTCGCGTACCTGTTTTCTCACCGATGCGATTTCATCCAAGTAGTCAACAGCGTGAACAAGGTGTTTACCTTCAGCTGAGCTGTAAAGCATCATTACAAGTGAGAAGAGAAGTATCTTGTAAGCTAGTTTTGGAAGCTTTGTCATCTTTAAAACTTTCTTAGGGTTAACGCCCAGCATTAAACTAAACCAGAGTAACCTGTACGGAGGTGAGCTGGAGAAGCCTAAGGACTCCAACAATGCTGTACTCACTGGTCTACCCATTAACACCTGCGAGTAAGTATCGTAGATTACGCGGAACGATTCCTGCTCGAGAATATTGTTCACAGCAGCGTGTTTTCTCGTAGTCACGTGTAGAACAAGTAATAGTGCAGGTAGTAGGAGCATCGCTTCGAAAGACAAGGCTAGAACAACTGCTAACGTTGAGAAGAGAATGTCGCTGAATACTACGTAGCCGGGGAGGGTGTAATGGAGCTTTACGCATATTCTATACGCGAAGAAGTACCCCGTTACGCCCAGCGCGTAGATTACGAGAAGTCCAAGAAGCGGGAGCAAACCCCATATAGGTAGCACCATGAGGAACATCAGCACTAGAATCCCAACCAGATAAGCTTCGTACAACGTATCGAGCGCTCTCTGATGCTCATTAACCTTTGCCCTAAACCTAGCAAACTCCTGCTTAAGCATAGATTCAACGAAGTACTTTGTATTACCACTAGTAACCAGCACAGTACTGTAATCTCTTAGAAATTTAGAGAGCTCTAGGGAAGGTACAGATTCAGCAATCTTTCTTAAAGCCAGGTGAGGTGCACCTAGAGAACTCTCCAGTACGGTATACTGGTTCGAGAGAGCGCTATAACACTCACCGAGCTCGATATCGCCTCTTCTAATGCTTTCGAACAAGTGATAAATCTTTAAACCACTAGATTCGAAGCTTGTTAGTTGCACGAGAAAGTCGAGGAACATGTCATCGTAGCATTTACGTAGAAATCTCCTCTTACCGAGTACTCTTAGCAACAAGCTCTTCGACCTCCAGATGTTTTTTCGAATAAAACTCGAAGAGCCTACGTGCTAGTGCTTCTGGTGCAAAAATACCCTCGGAGACAAGTTTTTCTAGGAAGATCGCTCTACGAGCAAGTTCCTGATACAGTTCTTCACTATTGTAGATCTTAGCGAGTCTGACAGACCTCTGAGCAATATTCTCTAAGCTACATGGTACCAAGGAACTGCATATTTCGACCAACTCTACGTCGTTGCTTACTTCTGTAATACTTACCACTTTTCTTGTTTTACCAACAAGTTCTGTTAGCACAATCGTCCATATGTTACCGAGAAGATTCTTTGGAATCGATATTGGAGACGCCATGAGTCTTTCAAGAACAGACTGCGCACCATCAGCATGTATGGTATTCAGTACACCGTGACCTAATCTCGAAGCTTGAACCAGCAACCTTGCTTCAGCTCCTCTAACTTCGCCAATAACTATATAGTCTGCTCTTCTTCGAAGGGCGAATTTGAGAAGCGCGAAAGCATCCACCTGAGGTAATCTCGAAAAAACCTCGTAGTTTTCAACGAAAGAGTCCCATAATTCGCTTGGAACGTAGACCTCAGGGGAGTCCTCTATTGTGATGACCTTTTTGTTCCCTGGTATAAGGCTCAGAAGTGCTTGAAGCAAGGTGGTTTTCCCGGAGCCGACGTGGCCTGCGATTACGATCCAACCCTTGTTCTCTATCACAAGCCAAAGGTATGCTGCAACCGCGGATGATACTGTTCCCTCGTTAATTAGTTTTGTGATGGTGTGAACTGCTCCACTCTTCTTCCTTAGTACTATGCTACTACCAAGCTGAGCTATGCTTCCACTGTAAACCAAACTAGCTCTCAGAACACCCTCTAGTGATCCCTCGACGAGTGGTTGAACGAGAGATACGTGTTTTCCAGCTCTTCTAGATAGAGCGAGAACCAGCTGATCTACTAGCTCTGGTTTAACTACTATGTTAGTCTTTAACCAGCCAATCCAAGAAAAAGAATTGTGAACAACGTAAATTCTGCCAGAAGACTTACTCAAATGAATATCCTCGACGTGAGGGTCTAGAACAAGAGGTGTGAGAGGACCAAGACCGCTTGTTACTTTGAAGTATACGTAGTCAGTAGGTTTGAGCTCTTTCTTCTCGAGCATAGATTTTATGCTAGAAATAACCTGTTCATTGGCGAAAACTCTACTAGAGAGCTCTCGTGTGACCTGAACTAAAACCTCGTTATCGTACGTCGGCTCCTTAACAACGTAGAAAACTTCATTACCGAGTTCTCCAACAGAGATTTCAACAACGTTATGCAAACTGTAGGTATATAAAGTGCTGTCCAGGCTTACGTTCTCAATATTGTAACCTTTGAGGTGGTTTTCGAGTAACATATTCAAAATGTTCGAGGTTGTGGGATCAATGTTCTTGCTTGCATAAGGAATGGATAAGCTAAATTTAAAAGATGAAAGGGGGGACCTAGAAAAAAATCTTTTGAAGATCTTCATTGATTACACCTGTGTTTATCAACCAAATACCCTTACCGTGTATGGATCCGTTCGCCTGTCTCTGTCGTAGCGTACAACAACGTAGAGAGGTGTCTCTGCGAGATCGACGTTTACTTCTATGGTTCGTTCTCCACCTGCTGGAATATCATATGTTTGATTACTAGCTGAAATGCTTCTGTTTACTAGTATGACTTCAACTCCTGTCACAGTTGTTGGAGCTAAACCTACGTTCCTTACTGTAACGTAGAGTTTGTTCAGTGATTTAATGTAGTACGCGTTCGTAATTACAATATCCGCCGAGTTAGTGAACACTGTTAAGTACCTGGTAATGTACGAGTAGAGGAGA
>JAWAHD010000093.1:0-3450 GCA_038889555.1 Desulfurococcaceae archaeon
CAAGCTTATCACCACTAAAGGTTCAAGCACCTCTGACATCACTAAGCCCTAATCAACGCTTACTTAGCCTCTAATAAGGTGTTACAGTTGTATATATGCAAATTCAGCTTTAATAGCATTTGGCGTCCTTGCAAAACAACGAAGTTCTCCCGTACAACGATGCATTTGCTCAAGTGATTCACAAAGTCTTTTTAACCCTTGCGTAGGGGTCCTCTAGGAAGAAACCTTGCTTACACCTTGGACAGACAACAAGAACAGGTCTTTCCCTCTCCTCGCGTTCAACTTCTCCATTGTAAACGTAGAGTGTAGCCTCGTAGATGTAGATGAACTCAGGTGATTTTTCCTCAAACCCGCAGTGAGGGCACTTGATAGTTTTCAAAATGACACCATGTAAAACCACTTTGTAAAGCTCCTAAATAACGCAGTATCAGGTGTAAAAGGGTTGTCGGCTGAACCGAACAGCTTTGTGAATAAACATGGGGGTTTCTATGTGCAGTTAGTTCTTTGCAACCAGTTGAGTCCGATAAAAGCATGTGAACAAATTAAGCGAAGAACCAGTACTATAGCTTAAAAGAGGTTCTCGTCTTGCACGTACTCTTTCCATATCTTCAGTGCAATCTCGGCTTTTGCAAGCTCATAGCCTATGTAGAAGTAGTGATCAAGCCTGGATGCAAGGTTTCTCTCAATTAAAACCCTCAGTATGCAATATGGATCTTTACCTCTGATTTCCAGAGTTGGTTCTTTTGAGTCGTATCTGTAGTGCTGCAGTACAATCGTGTCCAAGTCGTGGTCTACGTGGATCTTGAAGTAGCCTCTGGGATCTGGAATCACCTTGTGCTTCTCACGGGCTTCTACGACCTCCCGAGCAGCTGGCAACTCCAGGGTGGTGCGCTTCTTGCTTTTAAGGTATAGGAGATTGAGAGAGAGGTCTTTTGGTGGGCGTTTGAGTTCACGTGCAACAACAGCCATATCAAGAGCTCTTCTTAGTTCACGAATACAGCCTCTTGTTTTAACACTAGCTTCCGTTGTCAAGAACAGTTCAACGCCCAACTCCACTCCGATGAAAGCGAGCAGAGCGTTAAGCCCCACGCTGTCCACATCGGCTAACTCTGTAACATTGCCTACGCCCATCAGGAGTGGAACGCTTCTTGCTCTTCTCTTAAGCTCTATGTACGCTTTAAGGGACTCTGAAAGACCAATAAGTGGCGGTGATAGAACAGGGTCAAGTACTATTCTTTTGAAACCAGCTCTCCTTAGCTTGTCGTGAGCTTCTAGGAGAACACTTACTCGCTCTTCAGCACTTTGCTGAGGTGATGTGATAACAATGGGTTTATCGCCTATAGTATCCGCGTAGTTTACCAGTTGATCTACCATGTCCACAGGTACACCGTTAATAAGCTCAACAGATTCAGCTAGCTCTAGTACGAGGTCCAGCTCAGGGGAGTCTATTCCGACGGGTTTACCCGTAGCCCTCCTAATGTTCTCAACGAGTTCTTTAACCCTCTCGTGTGGTGCACCATAGGGTGCTCCAACCACGATGATATCGGAATACATAAGGTTTTCCACCCTCACAGACGTAACATCAGCGTACACCTCGGCGATCAACAGTGGATACTCGGAGCTAACGGGTAACCCTCCGATCTCGAACACTTTGTTCGCCGAAGCCTTTGATCTCGATTGGCTTAAAACTTTGTACTCTCGGTCTCGTAGATACTCGGCTAAGACCTCATCGGCTGGTTCAAGCGGTGAGAGTTTGAGTCCCTCGGTTACCAGCTTAAGTACGTGAATAAGGTCGTGAGCGTACCTTGGACCTTTTACCACCTCCACACCGATTACCTGCTTGACTAATCTCATATCACCGCTCGCGAAGCCAGGAACCACGACGAGGTCAGCTCCGTGCACAATGTCCCTGTATCTTGGTAGTTCTCTTGCTAGGTATTCAGCTGTGATCATCGCTGCAACCGGGATCGGTAAGCAGAGAACAGCTGTGTCTATTTTAAGCTTGCTTCTAGCTTCATCAGCTATGTTTTCCAGGTGACTACAGGCTATTTTACCAGTGACAAGGACTACTCTCGTAGAGACCTCACCAGTATACTGGTGATCTCGAATGGGTGTTTAATGATTCGAACACGAGGCATGTGTTCCAGCTTCTTGATTATCTCAACGTAGTATGGAACCGGGTGAACAACTATCTCTACGTTAAATCTTATTGCGTTGTGTGGACACATGGATGTGCAAGCAAAACACCTGGTACATTTCCTCAGGTCTACTACTACCTTGTAGTACGGATGAGGCTTTGCAGCTTCTGTAGGGCACACGGGTACTACGGCGCATTCCGAACAGAGGTTGCATTTCGATCTGTCCACGTAGAGAGGAACTCTGCTTTTGACCTCGTAAAGATCTACTGGTAGTATGTACACAGGTAATCCGGCTTTAATACCGTGTGCAACTAGGTTTGTTACAAGTGTATCGGATATTCCGTGAATGATTTTTGCAACAGTATTCAAAGTAGCTGGCGAAACCACAACAGCAGAGTAAACACCGAGGTAAAGCCTACCTGTTGCTGGGTACCCAGGTGGTTCAGCGCTTTCGTAGACAATACCAACCGGGTATTCTCCTCTTAGAGCGTTCTCCAGCCTGCTTCTTAAACCGTACATTTCTAGTACTTGCTCACCGGCTCTTGAAACAAAAGCGGTGACCTTGAGACCGAGCTTTGAGATCTCTTCGATTACTTCAATAGACTCCTCTAGGTATGCACCAGCACCTGTTATTCCCCAGGCAACGCTTTTCAAGTTAGGACTCCTCGATGTCCTCTATGTAGCCGAGAGTGTAATCAAGCTCCGGAATGTACCTTAACCTAGCCTTTACTCTAGTACCCTTGTAGTTAACAACTATTCTCAGGTCCATGTTCCTAGACTTCAGGGTTGTGTAGTCGTATGGTGGTGGTCTTGATGGTTTCTCGTACTCTATTTCGACTTCAACGTACTCTCTGCAGGGTTGAGCTAGTAGAGCTCTTCTCACGGCTTCACGTATAACCTCGAGGTCCTGGGGTGTTCTCAGGGGAATACCGCTGAATTGGTGCACAGCAGTCCCAATGGCTATACCTGCTTCGAACACGGCTCTGTCTCTCGGAGTAACCTTAGAAGAGAAGTACTTCGCGGCAGGGTCTTCGCTACAGTTCACGCGCGTTCACCACTTGTAACCCTTTGTCTTCAAGCAAAGAAATAAGCCACTTAGCAACATCAAGTTTCTTCTTCTTTACAGCATAGTCCACTACCACCTTGCCTGGGCAAACGTGTGGTTTATCGAAGTTAAAACCTGCAAGGATAATTCTTCTGTAACCAGCGTGGTATAGTATGTAGAGAGCTCTATCACCATCCGTGAACCCACCAAAGTTATGTACATGAGGTCTGGGTTCAACCTGCGTAGAGCCTATTACAGGTCCCTCCA
>JAWAHD010000094.1:0-3446 GCA_038889555.1 Desulfurococcaceae archaeon
TAGAGGAAGAGTTCGATTTCTAGCTGTTTTACTTCCGTTAAACCTGAGCACTGTTCATGAACCAAGAGACATTCTTCTAGCTCTATCGAAAACCAGTACTACTACTGGTTCATGAGCATCCAGCTCTTGAATACCGAGGGGTGGCTGATAGTCTGGAAACAAGTGCAGAATGGGTTTAAGCTCCACAGGCTTCTTGTAAACAATGGGGTTAACAACCTCCATGGCAACAGCTTGCTTTGCACCTCTAATGTAACTGTAGTCTTCTTCACCAACTCCTGCATCAGGGTCTTCTGATAGCACCTTGATTATGTAGTCTGGAGGACCTTGTACAACGCGTCCCACGGTGTACTCGCCCATGAAAGCTTTAACTCTACCACTAACGTAGACTACTACTCTACTACCTACCCTGATGTCTACTCTACGTACAAGCTTCCTGAGATCATACCTCTTCTTACCCGTGAAGATTCTGTAGGCGAAAACCGGTTTAATGGGGATCACTAAAACCTTCATTCAATAGTCCCTGACATTGTATCCACGTTTTAGTCGAATTAATGGTTTTAAAGGGCTCTGCTAGTAGATATAGTGGTGCTGAAAGCTGGTATTTCTGAAGGAGTGATGAGTGACACCGGGGCTTAGAGGTAAGCAAACGAATGGAGATTACCCGCGAGGGAGAAACAGTACTTGTATTAATAGATAGCAAGAGAAAGTTTCTAACCAAGCTCGCCAGAGGAAAAATCCTTGGTACAGACAAGGGCTATATACACCATGACAGCATGATAGGTATACCATACGGTAGTACCGTGAAAACCAGCCAGGGTGTAACTGCTTACGTACTGAAACCACTGAGATTGGATTACTACTCAGCTGGTGTAACTAGAGTAACGCAGGTTATTCACCCAAAGGACGTAGCGTTGATGATATACCTCTCGGGTATAAGTCCAGGCAGTAGAGTAGGAGAAGCTGGTGTTGGAAGCGGTGTACTAACATTAGCAATAGCCTCTGTTATAGGAGACAAGGGGAAACTCTACGGATTTGACATCTCAGATAAAGCACTCGAGTGTGCAAGATTAAACCTTGAGAAAACGGGATTAGCAGACAGAGTAGACCTGAGAAAGCACGACGTGAGAACAGATCTAGCGATTGAGGAAGCCTTGGACGCGTTCTTCGTGGATATACCCGACCCATGGAACGCTCTTCGAAGCATCAGCAGAGTACTAAAGCCATCAGCACCCGTTTTAATCTACGTTCCAACAGTAAACCAGGTTGAAAAAACAGTTCTAGCTCTCAGGGAAACCGGAGTGTTCATCGATATACATACCTACGAAACTCTTCTCAGAGAGTACAGAGTTGAAAAAGACGCTGTTAGACCCAGGTCTCGAATGATCGGTCACACCGGGTACATAGTCTTCGCAAGGAAGTCGCTAGAAGTGTCTTCCCTTAACGTATAGGTATATTGTGTGAAGCAATCCATTATCGTCTCTTACCTCTATTGTCTTCTCCGGCTTCCAACCCGGTATCCTGAACTCGTGGCTCACGATTCTTGTTCCATCCTTCAACTCTTTTTCGAACTTAGGTTTCAGCATTTCATTCACAGATGTTAGCAGAAAGAGGGTTACTACTGTTGCTTCACCAATGTAAACATCGAAGAAGTCTCCGTGTACAACTTCAACTCTGTCTACTAGCTTCTCCTCTCTTATTTTCTCAAGAGCAATCTTATACCTCTCCTTGTCTAGCTCTATGCCAACAGCTCTCTTCACGTTGAACTCCTTTGCAGCAACTACGAGTATGCGTCCATCACCACACCCCAGGTCGTACACTACATCGTCTGGTCCAGCATTAGCAAGTTTAAGCATAGCTCTTACCACAGGATACGGTGTTGGTACATATGGCACGAAAACCATAGCTCTCCCGATGCAGCACTCTAGCTGTAGCCAGTAATACATACAGTTTTTAGACAGGTTAAATTTAATTCACGTGAATTTCAGCACAGGAGGATAGCAGAGTGTAAAACTTTGCTTTACCGAGTTTCAGAGGGGGAAGCTACTGGGGTATTTCTACGTTGAGTTCACGTAGTTTCGTAAGCATTTCTTCTACTGCTTTACTCTCATCCGGTTGCAAGCGTTCGTTGAGTGGTAATCGGGAAAGTAACCAGTGTACTTCACCGTTCTCCAGTTCAACGAGTATCTGTGGTAGCCAGCTCATTCCAAATTCGTCTTTATCACCGTGTTCAACGAGGTACACGTAGTCTTCAATTTTAACCTCAAGTGGTACTTTTAAAATGCCGCTTAGTTTCTCGGCGAGAGATAACCACAGCTTATGGTATGGGTGATAATCAGCTGTTACAATAACTACCTTTGATGCCTTCAAAGCTAAGATACACCCTTAATCTACGAGTATGGTATAGCGTTGAAGTTTAAATATGCACTTGCTTAGGTTTTCTCTCATCCTCCGGTCTAACCTTTATTACACCAAGGAATATAGCGCATGAAATACAGTAGCACTTTTCTACCGGGTACTTCATGATGATCGCTCCCTTCTTCTCTAGTTCTTCAGCTAAACCGGGTGGAACAGGGCTGTACATTCTCGTAACACATACTGCTTTATCGGAGGGTACTAGTGCACCGCACTGATCACAGGATATTCTCTCCACATAACCCTTATCTCCCTTCCTACGACCTCTGCTTTCTCTCTTCTTGGGCATGATCGCGTCACCTTGAGTACACAGATTACTTTTTCTGTATACAAGGGTTATTATAAGGATAGGTTTTTCTGCTTCTGCGGGATTGAACCCCTAAGTTTAGTGAGCTCACGTAAAGAACCTGCTTTGCCGAGTTCACCAGACACTATGTCCTCCCATCTTATACCAAGTGCTGAAAGGAACTGTTCTAACCCGGTCTTAAGTGTTTCAACATACTTCTCCGGGTCTACCTCGTGTTGACGTGCTAGTTGAATAGCCTTAACACCATCACCTCCCTTTATCTTAACGTACACTATGACGTCGTTTTCTTGAACATCAATTCCGTACTGCTTCAGTTGCAAAGCAGCTTTAACATGCTGTGGTTTGTTTTTAACATACGTTGATAAATCCTTGGAGAGAGTTGTCTTTATAGCCAGTTGATCAAGAGGTATCTCCTTTTGCTTTAACCCATGGTAGTACTCTCTGGTAACCTTCTCAATCCAGGTAATGAACCCTGCTATGTCCTCGGGTGTTTCAACTTTTCTAATGGTATCAATAATGTTGTTGAAGAGGATTTTCATGAACTCTGGTGTATTCCTCTTCTTAACAATAAGACCCTTGATCTCGATTTCACCAGACTTAGTTCGACCCAGGTAGTTTTTCTTCAACCCTGTGAATATAGCGTAGGTGAACTCCTTGTCCAACTCTATGTCGAGTCCTAGTGTTTGCTGAACCCACTTTTGCAGAAGTTCAAGTTGCTTCTGTGTAG
>JAWAHD010000095.1:0-3255 GCA_038889555.1 Desulfurococcaceae archaeon
GTTACAGATCTGGGTACTATCTTAACGCAGATCAAGGCTGTTCAACCGTTAGGTACACGTGGGGAACAGTTGTTCACTAATGTACAAGAGTTCATCCACCCGATTTAACCGTGAACACTACTACCTCCTCACCGTTCACCAGCTCATCTTCCTCGGTCAAAATAGTAGTTCCCTTTAACACCAGATTCTCCGACGAGGATAACTTAAGATACTCTAGAAGCTCTTTCACAGTTAGCTTTTCACGTTCTACTTCAACAATAGTGTTCGTTTCAAGTATCTTTACTCTTATAGCCAACACCTACACCGTTAACTACTTACCTGTGAAGGTCTAATATAGAATGGTATTTTCCCGGCTTGGTAATCTCGTATAACAGCTCTAGCGGCTTCTTCGATTAATGGCTCCTTTGTTGTTTTGTAGAACCAACCCCTGTGTACAGCTATTTTCTCGAGTATTTCCATGGGGTTCTGGGTGTCTATGCCGTAGGCTAGTTTAATCGCCATTGGCTGATACTTGAGAATTCTTTCAATGAGCATTACAGCGGGGAGAACAGGGTCCTCTAGCTTCTCTGGTGGATATCCACGTATGAGTCTTTCAAGTGTATCACCCTCTATGGGTAGTATGCCCGGAGTATCGATCATGAGTATGTTTGGGTCTACTCGGTAAAGCTGAAAGTGCCTAGTGTAGCCGGGGCTACCGGGGTACGGGCTTGTACTAGCTGAGTGTTTTCCTTTCAAAGCATTTATCACTGAAGACTTACCGACCTTGGGGAACCCTACTACCGAGACGATTGCAGGGAGCCGTGGAGCCTCCTTCTTGATAGCTGTTCTCAGCTTTAGTGTTCCCATGCGCTTAGATGCTGCTATGTAGACGGTTGGATGGTTAAACTGTTTTTCGAAGTACTCCTTCCACTCTTCCGCGACACTACGAGGAACGAGGTCGCACTTGTTCAACACTATAATCAGCTTTTTTCCACGTTTTTCAACCATGCGTACTAGCTTCCTGCTAAGAGTATTCAAGGGGTCTCTCACGTCAAGAACATGGAGTACCACGTCCGATTTTGACACGAGGTGGTTTATCTGGCTCCATGATGCTAGTACTATTCCTCCCTCACTACTTATCGCTCCCTTCATAGTCTTCGAACCTCAATAACTCCTCCAGCGGCAACTGGGAGAGCCAGTCTATTTCTACTCCAGGCTTCATCACGTGCTTTCCCTCTACAACCTTACATATGACATCAGCTATTTGGTCAGGTGTACTATTGGTGGTATCGAGCTCGTACACGATCTCCGTTCCGAAAGCCTGTAGAGCGTTGTATGCTACAATACCCAGGATCTCGGCCATTACATTCTCGTTAACCTTTCTACTACTCCAGCCTCTGTTTTTCAATCTTCTCTCCAGTTCCAACGGGTGAGTTCTCAGGATAAAAACAGCAGCTACAAGTTCTCTTGGTAATATCTCGGGGTAGTGTGTTAGTATCACCACTGCTTTACTACTCCTCTGTACCAGCTCGAAGACGTACTTAGAAACCTTCTCCTCGTCGATAACGTAGGTTTCTCTTTCCTCGTCGTAGTACGCTACAAGACCTTCTTCGAGAGACGCAGTACTTAAGTTTACGACTGGTAGTCCACACTTACTCGATAAGACTGAACCTACGGTTTTCTTACCTGTTCCCGGTGTTCCAGCTATAACTACGGCTCTACCCAAAAAAGTCACCAAGCTTATATAACCCAAGACTCCTATAACACGTTTATAGCGGTGATGTGCTTTGAGCAGTAAACACCATGGAGAGATAGCATACGTTGCTCCATCCCTCAGAAAGGGGGAAGAGGTGCTTTCGCCTACACTAAGTGTGTGTCCATACTGTTACAGGGCTTTACCAGCTCTGATAGTTGAAAGAGAAGGCAGAGTTTACATTAGAAGAGTGTGTCCAGAGCACGGGGTAATAGAAGAGCTTTACTACGGTGATTCAAGCTTCTACAAGCGTGTAATGGAGTTCAAAGAAGAAGGACGTGGAACACGCTACGTCTACACACCCGTGAAAACAGCATGTCCATTTAACTGCGGATTATGTGCTATGCATAAGCAGCACACAGCACTAGTTAACCTCGTGGTCACCAACAGGTGCGATCTCAGCTGCTGGTACTGCTTCTTCTACTCTGAAGCCGCTGGCTACGTGTACGAGCCTACGCTGGAGCAGATCAGAGAAATGGTTAGAAGCATTAAGAAGCAGAGTGTTACGGTAGCTATTCAGCTAACAGGTGGAGAGCCTCTTCTGAGAGAAGACCTTGTTGACATCGTGAGAATACTTAGAGAAGAAGGTGTTAGGCACATACAGCTTAACACCAATGGCTTAAAGTTCGCAAGATTATACCAGGAGAGTCCAGCCAAAGCGGTAGAATACGCTAGAAGTCTTCGACAAGCTGGGTTGAACACAGTGTACCTTAGCTTCGATGGAGTAACACCTAAGACCAATCCGAAGAACCACTGGGAAATACCGTTCATATTCGAGGTGTTCCGAAAAGCTGGTATCACAAGCGTTGTCCTAGTACCCACTGTTATAAAGGACTTCAACACGCACGAGCTAGGAGCCATTGTAAGGTTTGCAGCCAGAAACATCGATATAGTTAGATCAGTCAACTTTCAACCCGTGAGCTTAACGGGTTTCATGAAGAAGCGGGAGAGAGAAAAGTACAGAATAACAATACCGGAACTAGTAAAGCTCATAGAAGAGCAAACCGATGGTGAAATACCTAGAGAAGCATGGTTTCCCGTGAACGCTAGTGTGGTTTTCTCAAGGTTCATTGAGGGCTTCAGTGGCGAGTTCAAGTTTGAGATGGCAAACCATCCGATCTGCGGCGTAGGGACATATGTGTACGTCGAGAAAAGCGAGAACAGAATTAAGCTAGTACCCATAACAAGCTTCATAGATGTTGAGGGATTACTAGAGTACCTTCGTGAAAAGTGGGAAGAACTTGTAGCAGGATCAAGCAGAGTTGTTACAGGATTAAAGCTTTTATACACAATAAGAAAGTTCATTGACTCCTCGAAAGCACCGAAGGAGTTCGACATATACAAGATAATAGTCAACGTAGTGCTGAGAAGAAGCTACGAAGCTCTAGGAGAATTGCACTACAAGCTTCTCTTCATAGGTCAAATGCACTTCATGGATCTCTACAACTACGATATACAAAGAGTTCAAAGATGCAACATACACTACGTTGTACCAGATGGCAGGCTAATACCCTTCTGCGCCT
>JAWAHD010000096.1:0-3253 GCA_038889555.1 Desulfurococcaceae archaeon
GTTTACTTGACTTTACAAGAGGTTAAACCCTTTACATCCGTGGTAAAACCGAGAGAAGAGGTCATTAAGGGTGTAATTGAGGAAGCAGTAAACCTAGCGAACATATTCATGTACAATGAACTAAGGGGTAAACATCCAGAGGCTAATCTACTGACTCCAAGTGTTCTGTACAACTCCGAGGACTTCTTGAGGAGAACATATGTAAGCATGGAAATAAAGAACATTATACTCCTAGTTATGGGTGGTTTAGCAGGAGTTTCCTACGTTTACCTCGACGAGAAAGGTAATAGACTACCGGTATCCAAGAGAGTAATTGTTATTCCCAGTGCACTCGGTGGTGGTAAAACACACTTACTAGCAACACTATACCATGTTGTAAAACTGTACAATGAGAAGAAGGAGAGAGTAGCAGAATACTTCGAGGACAAAAAGCTCAAGCACGGTCTCAGCCACGTGTGTAAAACTCTAAAGGAGTACGGTGATGTCAAAGTAGTGGTTATAGCTGGAGATACACGTGCACTAGCTCCAACACCCGATGATCCACTGGTCATAGATGGACGCAGAATACATACACCATGGGGTCTAATGGGCTACTTACTCGGGGAATACGAGAAGATCAGGAAAGCTGACGAGAATCAAACACCACCTACTGTAGACGAGCTCAGAGGACTTCTCAGAAACAAGAGAGTTCTCATACTAGTTGATGAAGCAGTTGAGTACATGGTTAGAGCTGTTAGACTTGATGCTGTAGTAAGAGGCTACAGTGAAGCATTTCTATCGTTTATTAGAAATCTCGCAGTAGCTGTTAATGAAACACCACACTCCGTACTAGTAGTTACTCTACCAGCTGAGTTCAGAGAAGGTGGTATTGGAAGAAGCTTTCAGCACCCAGAGTACGTTGAAAGAATAAACTCAATGCTACAGCGTGTAGCTCCCGAGTACCATTCACCACTGGTTTTTGAAAAGGACATATCAGCTGTATTCAGAAAAAGACTGTTCGAGAACATAGATAGTGAACAGGTTAAGAAAAACGTAGAGCTAGTACTGAGACAAATAAGAGAACGCGTAGATGTAGATGCTGAGCTAAGAAACTCCATTAAAGCAAAGTACCAGGATGTTCTCTTATTCTTTGAGAAGCTTAAGGATACATACCCGTTTCACCCCTACTTCATTGAGCTAATTGTGAACATTGCTATTAGAAACCCGGGTTTAGGATTAACTAGGTACTTGCTTGCTTTTGTATCAAGACTTGTTAAGCACATTTACGATTTAAAGGAGAAGCTTGGTCGTGATCCTGCACTATCACTTATTACTCCATGGATTATCCCCGTGGAGTACACTGAGTTCAGAGAAGAGCTTCTCAGAGGAATGATATCTGAGCTGAGAGCAGAGTTTAACAGAATATACGAGCAGGACATTAGGAGTCATGCTAGTAGAATACGAGAGTTGATCTTTCAAGAACGCTCTTTAGATAGAAATCAGCTATTAACTCTCATCAAAGGATGCATAGCAACAACGGTATGGTTATCCACGATTCCTGGTCAAGGAACCAAGCGAAGTGAAGCAATTAAGATATACCTAGCCAAGGATCAACTACCATCTGTTATCTATGATCCAATAGCACATCGTGATGCAATAGGAGCAGACGTTATTAATACTCTAAATGACCTGCTGAACACCTCCACCTACCTGGTTTTAACACCAGATGAAAAGGTTTTCTATGCCACTATACCGGATGTTCTAGCAATCGTAAGGCAAAAATACCTAGTACTTACGGATTTCGATGCTCTACGTAGATTAGAACTCTTGGTTACCAGGGTATCGTTCAGAAGAGGTGAACACATCAAAGACATCGTCCCGATCACCATGAGCAGAGAGATTGAAATAGAGAACATCGTAGCAAAACAACTAGAGGGAAGAGATGACCCGGTTCTCGTTATATACATGGGTTTAGAGGATCCTCCAAGCAGCATCGCTGACATTGTTCTCGTGAGGAACAACATAGTTCTACTACTACCAGACTTCGGGGTATCACCAGAGCAACTAGGTTTACACTACACTGAGAGAATTAGAAGAATAATTGGAAGTGAACCAGGCAACATGAAGGACTATATCAAAAGCCTACTTAAGTTACTACGTGCTGTTGAAAGTGTAAAAGAAGAAAGAGAGTTTCTTAGAGAACTAGCTGGAGAAGAAAACCTAAACTATGTTCAAAGCGTTCTCGAGAATATCAAGAGCGAAGTTGAAAAACACCTTGTTATCTCAATATACTCTGTTCTCAGAAAAGCAGTAGCTGGACGCCAGAAGAAGGTATATGATGTTGACCTAAGACCATATGGTGATGAATCAGAGGATCTTTCGATTCTCTGTAGAAGACTCGAGGAGTACCTTGAGAAACGTGGAGTTATAACTGAATGGGACTGGAGTGATATAGTTGAAGAACTTAAGGACTGGAGCGATGTATGGGATTTAGACAAGTCTCCCAAAAAGTTCATTAAAGTAGGAGAGATCTGGACACAGCTCCTTGAATCACAGAATGTGAAACCGCACCTAACCGGGTTTAAAGACTTTGAGAAAGCACTTAGAATTGCATACTTGGGTAGAAAAATAGCGTTCAAGTACAACGGTGAAATCCTCTGGTTGAATCACCCGTACTCCCCCGGTGAAGCTGAGAAGAAAATCAAAACGGGGCTTCCTCTATGCGATTGGGATAGAGACGTTGTAGATAAGCTTAAGAGAATGAACGGTGATCTCAGGCAAACCGAGATAGTATCCCCACGGTACATTATCAAAGAGTACATTCAAAAGTTGAAGAAGAAAGCAGAAGTTAAACCCGGTGAAAGAGTAATTAGGAAACTCGTAGTTTACAAACCGGATGCGCGAATTGAGCTTGACGAGTTCTTAGCGGTTCTAAAATCCGAGAGTGAGATAGTAGAGGAGCTAGCAAAATACCCAATTGTTCTTGTAGAGGAAAAACCAAGACGTGTATTCAATATCGTTGTTGATAGTGTTAACGATAGAACGTTTAGAAGAGAAGAGCCACTTGACTTTGAATTCGAGGGAAAAGGGGAGATCAAGGTACGTGGAAAACTTGATTCCACGGAAGTGTTCGACGTAGGAGTACTACTCGAGGTTAAAGACGCATCTGGAAATCTCGTTGTTGAATCACGGTTAGAGAAACGTAGAACTCCTGGTTTATTCGAGGTTAAAAGCACTATCGATAAACCCGGGGAATACGTTGTTCTTCTAAGAG
>JAWAHD010000097.1:0-3246 GCA_038889555.1 Desulfurococcaceae archaeon
TGGATGAAAACACGGTCTCGGTGATCCCGTATTTAGAACCAGGAGAAGCTGTCTACTCTACACCTACACTTAAAAAAGCTGTTCTTATAAAAGTTGAGTAGCTTAAAAACTACAGCTTTATTCTTCTTCCTTCTTCTCTTCCTCGGGTTTCTTACCGGTTTCTTCTTTCTTTTCAAGTTTACTAGCTGCAATGATGTCGTCTATTCTGAGTATTATAGTTGCAGCCTCTGTACCACTCTTCACCGCTGTTGCTATAATGCTCACAGGCTCAATTACACCCTTCTCGTACATGTTCTCGAGGTCTCCCGTATCGAGGTTTACACCGATGAACCTTCCATCTTCCTTCTCGTGCGATGCTCTGAGTTTCATTATCATGTCAACGGGGTCTAATCCCGCGTTCTCAACCATTGTAACTACTAATCCCTCTAGAGCCTTAGCGAAAGCTTCGATAGCAAGCTGTTCTTTTCCACCTATTTTAACAGCATACTTTCTCAGGTGCTTAGCTAATTCCATTTCAACTGCGCCACCACCAGCAACAATCTTCCCATCTCTGAGAACGTCCGCAACAGCTGATAGAGCATCTCTTAAGCTTCTCTCTGCCTCGTCCACCAGCCTCTCAAGTCCACCTCTGATAACTATGCTAACGGACCTTGGGTTCTTGCATCCCTCAACGAACACCATTTTGTCTTCTCCAACCTTTCTCTCTTCAACAAGCTCTGCGTATCCAAGGTCTTCTGGCTTCAGATCATCGATGTTGCTAACTATTCTCCCTCCCGTTGCTCTCTCCAGCTTCTCGAGATCGCTTCTCTTGACTCTTCTAACAGCGAGAATACCCTTCTTAGCAAGGAAGTGCTGAGCAACCTCATCAATACCCTTCTGAGTTATAACAACATTAGCACCAACCTCAGCTATCTTCTCTACTAACTTGGAGAGTATCTCCTCTTCCTGCTGTAAGAAGGCTTTTAGCTGAGATGGATCGCTTATTCTAATCTCAGCATCTATCTCCGGTTTCTCGATCTCGAGTGGTGCATCGAGTAGCGCTATTTTAGCCTTCTCAACTCTTCTAGGCATACCCGGATGTACAACTTCCTTGTCTAGTACTATGCCGTATACCAGTTGCGTATCCATCAGTGAACCTCCGTACTTCTTGATGGTCTGAACGTTGTCTATGTCAATGTAGATCTTGTCGCCACGTTGCTCAGCTACTTGCTTAACAGCTTTAACGGCTATTTCAGCGAAGTGCTCGCGAGCGTCGTGCACAGCTTTACTAGTTAAAGATGTCATAGCAACTTTTTTCAGAATGTCGTAGTTTTCAATATCTATTGGTACAGCTATTTGATCGAGAACTCTGAGGGCTTCTTCCATGGCTTTTCTATATCCAGATATGATTACTGTTGGATGAATGTTCTTGCTTAAGAGTTCTTCAGCGTACCTTAAGAGCTCTCCAGCGAGGATAACGGCTCTTTTGGTGCCGTCACCAACTTCTGCGTCCTGGCTTTTAGCTGTGTGAACGAGCATTTTTGCAGCTGGGTGCTGAATTTCGGCTTTGTCTAGTATTGTAGCACCGTCGTTGGTTATAGTTACGTCTCCAAGAGCATCTACGAGCATTTTGTCCATGCCTTTTGGTCCATACGTTGTCTTAACCATTTCAGCAACCGCTCGAGCTGCCATTATGTTTATTCTGAGTGCATCTCTACCCGCTGTTCTCTGAGTACCCTCCTTCAATATGAGTACGGGTATGCCTGTTGGTTCAACAGCTGCCGCCATTACTTTTCACCATAAACCTTCACTTTAAGCCATTTGCATTAGATAAGATGGCTTCTATATAAGCTTTATTTACATGGTCAATTAAAGAATTTCAATGAACAGTTCCTTAGAATGGTAGTGAAAAAATAAACCTTTAAAGCAAATAACAGTATGGTGGTGAAACTTGAGTAGTAAACCTGCTTATAAAGATTCCACAGAGGCTCAAAACATAGCCTCTGACGAAAGTAGCGATATGATGGACGCATTAAAGCTCGTCTTGAGTAGAGTATACGGTAAAGAAGCTCAAGTACTACTTGACTACATACTTAACAATGGATACGTAGCTGAAGAAACCATATCAAACACCACTGGGGTAAGGTCGAACGAAGGACGAAGAATTCTACAGAAGATGTCGGAGGAGGCTATAGTTGTACCCGGTAAACTTCGTACAGAGAACGGAATACTACACATATGGAAAATAAATGAGCCTGCCTTAAAACTGTTCCTGCTCAACAGGCTCAGGAAAACCAAGGAGAACCTTGAACTTCTGCTAAAGTACAGTCAGGAAAACCAGTTGTACGAGTGCCCTAAGTGCAAAAGAGTGTTTTCAGCTGACAACGCTTATGCACTAGACCTAATGTGTCCGCACGATGGAGAACTTCTCCAAGAGTTCAACGTAAGTAAGTATGCGGAGGAGCTAAAGAACCTCATAAGGAGAATAAACAGCGCTATCAATAGTTTGGAGCGTATCAAAGTTGCCAAAACCAAAGTATAAGTACATAGACTTGTTCTCAGGTGCTGGTGGTTTTTCACTAGGATTTACAGCTACAGGTAGGTTTACACCTGTACTAGCAGTAGATAACTTTAAATTCGCTGCATTGACGTACAAGGTAAACTTCCCGGGTGCGCTTGTTCTAGCGGAGGACATCAGGGATATCGACAGTAAGCTACTCTACAGCGTTGTGAAGCCGGATGAAGTAGACTTGATTATTGGGAGTCCACCTTGCGAGCCATTCACCGGCGCTAATCCCCGAAGAGCGAAGAACCCTCTTGATAGACTCTACACTGATCCCCAGGGTCAACTCACACTGCACTTTATTCGCATAGTAAGCTACTATAAACCAAGGGTTTTCGTAATGGAGAATGTGCCTGCAATAATGGAAAACGGCTTAAAAGACGCTATTATCCGAGAGTTCAGGGGAGCGGGTTATTCAACAGTGTACTTCAATGTACTACGCGCTGAGAACCACGGTAACCCCAGTAGACGCACGAGAGTATTCATTTCGAATATTCCCATAAAACCTTCACCAGTTAAGAGAAGATTGGTGGTCAAGGATGTACTCGGTGATCTACCCCCTCCGGGAACTCCATATGTATTCAACCATGAACCACCGCCTGATCTCCCCTGGAGAAAGCTGAAGAAAGCTTCAAAGCTGAAGTGGGGTCAAGCACTTGTACACTACCATGGAGCCAAAGAAGTTCTACCCAACTTGATCAAGC
>JAWAHD010000098.1:0-3183 GCA_038889555.1 Desulfurococcaceae archaeon
CCACAACCTGTGTCCACCGTATATTCGCCACAATCCATCTGGTGTTTCTATTTGAACATCAGGTACTATGCTAAACAGGTTGAACTGATCGTTGTTCAAAGCCAGGTAGAGTATCCTAGGTCCAATGTCAAGCGCTACTCCCACCTTTAAACCGCCGATATGAAACAATCTTACTCTGAATCCATCAATAACGATGTCTTCAAACCTCAACCTGGACCAGCCGTTGCTAATTTGAGATAACTCTCTTCTCTTATCCCTTATTTTGATGGGTAGAAGTGTCACGCGCTTTTGTTCGCTGATGAACCCTGACGAAATCTTTTCAACGGATATGCACATTCGGAACGCTTCTCGTGTATTTTGGTTTTCACTTGTTCTTCAAAGACCTAGATAACTGGTATTCCTTGCTGTGCTTGGCCAACTCTTCGAGTACCTCAGGGTTCTTCTCGATAATACTGTTAACTATGCTAAGGTATCTCGCTAATCTCACTGCATCGGGACTTATTTTCTTGAGCTCAACACCGTCTACTACTACGTAGTGCTCTTTCTCCAGCTTCTCACCTAGAATGTACTCAGCTTCGTTCACTGATGCTTGAAGCGTGAAGCAGTGAGGACTCCCATCTATTGTTACAACGATGAGTCTTCTGGGCTTCGTAGACCTGATCATGCTCGCCAGCTTACCGTAGTAGGCTGCGCTCTCTCGCTCGGGACACGCGAAGAGAACATTTCTGCCCTCAGCCAGTCTCTTGAAGAGCTCAGGGTTTACAACCGGGAGACATGCTGAAACAACAAGTACCTCTGAGTTCTCCAGATGTGGTGCCTTAGCCCATGTACTCCAGATCCACGAGGATCTTCCGCTGTTCTCACTACTTGTATCTCTACCACAGCTCAAGGAGTTCACCCCTTGTACCTTTCCAGTAGTTCTTCCACCGTGGGTTCTCTCCTAGTGCTAGTGTACCTGTCTAGTAGCAGGAATACGCAGTATTGACCACACATGGTACAGGATTTTAGTGCAGCACTACCGAACTGGCTTCTAATCTTAGCTGCTTTCTCAGGGTCAAGCGTGTACTTGATTTGACTATCCCAGTTAAGCTTGGCTCGTGCAATACTTATCTCAATATCCCTTAAAGCAGCTTTCCTACCGAGTTTCACCAGGTCTCCAGCGTGAGCGGCTATTTTAGCAGCGATGAGGCCTTCTTTAACCTGTTCAACATCTGGTAATCCAAGATGCTCTGCTGGTGTTAGGTAGCATATGAGGTCTGCGCCGGCTGCTGCTGCTACAGCTGCTCCTATAGCTGACGCTATATGGTCGTATCCAGCTGCTATGTCCGTTACTAGTGGCCCAAGAACATAGTATGGTACTCCACCGGATAAGCTCTTCATCAGCTTAACATCTGCTACCACTTTGTCCATCGTCATGTGCCCAGGTCCCTCAATCATGACCTGAACACCTCTTTGCACAGCATCCTTAGCTAGCCTGGAGTTCACGATGAGTTCGGATATCTGTAGTTCGTCGTGAGCGTCAGCTGTGGCTCCTGGTCTCAGCGCATCACCTAGGCTTATCACTGCATCGTACTCTCTGAACAACTCCAGTAGGTGTGTCCACTGAGAGTAGTAAGGGTTCTCCTTGCCGGTTTCAATCATCCATGCAGCGATCATGGAGCCGCCTCTGCTAACGATTGGCATTATTCTTTGGCTGTTAACAGCTTTTAGCGCTAGTTCTCTCGTGATCGCTGCGTGTATGGTCATGAAGTCTACGCCGTCCCTCAGATGCCTTTCCATGACCTCCAGAAACCAGTCCTCGGGGATACTCGCCACGTTCCCGTATCTTCTAACACCGTATATCCACGCTTGGTATGTGGGAACTGTGCCAAAGGGTGTTCCCTCCGAGGCTTCCATGAGTCTTCTCCTGATCTCGTCAAGATCCCCGCCCGTGCTCAGGTCCATGATCGTGTCCGCTTCGTGTTCTACTGAGACCTTGACCTTTTGAAGCTCCAGCTCGAGGTCAACGTATACACCACTGGTTCCAACGTTCACGTTTACCTTAGTGGTTAAGCCTTCTCCAACACCCACTAGCTTAGCCTTCCTCTTTGTCACGTTACGGGGAACGACAACTTTACCCTGAGCAACTCTTCTTCTCAAAGATTCGTAGTCAACGTTCTCCAGTTTTGCCAACTCCATTAGAACATCAACAGTACTGCTCGAGCTGGCTTCCGTTATTAAACCCATAAACACCACCACGTTGAGGTATTGTTGTAGAGATTAAAATATGCAACGATAACATTGTTATTGCGTTAATTGAACTGGTGATCGCTGGTGCTCATCTTCAAGTTCACAGCTAGTTTAAACTCGTGATGAGGCTCTTCACTCCTTACCATAACGAAAACAGCCCCATCCCTACCTAGAAGTTTCGAGTACCTCTCGAGCACAGTGTAAGCAACTTCTCTTGCTACGTCTTCAGCAAAGCGCGGTGTTTCAACAAGGTTTTTCACGTACTCTGCTTCCTCAACCCTGTTAAGGTAGTTCCTTGGGGTTGGAAACACATTGTTGTAGAGCTCTAGGAGCTCTATTGGTGATGGCACGTACTCCTTTGATCTCAGCGTTACTACGACCTTCATTCTGGAGTTATGCGTATAGGGTTTCGAGTACATGTGCTCGGATACGGTGAGAGCGCAGGGGCATGCGGCTACTACCACGAAGGAAACCGAGGAGAACATCGTTTTTTCACCACCTCTGCTCTTCACTAGTCTCATTGATATGCCTCTGTGCGCCGAGAACTCCAGGTTACCTTTGCCTATTACGTTCGCTGAAACTTCAACATCCACTGTTGAAGACGCCTTGTGGACTTCTAGAAGCTTTGTTGCTAGAGCATCGAGAAACTCGTAGTCCAGTTTACCCATAGCTGTGAAAACTTCGTACACAGTTCTGTACAATCGAGATACGTGCACGCCTCTCAAGTTCTCCGGTAAATCTACGAGAACGCTGAGTAAAGGTGTAATCCAGTAGTTGCCTACTTTAACTGGTAGTAGCTTCACTCCCTTGATTCCAGCTCTACATACTCTCAAAGGATACCTGGGTTTCTCGTTGTGAACATCAGGTGGGTTTTGCAATGGTAGATCCCCTGGTGAACTCTGTAACCTTCTCCAGTAGCTCGTTTAACTTCTTAACGCCACTCATCTCTTCTTT
>JAWAHD010000099.1:0-3153 GCA_038889555.1 Desulfurococcaceae archaeon
TGCAACAGGCGACCGCCGTCGCGCTGATTCTCAACGAACTCATCCAGAACGCCATCGAACACGGCTTCAAGGAGCAGGAGGTGGGGCATATCCATGTGCAGGTGCGCGACTCGGCCGGGCAAGTAACGCTGATTGTGACGAACGACGGGCTACCCCTGCCCCCCGACTTTGACGCCAGCAAGAGCAACACGCTGGGGCTGAAGATTATCGACAACCTCACGCGGGGCACCCTGCGCGGCAAGTTCACGATGGTCAGCGAAAACGGACAGACGGTTGCCACGCTATGCTTTCCCCGTGCAGGTAGTTAGCTGCACCAAAGCTACCTATAGGGGTATACTTTCTCAGTATGTCGCAGTTAACGGAGCGTAAACGCCGTCGCACCTTGGGAGAACATCTGACGCCCAGCGAGTTATTTCGTGAGTATGTGTTGCCTGAACTTCTCCCTATACGCACGGAGTATCGCTGGGTAGACCTGTTCGCAGGAAACGGCGACCTGATTTTCCCACTACTGGAACTTACTCCCGCATCCGAGCGAACCGACTTCTTTCGCGAGCATATTTTTCTTTACGACATTCAGCCTGAAAAAGTTGAGGCTTGCATCCAGCGCGCCGTTCAACTCGGTATTCCCGAACATCTGGCGCGTCAAAACATTCGCTGTCAGGATACACTGGCTCACTACCCTACCGATATTCTCAACAGTCGCCTACCTGTGTACCATGTGACCAATCCGCCTTACCTGTATATTGGCTATATCGTCAAGCACCCTGAAACCCAGCCCCACCTCGAGTATTTCAAAGGCATAAACGAGGGCTATCAGGATCTCTACCAGATTGCTCTTATCAACGACCTACGACATGGCATTTCCCGAATGGTCTATATTATCCCCACAAACTTTCTATTTGGCTATTCTAACTCTAATAAGATTCGCGATGATTTTCTGCCGTTCTATGAGGTGGAACGCGCATTTATTTTTGAGAAGGAGGTTTTCGAGCATACAGGAGTCCATGTAGCCGTCTGTTTTTTCCGACGCAAGGCGTACCCTACCCGTGAAGTGCAAGAGTTCGAAGGAGTGAAGATAAACCATGCTTCTCAGGGGCGTCGCTACCGCCTTTCGCCTGCATTTCATTATCGTGCTGGAGCGGAGTTTGAGGAGTTTACGACCCAGTTTCGCGCTCGCACGCCGCTTAAAGTAGAGTACTACCTATATCAAGCGACTGTCGAGAGCAACCCTGGCGATTCCGAGCTTTGCCTTGTGGATGCTAATAACTTTTCAGGCAAGGGCTACCATCGGTTTACAGCACATGTCAGCGCGCAGCTTTGCCAACATGTAAAGGCAAATCCGCTTTTTGTGCGTACCTTGGACACTGGAACCTCCGATGGACGCGCTGGACTGTATCTAATCTCCGAAGTGTTTCGGGCTGACGGCATCGTGGTCACGAAGTCGCCCTATCGCACGCATCCCATTCAAGTATTCTTGCAGCCAACCCTCCCATACGAAGATATTCTCTTGCTGCGTGACTATTTTAATCTGCTACTGGAACACTTCCGCGCCCTAACCGACAGCGAGTTCCTCACAACCTACAAATATTCCGAGAGTGCATACACTCGCAAATATCTCGGATTATCGCAAGCAAAGGCGCTGATAGAAACTTTTCCCTACTTTGACATAACTGCGAACCAGCGAGACCTTCTCAGGCAACTGGTTGCAGTAAAGGACACAGAGGGCATCATAAGTTTTATAAAATCTATTCGTGAAGGAGGTGCGTTGAGCCTGTGGCTTTGAGATCAAACCTGGAATATTGGCAAATATCGCTTACTAATCCAGAACCAGTAGGCGAAACTTTCTACAGACATGATGAAATCATCGTAGAAAATGAAACTTATTTGTCTACTACAACCCAGCTGCGGGAGCTGATTACAACCTACTGCATCTTGCAAGAAATTGGAGCCGAAGTATCGGCTGTGGGGCAAGTCATAGTCTCTATCGACAGCATTCTCAGAAGTACTCCGAACATTCAATATACTGAGTTTGTCGCTTACTGGAAGTGTTTGGATCTAACTTTCAGCGTATATAAGGCAACCGAGGACGACACGCAGCGCCTTGACATATTGAAAGAGGCGTTGAATGAATACTGCAGACGCAGACGCAAGTTATACGACAGGCTTGGTTACGGTCATACCGTACAACAAGCACTGTATGATAGCTCAAAATCTCGTTCATAGAGGTCTGCAGGAGCTCAGAAAGTAGAAACTATCCTTCAAGAAGTGGTGGGGGAGGTAATGCGCAAGGTGAAGACAGCAGAAGAGTTTCAAGATACGCCCGCTTGTTGGTTAGCACTAAGTGACAAAGAGACCTTCGCACAGCTTATGCGTTTATTGGGGGCAAGATACTCTTTCGGCAAGGCTCATCAAAAGAAGATCCCAGACCTTGCTGCGAAGTTTCATAAAACTGTGTTCATTATAGAAGCCAAACATATCAAGGAACCCGGCGGCGCTCAGGACAAACAGATTAGGGAACTGATTGCATTCATAAGCCAAAACGAACCTAAGAAATTAAGTATATGCTATGTGGCTTTCCTTGATGGTCTCTATTTCAACATCATCGCGACTGCCAAAGAAGACACTAATCCACATCGACAGCGCGCCGACATTGAGAATGCGCTTCGTCGGAACCCACTCAACTATTTCGTCAACACAGCAGGTTTGAGGCAATTGCTTGACGACGCAGCCAAACTCCTAAACCCAGAGGCTTCGGTATAAAGATTCCGCTGGCGTTACAGATTTACCCTGTCAGGTACACTTTCCCCCGAAATGGGAGGTACGTACAGTTGCGAGGCGTGATTATTGCAGGCGGGTTTGGTACGCGCTTGCGCCCGCTGACGCTGCGCCGTCCGAAACCGCTGATGCCTGTCGCCAACCGCGCGTTTCTGGAGTATCAGGTGGCGCAGCTGAAAGCCGCAGGCGCAGATGAAATCGTGTTCGCCACGAACTATCTGGCAGAGCGGATTGAAGCGCACTTTGGCGACGGCAGTCGGTTCGGCGTGCGGATGCGCTATGCCGTAGAGCGTGAACCGCTGGGCACGGCGGGCGCGATTCGAAACGCTGTGGAGGGCTTGCCCCCTGACCGCGCGATTGTGTTCAACGGCGACATCC
>JAWAHD010000100.1:0-3136 GCA_038889555.1 Desulfurococcaceae archaeon
TAATGCTCATCAGCACAGGCATGTTTCTCTCAGCCCATGAGATCCTCAGTTCACCTGTTTCAGCTAAACCAAGGTCTTTGACCTTAAACTCCACGCTGAACACCCCCTGTTTCCAACTGAGGAAACTACACGGTAATATACCAGTAGCTGTATACACAGTTTGTAGCATAAAGCCGAGAACTTGTGTAGATTGGTGGTTAGATTTGAAAAGTACTGATGTTTCACCAGGTACACTGCTTAAGAGAGCTTTAATTGGTAAACCATGGTTATTCGTTGTTTTAAGCGCGTTGTTCAGCTATAAAGGTTTAACAACCGACGAACTACGCGAAGTAACTGGTTTATCAAACGAGGTTGTAAAAAGAGCCTTGTGGTGGCTACGAAAACTTGGTATCGTAGAGGAGAGAAACAATAAGCTTTACGTTAAGCAGGAGTTCTACAGACCTCTAGAAAAACTACTCTACAACTACTGTAGAGTTGACAGAACAATTGTACTTGATGTTGAAGACGTTTACCTGGTGATACAGGTGAAGAGCACTAGAGAAGTTGTAACGTGGAGTATTCAGAAGAGCATGTACGAGAAACTCGTCGAAGCCGAGAAGTTCGCTGGTTCTCCTCTAGACGCAGCAAACATAGCACGAGTTCTCGGAGTTCCCGTGAACACTGCTAGTAGACTTGCTAAGCTGAGAAACCTGCTCGAGGAGTGTAGAGAAGGTTTCAGATCCGCTGGAGCTTCTTCATCTCCATCGTAGTCGGTGGTTTTCATCACACAGTTTACACAGCCCCTACGTGTACTCTTTAACTCTCAAGAGATAGTAAAGCTTAAAACTAGATTTTACACTTTTTAAATCCAGTTGGAGCACCAGGTGTTCGAGAACCCTGGTTACACGTTGATTACGGTGATAATGCATGGGTAAAGTTAGAACTAAGCTTGTTAAGAGAATAGCAAGAGAGCTACTGGAGAAGTACCCAGACATGTTTACACGTGATTTTGAGCACAACAAGCGCATGGTTGCTAAACTTGCTATTGTTCCCTCCAAGAAGCTTAGAAACAGAATTGCAGGATACATAACTCACCTCATAGGTATAGCAGAGAAGCGAGAGCAAGTACGATCCGCTGAAGCAGAGGCACAAAGCAGTGCTAGTTAAGCAAATCAGCAACGGTAGCATAGAAGTAAACCTCTGGTGGAGAAGTGCAACCTTTAGAGTAAGCATGTATCTATGTAGAAACCAGAGTAGAAGTCTAGAAGCAGAAGTCAACTACAGGAGAATAACACCCGATAAACCTATAGCAATTATACCCATTAACACTGTTAACTCTCTACTAGAGCTGTTGCAGGGCGCTGTTCACTACAAGCTTTACTCTCACAGGATACGAAGAGTTAAAAACAAAGGCTTAGTACTAGCTCTCCTCTGCACTGGAGAGAAGCAACTAGAAAGACTGATCAACACCCTGGAAACAGCTATCAGCGCTGGGCTTGACTACTACGTTGTAGCCGTGGACACGGAGCTTGAGAATAGGGAATCGTGTTTTCCCCTTGGTCTCGAGCTGAGGAGGTTCGGTGAGCTAAATAGCAATGATCTGAGCAAGCTGGTAAAAAACGTTGAGGCTCTTTTCGCGCTTCTCTAGCTAGCTACTACCACTCCTCTTCCCATTCTTCTTCTTCCCACTCTTCTTCCTCCCACTCTTCCTCCCATTCTTCCTCTAGCCACTTCAAGCTGTATCCCCGTATTTACGTGGAACTCTAGAATTTATAAATATTATCAGCTAGAAAATTCTACTCGCGTGTTGAACGAGGTATTACTTCAAGAGGTTCTTGTTAGTTTCCTTGACTAGTAGCCTGTAGAACCTTGCTCTGTTTCTCTTGATCTCTTGTACTACTCCAGCTCGAACTAGTAGATTGAGATGCCATTCTAGTGTTCCTCTACCAACGTTTAGTTTACTTTTGATCTCGGAGAAGGACATTTCACCGTTTTCCATGAGCATTCTGCATATTTCTACTCTCAGCGGGTGTTCTAGTGCTTTTTCACCCCTGATTCTTAAACCTAGCACTGCGAACAGGAGAAGCACCGTTGAGTATGCTCTTCTACCTGTTTTCCTCGCTAAATCTCTGACTTCACTGTTAAAGCTTAAACTGGCTGCTAAAACAGCTAGTCCAGCAATGAGAACGTGTGGTGAGGTGTTAAACCAGCCTTGTGTATTTTCGGGAAGATTGCTTTTGATAACTAGTGCTATTCTGTTCAGTGCTTCCTGGTCTTCGTACATGCAGTACATCCATAGGTCTGTGGTGTTGATAACTCTTCTCTGTGGAACTTCTCCAAGGTGTTCGAGTGCAACGTCTGTTACTATTGTGATAACGCCGGGGTTGTTCTTCAGTACTTGTAGCTTGTTAAAAGCTTCAACTGGTGTTATGTTCGTGTACAATACAACTAAGACTACGCCTTCACGAAGCAGAGGAGGATCCAGCTCCCAGTACCTAGCAATGTGCCCCCAAAGCCCCGGTGTAGTCGCTAGTGCTCTTGCAACCTCGTATCCACACGAGTCTCCATCCACGTATATCAACTGGGATCTAGCCGTGGAAACCCCTACTCCGAGAGCCAAGAACACAGCTGCAAGCAATAGTAACCCGAATCCAAGCATCTTTAAAAGCATACTATCAAAGCCTGCTACACAGTGTTCTAATTTCAGCACCCCGTTATCTGTCCTTGAATCACCAATAGTTAATACTGTCAATTAAAGATATAAAGCTAATCGGTAAAAGTGCTCACTTACCCATGAGGTAAACAAGGATCTAGCAGAGGTTAAAGTCTTTAAGCCGCCGGCGGGATTTGAACCCGCGTTCACCGGCTATCTCGACTTCGGCTGCACCTGGACCCTTACGAGGCCGGCGCTCTACCAGGCTGAGCTACGGCGGCTTAGAATGCTACTAATTAGTAAAGAAAACAGGGGTTTATCAATGTTGTTGTACTCGGTGTTTTCGAGGCTACTTGAGTTCACTGATAGCTCTTACTGCTTCCAGAGCCATTTCCCGCATTACTGCGTAAGGGTCTTTTGCCTTCACTATGGCTGATGCTACGAGTACTCCTACTGTACCCAGCTTCACCGCTATGTACACGTCTTCTCCTGTGGATATACCTG
>JAWAHD010000101.1:0-3134 GCA_038889555.1 Desulfurococcaceae archaeon
TGCGTAAAGGTTACAGGAAGAGAAGCTGGAAGAAAGTGCATCATAGTTGACATAATAGACGAGAACTTTGTTCTAGTAACAGGTCCGAAAAGTCTCAGCGGTGTGAAGAGAAGAAGAGCCAATATAAGACATCTAGAACCTACGGATAAGGTTATCAATATACCTCGAGGAGCTAGCGACGAAGATGTATTAAAGGCAATCGAAGAAGCCGGCTTAGTAGACTTCATGAAAGAACACGTGAAACCAAAGCTCTCGCCATTAAAGTAAGCGAAACGCCAAGTAGAACATTCCTAGTTTAAACCCTTTTTACATAATTGACATTCTAGGTGTATACTATGGGTTTAGTTGAGAAAGGAATGGAGTTCCTCGATGCAATAACCAGTAGAGCTGGCTATAGAAATGAATGGGTCGTGGTTAAAGAAACCGATACTAGCCCTGACTATGGAGTATTGCCGTATCAGAGAAGCATCCATGATCATATAAACTTCGGCGTGATAAACCTGGATAAACCACCGGGTCCCACGAGTCACGAGGTTGTAGCTTGGGTTAAGAAACTCATCGGTGTTAACAGAGCTGGACATGGGGGGACCCTAGAGCCCGCTTCTTAAAGCGGGCGGGGAAACCCCAAAGTAACCGGTGTACTACCAGTAGGCTTAGCTAATAGCACAAAGGTCATAGGAAACGTAATACATACAGTTAAGGAGTACGTAATGGTGGTTCAACTGCATGGTTCTACCTCACTGGAAATGCTTAGAGAAGCAGTTGATTACTTCAAGGGTAGAATATACCAGAAACCACCATTAAGGTCTAGCGTTAAGCGAACTGTGAGAATCAAGAACATATATGAAATAGAGATCCTGGAGTATAAAGAGCCTTTTGTTCTAATGAGAGTTCTCTGCGATCCTGGTACTTACATGAGAAAGCTTGCACACGACCTCGGGTTAATACTTGGTACTGGTGCACACATGAGAGAACTAAGAAGAACCAGAACGGGTCCCTACAAGGAGGATGAAACCCTGGTATCACTACAGGAGGTCAGCGAAGCCGTCTACATGTGGAAAACCAACGGTGATGAAAGATACATTAGAAGAGTAGTGCTACCTGTGGAAACAAGCGTTGTTCACCTGCCTAAAATCGTGGTCCTGGACACAGCCGTGGATGCAATAGCACACGGCGCGGATTTGGCAGTTCCAGGCGTTGCAAGGTTAACAAAGGATGTTGAAGCAGGTAAAACGATCGCTATATTTACTCTGAAGGGTGAACTCGTGGCATTAGCTAAAGCCTTAAAGAATTGGGATGAAATCGTAAAGCTGGAAAAAAGCATTATCGCGAAGATCAAAAGAGTCGTAATGCCACGCAACGTGTACCCCAAAGCTTGGAAGCATGGAGGGAAACTCTAGTAATGCACTACTATAAACCAGGCAAAGGACCCGGTAGAAAAGTCCTTATACCCTTTGTAATAAGAGGTGTGACACTACAGTTCGTATCTTACTCTAGCCTGTTCTCCGGGACAGAGGTGGATGAAGGTACGAGACTTCTACTGGAGAACATTGTTCTACCTGACTCTGGTCTTGTTCTTGACGTAGGCTGTGGATACGGCATTATAGGCATAACGATAGCTAAGTTAAACCCGTCTCTGAAAGTTTACATGGTTGATGTAAATCCACTCGCTGTAAAGGTCTCCCGTATAAACGCTAGGCTTAACGATGTGGAGAACAGAGTTGTGGTCTTAGAGGGAGATAGGTATGAGCCCGTAAAGAACACGTTGTTCAAAGCAATATACTCTAATCCACCACTCTCAGCTGGAATGAAGGTCGTGGAGAACATCGTGCTGGGAGCTCGAGAACACCTGGAAAAAGACGGTTTTGCTCAGTTCGTCCTAGCAAAGGGAGGCGAATACCTGGTTCGAGAAGCCAGAAAGCTCTACAGCCAAGTTGAATCCACTAGTAAAAAGGGTTATATCCTCCTATACTTAAAACCATAATAAGGAAGCCGGGGTGCCCGAGCGGTCTAAGGGGCTGGCCTTGAGAGCCAGTGGGGATATGCTCCCCGCGCGGGTTCAAATCCCGCCCCCGGCGCTTAAACCCCTCCTAAACTTCAACAGTATTCTCCACAGAATTAACATACTTATCAATGGTAAAGAAGGAGTTCTAACAACTTTGTTCTTTGATACCTAAGATACTGGGTCTATTAGAGGCTTCTTGAAGCAAATCGGATTTTGTACACCCTTGAAGTTTGTTTACGTACGTATTTAAGTCATTACCCTGAACTAGAACTCGGGGTCTTCGCGAGTTGAATTGAAAAGAAGGTTAGTTATTAACTTAGTTCTTTAAACTCTCTTTAAACTCTATGATCGAACATTATTAGGGTGCCAGGTTAATCTTCCTAATGGAGTTTGCTAGGAGGATGTGTAAATGCTTAGCAAGTTCATCGGGAGTGTGCGTCTTAAAGTTATTACAGCTATTACTGCTCTGCTCTTGGTAAGCAGTATTGTTCCTGTTGGATTTATCAACCTCCAGGTGAGCTCTTCTAGTAGTGACCTTGAGTGCCGAGTACTCTACTTCTTTAATGGAATAGTAGTGTATAACTCAACTATAAGCACAACACTTGCTCTTGAAACACCCGGGAACATTAGCTTAGTTGAAGGCTTTGAGCAGACCGTTGTAGGTCTTGTGACTTACAATGTTGTTTTTAACGAATCAGTAGGAATGTTCACGTTCAACATCACCGAGGGAGAGTACTTTGAGGGTTTCTTTATAAGTGAGCTTAGGATTTGCGTGAAACCTCAACAGTTGACTTTACTACAAAAAGCTTTGAGAAATCCAATGAGTAGCGAGCTACCCGATGAAAGAACTATTCCACAGGAAATACTCGAAAACTACGTGAAAACCCCGTACAGTAGAGTTGTTGAAGAAGTAAAACCCCACTTCGAGGACTGGTTTAAAAAGAGATACTTTGTAAGCGTAGATCGAGCTAGGTATGCTGGAATTGCTGTTACAGCAGGATTCTTCGTGTACCAGGAGTTCATAAAGTACGATCCAGCTTCTCTTCCGAGAACCATAGATGAGGTTATTGAAACTCGTAGAGGAGACTGTGATGATATGTCCAGAGTACTAGTTGAGCTCTTGAACTCC
>JAWAHD010000102.1:0-3100 GCA_038889555.1 Desulfurococcaceae archaeon
CTAGCATTGTTCCTAGCGCATCAAGCTGTGAAAAAAGCACTTAAAGCATACATCATAGGCTTCAAAAGGAAGCTACCCCCGAGATCCCACGACCTAGTAGAACTACTCTCACTGGCGGAGCTACAGCCGAATCCACAGGACTTCGAGTTGGTCTCGGAGCTTTCCCCCTACTATGTGGTTGCAAGGTACCCGAACGCTGGTCTAAGAAAACCCTGGATCGAGATAAGGCAGGGTACTGCTCAAAGGCTTCTAGGCGTAGCCGAAAGAGTAGTCAACAGCGTTAAAACATTGTTCGAGCAGGCTAAGACAAGTTAAACTTATTATCCCAGGCTCACACTGGCATATTGCACGGTTGCACGGGTGACGTGGTCTATGATAACTCGTGGTGAAGCCTTGAGCATACTACGCATGTACCTCAGGGACGAGAAGATAGTTAAGCACTGCATAGCTGTTGAAGCCATCATGAGAGCGGTAGCTAGGAGGCTGGGAGAAGACGAGGAGCTCTGGGGTCTCATAGGTCTTCTACACGACGTAGACTACGACTACGTTAATAGAGATGGAAGCAAACATGGTCTCGGAGCACTGGAAATACTCAGCAATACTGGTTTACCGCGAGAAGCTCTGGAGGCTATTGCTGGGCACAACGAGCACAACGGGTTTAAGGTGGAGAACGAGAAAGCACAGAGAATACTTCATGCTCTCAGATCAGCTGATCACGCGTCAGGGCTAATAATAGCTACAGCTCTCGTAATGCCGAACAAGAAGCTATCCGAGGTCAAGCTTGAAACCCTCCTCAGGAAGTTCAAAGCAAAGGACTTCGCCAGAGGAGTTGACAGGAGTAGGATAAAAGAAATAGAGCACCTAGGAATCGGCCTAGAGGAGTTCCTATCGCTCTCGCTTCAGGCTCTCCAGGGAATAGCGGGCGAGCTTGGACTATAATACACTTAAGTTTACAAACGCGTTGCTCTACGCTGGTATTGCACACAAGTAAGGTAGTGGTGAACCCTGCGCACGCAAGTAGATAAGCAATATTGCATGAGTTTTAGAAGTTTATTTCACACGTAGGTTTCGGGATACACATGGTTGCAGGAATTCCTAACCACGTTCGAGTAATACTGGGTACCATGGTTGAGGTTGAACATAATTGACAGCGTTCAGTTGCGCCGGGTTTTAACCCTCAGAACACGTTGTGAACCATGGTGATGGATGCGTTGAACGAGTTGTTTGGTGCTGTAGAGGAGCTAATGAAACTTCCGTATGAAGAGTCCGTTAGGTTAGCTGTGGAGAAGTTGCTGGGTGTGAACATAGCCAGAGCGTTTGAGGAGTCCAACAGAATTCTCTGCGTTGCTCCACACCCGGATGATTGTGAGCTTGGAGCTGGTGGAACAATAGCCTCGTTGTCTCGTAGTGGTAAAGAGGTTTACATAGTTGTGGCAACAGATGGTGGTCTTGGTACATATGACCCCGAAATGCATCCATCGCAGCTCGCGGAGATAAGGAGAAAAGAGCAACTCGAGGCAGCTAGGCTAATGGGTGTTAAGCAGGTATACTGGCTTGGTTACAGGGATGGATTTATGCCCTACGACGCAGAGGCTAGATCCAGGCTGATAACGCTGTTCAGGTTGCTTAAACCCGATGTTGTTCTAGCACCGGATCCATGGCTTCCCTACGAAGCTCACCCAGACCACAGGCACACTGGACTACTAGCTGCTGAAGCTGCACTGGTATCTGGTCTCCCACACTTCAACGAGGAGGATCTTCGAGCTGGTCTTAAACCCTGGAGTACTAGGTTCATAGCCTTCTACTACACTCATAGACCAAACTACTACCACGATATAACTGAAACGATTGAAGTGAAACTTGAAGCACTTAAAGCCCATAGATCGCAATTCACCTCCAACTGGAGCTACTGGGAGTTCTACGTGAAGTTTACAGCTGTGCTCAACGGGAGAGCGATAAACACTGAGTACGCGGAAGCATTTAAGCTACTACCCACAGTACTACTGCACGTAGCACCCTTCGCAGAGGTGTTCTAATGTTTACCTCCCAAAGGCTCGTAGGAATCTGGAGATACACCGGTTTAATTGCTGTAGTGTTAGCCTGGATTGTAATAGCTGTTTCGATCGCGTATAACCCATGGTTTAACCTGTTTAAGCACGCTCTCAGTGATCTCGGTGATCCACGGCGGGCTAATCTCCCCTGGATCTACAACACGGGGTTGATTGCTACGGGTGCTGTAGCATCTGTTTACTCCTTCTACTTAGCCTACAGGTCTACGAATAAGATACACACTTTCGCATCAGCACAGGTATTCGTAGCTGGCTTATTCCTGGCGTTGATCGGGGTATTCCCAAGTGGAACGAGACCACATGTTTTCGTCTCAGTATGGTTTTTCATCCAAATGTGGCTTGCTCTACTAGCAACTCTCGTTGGAATGGTAGTGGAGAAGAGGAAAACACACGCTACGTTACTAGCACTACTGGCTGTTCTAGGGCCTGCGGGTGCTCTACTGGTTAAATGGCCCTCGGTGGCTCTACTGGAGATCTACGGCATAATCATAATCAACATTTACGCAGTCGTGTTAACAAAAACGTTTTAGTTATCTGTTAACATGGTCTCTCCGAGAACGGTCGAAGACGAAGGAGTTAAAATAGTTCATTGTACCTGTGTAACCACGGTTTTCACAGAGCTCTCGCTACTCCACGTTAACACTAGTAATAGCCCTTAGTACGGCTGGTGCAACCTCTCTAACGTGTACCTCGAGTTCGGGTGCCAAAGCGAAGCCTGTTTGCTTAACAAGAGAGTTGCTTACGATTAGTACGGAGGCTACTTTGACTTTCTTAATTAAACCAATTGCAAGCAAGGGCGCAGTCTCCATGTCTACGGCTATAACGCCCCTACTAGTCCACTTCTCAACAAACCCAGGCTCGGTGTAGAACGCATCACAGCTTACAACAGGCGCTAGCACGTACTTCTTATTAATTCTACGTACTTCAGAAACGATGTTCTCAAGTAGCTGGTAGTCAGGGACAGCAACTTGACACACAGGTTCTCCAAGATACTGCTGAAATATACCACCAGAGTAGTACGATGCTCCAGT
>JAWAHD010000103.1:0-3092 GCA_038889555.1 Desulfurococcaceae archaeon
AAGTCGCTGACCAGGACTTCATCTATGCTAATGCTTTTACCTTCTCTAAGTTGCAGAGCTTTATCGGGATCTACGAGGATCTCGAACCTATGTCCCTTTGCTTCAAAGCGTGCAATAACGTGTTTTTCCTTCAAGGGGTTACACCAAAGCTGTAAAAGTAGACTTAAAAGACTCTCAGTGCACGTAAAACCTGTGATTATAATAGTCTATTTCAGCTTTTTATCTTACCTTCGCTCTCTAGTTCCTTGATAAATGCTCTTACCTCCTCCGGTTTGAGAACCATGAACTTCCTGTTGTGTATATCAGCGTAACCAATCTCAATGAAATTCTCGTATGGTTTAGACTCAATTATGTTGATAATCGTTAGAAGTGCTAGCTTTATTGTATCCTTAACGTCTAAGTCGTATCTGTAGTTCTTCTCCAGGTACTCGAGGACAACGTTGCTCTTCTCACCTATAGCTGTAGCGTAGTAACCTAGGTATCTTCCACTAGGCTCAGTCATGAATAGCTGTGGACCCTTATCGTCTACACCGGAGAATATTATGGATACACCGAATGGTCTTACACCAGCATGCTGTGTATACATCTGCTTTACATCGCATACGAGCTTAGTAATGTACTCTACTGGTATGGGTTCATCGTAGTAGAATCTGTACAGTAGCGCCTGGTATATGGCGTAGTCGATCAGAATTCTTCCATCACCAGCCATACCAGCATAGCTCGCGCCCACGTGATCGTCTATTTTGAATATCTTCTGAATAGTTGTTTCATCAGAGAGTGGTGATATCTTCCTTTTTTCAGCAACTACGACAGACGCTGTTCTTGTTTTCAAACCTAGAGTAGTCCAACCTCTTCTTACAGCTTCAAAAGCGTACTCCACTTGGTATACTCTACCGTCTGGCGAGAATATCGTTATTGCTCGATCGTACGCTGCAGCTACTGGGAATCCCATACTTACACACCCAGCCAGATTTCAACAATGGTCTTAGTGGTAAAAAAGACTAACTTACGTGGTTATCACGGTAACCAATTCCCACATGAATGAGTATGTGAACAGATGGGATTTTATGCTGTAGTCCAGGAGCAACAGCTAGTATTGCTATTAGAACCATGAACGTGTAGAGCACTGTCAGCACATCAACAGTGATCACAGTACTCGTTGCAGACCACACAAATACACCTCACTCCTTTTCTTATCGGTTAACGCGGTATCCACGAGAAATCTGGCTACAGTGTTTAGAGCTATATGTGCTATCATGTTAACAGCACACGATGATGACAACCGGTGCACGTGAACTGTGAAGAGTAGTAGTGATATACGGGTACTCTTTTTGATAACAACTCTACAGTAGTACCTACTATCAACCCAAGAACATACTTCACAGGCTTAAGCACGCCTCCATCTAAAACATGCTATGGAGGTGGAAGAGGAAAGGTTATATTGTACCCGCTGAACAGCTTTAATCGACCAACGTGCATGCATCTTCTTGAAGAACCCATGTTGGCGTAGGTATTTCACTGATCTCGTTACGTCGCCTTGTGGACGTGGATCAGTAAATACGGTAGGCTGTTGAGTGCATCGTTTAGGCAGGTGTATGCAGTGCTACACTATCTTAAACTATCTTCTTAATGAAACCTAATGCATGCTTCATAACGATTGCAGCTATGAATACGAGCACGGTCACTACGACTAGGTTGATCATGGTACTTCTGCGCCTTAGGAGTGCTATGTACTCCTTTGTTGTGTTGTAGAGGAACCATGGATCTGCCGTTTGGTTTGAGAAGCTTGGTTCTATCTGTGTTCTCTCGTGGTACTCGTTCCAGCTTGTAATCATGACTATGCTCACCTTATCCGCGTTTTTGAGTATCCACTCCCACTGCTTTCTGTAGAAGCCCTGTGTGAGGTCTGGATCCAAGCATACCCCTGGTGTTCTAAAATGAGTATCGCAAAATCGTGGAATTATCGAGACCATGTTGTCTCTTCTCACCCTGAGCTCAACGCTGTCTGAGTGTAGTAGGTAGTCAGGCCAGTAGTCCCAGTCCTGGTATTTAGCGTTATCGATATCGTTTCCCGTGATCCTTATAGTGAACTCTGGAAAGTCCTCGTGAGGCCTATACGATAAACCAATGGGGTTGAACGCGAGAATGAGTGGTTTACCATGAAGCTTGAAGTAAACATCATCGTAGATGCTGATGTAGTTTGCTTTGAGGTAATTTAGGACACTGAACCAGAACTCCTTGTTGTATAAGGATGGGTCGTTGCCCAGGTATGGTTCAACCAGGATTACGAATTTTAATCCATACTCTCTCAGATGCTTAATAACGATCTTTGCTGCTTCGTCCTCGAAGCTTCCTGAACCCCACCAGCTGATGGCAATGAAGTCTATTCCAGCGTCTCTTATGAGCTTAAGTTGCCAGCGAATAACTTGTTCATCTCTAGAGTCGTAGAATCTTATGACAGGTTGCTCAACAACAGCCCAAGCGGGATCCACGCTGGGATCCCAGTGTCTTCCATCGGAAGAATACCATACGTAGAAGTACACGCCAACCGTAACACTCCTATCTACATATGTATATGTAAATCCCAAAGTGAGAGCGACGAGCACAACCACGACTATTAGCACTACCAAACGTAAGCGCTTCCGTAGCACAAAACCACACCAGAAACATCAATATCGAAATGAGAAGAAAAGGATAGAGAACTAGTTGATCTCACCAATCGTATGGTGATAGCTATTATGACGAAGACCACGGGTATCATTTGGCGCATCAAACTTGCTGTCCCCGTTGTATCAATAACCGTCATTTTCTTCTGTGATAATTGTATTCACTATGCGTTCGATGCGGTGCTGTTGCATCTGTGAATTCCGTTGTTGCACAATACCTCGATGAGTGCGAACTATCAAGTTTTCTTCATTGAGCTATATTGACGACCTCTTGACAACACTACTTTGCCTATGTAGAGTTAAGTGTAGATCTCCGTAACCTACTCGATGTTTGCGTACAATGTTTCACCATTTTCAACAGTGTAGTTCCCCACAAAATATGGAACTCTCTATTAAGATCCCCCGCTGAACGGTTGCTCACCGAGA
>JAWAHD010000104.1:0-3064 GCA_038889555.1 Desulfurococcaceae archaeon
TTTTCTACGTCGCTTAGTTCCATTAAATCCCTTTAGAGCTATCCACCTAGGTTTTACTTAAAAATCAAAAGTCTAAGTAATACTACTTTCCTTCTTGTAAGGGTGTATGTAGTCTTTTGGTGCTCTGCTGAAAACTTCAAGGTATTTTCTGAGGACTCTGGGAATGGTGATTGTTCCATCCTCATTCTGGAAGTTCTCCAGTATGGCGGTTATTGTTCTTGTGCTAGCTATAGCAGTACTGTTTAACGTGTGAACATACTCTTTAATCATCCCCTTTCTCCTTACAAGCCTTATCTTTAACCTGTAGCTTTGCCAATCCGTTGTATTACTGCAGCTCACCATCTCTCTGTAGAGGCCCTGAGCGGGCATCCACACCTCAAGATCGTACTTCTTAGCAGCAGGTGCACCTAGGTCTCCGCTTGCTATGTTAACTACTCTGTAAGGTAGTTCAAGTCCTTGGAAAAGCTCCTCAGCATTCTTAATAAGCTCCTCCATCAGGTCCCAGCTTTCCTCGGGTTTAGCAAATACGTATTGTTCAACCTTGTGAAACTGATGAACTCTGAATATCCCCTTCAAGTCCCTAGAACCAGCACCAGCTTCTTTTCTAAAACATGGAGATACCCCAACGTACTTTATTGGGAGCTCTTCCTCTGGTATATCCTCGAAGGCGTGGAGCGCGGCTAACGAGTGCTCAGCTGTAGCTATCAGGTAGAGGTCTTCCCCCTCGATCTTGTATATCGCATCCTTGAAGGTGTTTAAGTCTATTACACCCATCATCACTTTATGTCTGAGCATATAAGGTGGAAGAACAAGCCTGTAGCCTTTACTCGTAAGGTGATCTATGGCGTACATCAGCAGAGCCATGTCGAGGAACACTATGTCGTCGAATAGGTAATAGAACCTACTACCAGCTACTTCACCTGCTTTGATGGTGTTTCCAAGGCTTAACACGTTCTCAAGCATATCAGCATGGCCTACAGGCTTGCGCTCTATAAGTTCATACTCTACTTTGAAACCGTACTTCTCGGTTTGCTGCTTAAACTGCTCTAGGTAACCAATCCAGACTTTAGGTTTACCCCAGAATCTTATAGGGACATTGAATGAATCGTCGGGTCCTATTGGTGCACTTTCGTGAACTGTATTAGGAAGAGCGAGAAGAGCTTCTTCTCTTTCATCTTCAATTTTCTTCAGTTCGGCTTCTAGCTTTGCTAGTTCCTCGAGTGTTCTTTTCGCTTCCTCGATAGCTTGTTGTCTCATTTCACCGGTTAACTTAGCTATTTGTCTACTGATCTCGTTGTGTCTATGTCTCAGCTCCTGAACAATAGTTAACAGCTTTCTCCACTTTACGTCAAGCTCGTAGGCTTTGTCTACGATGCTCGGGTCCATGAACCTCTTTTTCACGTGCTCTTTCAGTGTATCCGGGTTTGTTCTGAGCAGGCTCAGTATACTCCAGCTCATTAAAGTCCACCAGAACTTAGCCTTTTTCCTCCTGCTCTCTACGAAGGGTGCCCTGGTACATCTCAACTATATCGTATCCGAATCTTTCTTTAAAGATTTGCCTTCCTTTCTCGGTCATTCTTAGTGGTGTCCAGGGCGGATCGTAGGTTATATCGATATCAGCGTCTATTCTTAGCTTTTCCTTAAGCTGATCAATTATCATTAGAGGAATTATAGATGCAAGGGGGCAGAACGGTGTTGTGAGAGTCATAGTTATCTTAACATGCTTATCGTCGATCACATCAATATTGTACACAAGTCCTAAATTGTACACGTCTACGCCCAGCTCGGGATCTACGATAGTTTCAAGGATTTCTACAATTCTTTTTTTAATCGTATCTTTGTTTAGCGGGGTCTCAGTCAAATAAATCACCACTACTAAGGGGGAAATAGTGGTTTGAAATTTTAATAGCTTGTAAACAGCTCTCTGTACTCTACGAGAAGTTCGGCGGGCGATTTGCTTGCAATCTTCTTTGCGATTTTGTGAAGTACTTTAACCTCCTCGGGTGAAGCATAATCTATTGGGCGACCTTGCTTACCACGCCTTTCCCATTTATCCATAACTTTATTCATTATCTCTTGAACCTCGTCAAGAGAGTAAAACACAACTTTGTAGATGGCTTCATTACTTTCATCTATTAACCTTACAACTTCATTACGAAGTTTTTCAATGTCCTCCTTGTGTTTTCCTACCTTAAATATCATGGTTGCACTCCGCGAATACTATGTAGTTCATCCTATAAATTGCTCAGCTTGCATTACTCGGCCAGTTCTTCTAGGAATGCGGCGAAGTCGTATGTGTGCACAGCTTTAACGGTATCAAGAGCCCATCCAAGCTTGTCTATCAATATTAAAACTGCCGCTTGTGGTGGTATAACACCATACTCTGTTACTATGGCATCAATGTACTCTGGAGGTGTTACGTCGAATACTGGGTTTAATACCTTGACACGTGGATGCGATTTTAGCCAGTCAGACGGTACAACCTCTTCTTCGCTTCTGAACTCTATTTTGACGAGTTCTCCGAAGAGCGTTAGTGGTGAAAACTTGTACGATTCAGCTGCTACGTAAAACCTAACTCTAGCCTCCTTTGCTGCAAGAGCAACCTGGCTTGTTCCAATCTTGTTCACCAGGGCACCATTACTGGCGACAGCGTCGGCGCCCACGATCACGTAGTCTACTTCATGCATGAGGTATCTAACAGCGCTATCTGGAACCTGCTCAGCGGGTATACCGTACTTCAGGAGATGTACCATAGTAATTCTGCCTTGCATAAATGGCCTGGTCTCCGTACTGTAGACTCTTTCGATTCTGCCTTGTCTATAGGCCTCCGCTATTAGCTCTACAGCAGCTGTACTATGGCAGTGAGTGAGTACGATGGAACCGGGTTTTATCCTCTTGGCACCTATTTCGCTTATCTTTTTTACGGCTTCTCTGGAGTTTTTCACGAACTCTTCAGAGGCTGTTACAACAGCTTCTCTTGCTTCATCAAAGTTCGTTTTACCCTTCAGAGACCTGAGAACGTACACGACAGCGTTCGGTAAACTTACGGCTGTGGGTCTCGTCG
>JAWAHD010000105.1:0-3042 GCA_038889555.1 Desulfurococcaceae archaeon
CATTGCTTGGTCTCCGAGAAACCGGAGATCAGCTAGGATACGGTTCTTCACTCTTCAGACCCTGTTTTCATCACGAATCAATTCAAGGTACACTCCATGTTCCATATATGAAGAGCGTGTTTAAAATAGTGCTCACCGCATTGGTGAATGCAATGCAATATGAGTTTTCGAGAAGGGTTTGTCCCGGGGTTTAGAGGGTTCTTCAGATATGTGAATCGCATCCGTTCAGCTTAGTGTTTTTAGTGATTAGTTCTATGCTTGAATCTGTAGGACTCGCGAGGTCGAACGAGTTGTTTGGAAAACACTATGTAGCCGATAGACTCGAGTTTAACCTAAATCAAGGCCGAGTAGTACTAGAAAGATTAAGTGGTGAACTCGTTAGATTATCGGTGAGCAGTAAGAACGGTGTTATGGAGAAGCTTCTTTACGCGAGCGAAAGCACTCCTATTTACACTAAGCCTATACCACCCTTCAGTGGACCATTGGATGTAAGCTGTCTTTACTTGGTACTGAACGAACCCATTGTTGTACCTCCCTTTGCGAAGATTGAGATGGTTCAAGAGCTACCGGTTGATTTAGGCGTGTTCCTTGGGGAGGTGATTGTAGCTACACTACCGCTTGGACGCGTAAAGTACGCACTATACGGTGTTCCAGATATGGGGGACGTTTGCAGGTATGCAGACTCTCAGATAAGAAGTAGCTACGTGGCGCTAGCAAAAGCTCTCTTAAGAATAACATCCACTAGCAAGAACACGGTTGAAGTTGGAAAGCTCGTAGTACCAATCCAGAGCTCAACAGTAGTTTATACTGATAAAGGAAGCTTGTTCTTCAGCGATGTATCGGTGGATATCGTTACACCACACCATATTGAGGTGCACACTCTGGGGATGTCAAGCATAATTGATGGCTCACCTCAGTTAGAGTTTAAGGGTTCCGGGTCTACTTACATTATGAAGTTCGGTGCGTAGGGTATGAACACAGCAGAGCTTGTGAACCTACTAGGATTAGACTTGGTTGTTAGAATTGTCGCTGCAATTCTCGCGATCATCGTAGCCTACTACATTGGGAAAGTAGCCGGGGATTACGCGAAGAAAGCTTTGGTTAAAGCTCCCCCCGAGGTAATATACAACGTTTCACGTGCAACGAGACTAGTCTTCTTAATCGTAGGTGTACTTATAGCTTTATCGATACTAAGGATAGACCTAACGGGCTTTCTACTGGCAGCAGGTTTTGCAGGTATTGTAATAGGTTTAGCTGCTCAGCAAACTCTTGGAAACTTCTTCGCTGGGTTAACACTACTACTTGAAGGCAGGCTACGAGTAGGAGACTCAATCCGCGTGGATAACGACTGGGGTATTGTGGAGTCCGTTGGCTTAATATCAACGCGCATTAGGTTGTGGAGTGGTGAAATCCTCACATTACCAAACAGCGTTCTACTATCCAGCAGGCTCTACAACTACACACCAGCTGTAGCTAGAAGAGCAGATATTACCATTGGTATATCGTACCGCTCGGACATAGGTAAAGCTATAGATATCATTAAAAGAGTTCTCGACGAAAACGACCTCGTTCTCGCGAACCCTCCACCGGTGGTTATTGTGGATTCACTGGGTGAAAGCTCAATTAATCTCAAGGTATTGTACTGGGCTCCATCAGCAAGGTTCTGGGATGTTAGGAGAACTATTGTAAAAGATCTGAAAGAAGCGTTGGAAAAAGAAGGGATCGAAATACCTTATCCTCAGAGAGTTGTGTGGTTAAAATCCGAGGCTCAGTAAAAGCCCATGTATACAGACGTGATTCCAGTAGCGAGATCAGTACTAGGCCCGTTTATGTAAAGCTAGTTTGTTCACCGAGTAGAGCGTTAAACTGATAAACCCTGATCATTACAAATATACGACTGGTGGTTATCTTGAAGAAAATCGTGTACACGAACAATGCTCCTAAACCGGTAGGACCCTACAGTCAAGCTGTATGCGTTAATGGTTGGTTGTACGTTTCCGGTCAAATACCAATAGATCCTGCTACGGGTGAGCTAGTAAAGGGAGATTTCAAAGCACAAGTTGAAAGAGTGTTGACGAACATTAGAGCTATAGTTGAATCAGCAGGTGGAACACTTAATGATGTAGTCAAGGTTACAGTATTCCTGAGAGATATGAGTAGAATAGGAGAATTCAACGAGGTTTACTCCAAGTTCTTCGGTGAAAACCCACCTGCGAGAAGCGTTGTAGGCGTTAACGGCATTCCACGCGGAGCTGAACTAGAGGTTGAAGCCGTAGCATGGGTCAAAGAGTGCTCCTAGCAGAGAGGTGCAAGCTATGTCCGAGAAGCCTGAGTTCAAAGAGATCGCAGACAAAGTTCTCGACTGTCTAAAAGAACTCAAGGTCCATTATACCGAAATGCATGTGTACCCTATAGCAAGTGGTTATAGAGTTGAAATTTACCCCACGTCGACCAGGGAATTCTACGAAATTCTAGTAGAATGCATCTCCAAGACTACGGGTTTGAAAACCGTGATTGCTGAGAAACAGCATGGTTTGTACATTGTAGTAGTTAAAAAGGGTTAAACATGCTGGTTTCAAAGAACTGATCAACCTAGGTCCACGTGGAATAAGAAGGATTTCGCAACTGAAACAACGTGCTTATTAAAGTGCATAGTTCCTTGAATATTAAGGACTACAATTCTTATTTCTGAGTACCAGGCATGGTAACTTCGTGCATATTATCAACCAGTTGATGCTCCATGAGCGATGAACCAAGGTTTATTGTTGACAACATGCTGGGGTCTCTAGCGAGATGGCTGAGAATCCTCGGCTACGACACAGCTTACGACAGGGACGCGGAGGATTGGCAGATCATCAGAAGAGCTGAACTCGAAAGGAGAATTGTTGTTACAAAGGATAGAGCATTGCACAACAAAGCACTTAAGCACGGTATTAGGAGTATTCTACTGTGGGAGGAAAGCATAGAAGATTTTCTAGCGCACCTAGCGTTCGTAACAGGTATTAGGCTTGGAGTAAACTTCGAGAAAACTCGATGTCCTGA
>JAWAHD010000106.1:0-2996 GCA_038889555.1 Desulfurococcaceae archaeon
AACGTTTCAGGAGTCGCTGTTGGTGAGAGAGTAGGAGTTCCATGGCTTTACTACGCCTGTGGTAGGTGTAAGTACTGTACGAGGGGTCTAGAGAACCTGTGCTTAAACGCGCTCTTCACAGGTTACAACGTCAATGGTGGCTATGCTGAGTACATTGTAGCTAAAGCGGATTTCGTTCACAAAATACCAGAAAGTATCGACGATTTACATGCAGCACCTCTACTGTGCGCGGGTGCAATAGGCTATAGAGCACTAAGGCTCAGTGGAGTCGGGGAAAAAGACCTCCTCGGATTGTTCGGCTACGGTTCCTCAGCTCACCTGGTTCTCCAAATAGCCGTTAAAATGGGTATTAAGGTGTACGTGTACACCAGTAGTCCGTGGAAAGTTGAGCACGCAATTAAGCACGGTGCAGAATGGGCTGGTCTTCCCAGTGAAGCACCGCCCGTTGAACTGGATGCAGCAATAGTGTTTGCACCGGCTTCTACGGTGTTCATTGAAGCACTCAAGAGACTTAGAGGTGGAGGGAGAGTTGTTCTAGCGGAGATATACATGACGCCAATTGAGCATCTAGACTACTCGCTACTGTGGCGCGAAAGAGAAGTGAAAACTGTTGCTAATGTAACTAGAAAGGACGTAAGAGAAGTACTTGAACTAGCATTTACGCTTGGAGTAAAACCCGATGTAACAGTGTTCGAGCTTAGTAGAGCCAACGATGCACTCAAAGTTCTCAAGAGGGGTCATCTAGGACAAATAGTCCTGGATATTACCTAGTCTAAGAATCTCGTTGATGACAAGGTATGCTATGTACTGCAGTTTCGCCTTGTCCTCCATGTACTTTAACATCAATTCCTCTGCTTTCTGTGAAACTCGTTTATCTTCGTTAACCCGTTTTAGGACTTCTCGAACACTCGTGTAGTCCACGGTTGGCTTCACGTTTACCAAACTAGCTAGGTACTCTGTGCTTAAGGTGTTAATACCAGCTTTGCTGGCAAGCTCGGAGAGATCCAGTACTAGAGTTTTTTCTTTCTCGAGAAGAGATGAGAGTCTTCTCAAGTTAGCTTGCTTCAACTGCTGAATCAGCGCTTCTCTGTTCTCAACTAGTAAATGGTAATCCTCGTAGTAAATCTTGTCTAGAATGGTGTTCTCTAGGTCTAGCAGTTCCTTGGGAGGCTTTATTAGGGGGATAGGAGGGTAGAGCTTTACGGCTCCATTGAATGTATCACCGTCGTAGAAGCCATGACCAGCTACTAGAGCTGGCATTGCGGAATCTTCTCCCAGAATCTCGCTGAAAGTAACATACGAGATTATTCTCAAAGCAGGACTAGGTCGTGGAATGTACAGCTCCTTCCCCTTTACTATGGTTTTAACTCTGTCTCTTAGCAGTATGTAGTCTACTACTCGAAGCGCTTGCTCCTTGACTACATCCCAGTTGAAATCTACTGTGATGAGAGTGGAGTAGGCTAGGTCATCGATTTCCGATACAAGTATTCTGTCGAGGTCACATGGTCTATGAGACTCTATCCAGTTGCGAACACGAAGCCAATCTAGCTTGTCTATTATTCCAGCGGCTTCTGGTTCGTATATAGCAAAGTACTTGTACTCTCCAATTTTAGTTACATCGTACATTATCGTTTTGAAGGCTAATCCGTAGTACCTTCTCAAGATCACCACTATGTATGCTAGTGCAAGCCTCATGAGGTCAGCGTTTTCACGTGGATCAACCGAGTAGCGATAACCGTATGTGAAATCCCTGTATTCGCCTCCGGTTGGCATAGGTACATATATGTTTGTTTTCTCGTAGTACACGACGGGTTTAGAACTTGACCACAGTATTCTTGGCTTCTCGGATTTCAGAGTCCAAATGCACCTTTCAGGTACTTTAACGTACTTACCGAACCCGTTTTCGGGGACACGTACGATGCAGAGTACATCGCTGGTGATCTTTCCTCCTAGAATGTCCTTTACTATCTGCGGCTTCTCTCCCCATCGAAGCTTCGTATACCTGTACTCTTCGAGTGCTAGTGATAATCCATCATACTGCTTAAAGTCTACGTTTCTAATGTCTTTTTCTAATACAGCACTCACGTAGCGTGATGTTTTACCTAGTTCTAACGATATTACCAAAGCTTCTTCGCTGTAGTCTATGCAACCGGGTTGAAACTTTTCCACGAGATCGCAGTGTCCTATGGGTTCAAGCGGTACTAGTCGATCCTCTTTCTCAATGTACCTTTTTATACCGTATGGTGGAGCATACTCGTAAAAGTTTATTCGTTCAAAGACGGTGTTTAAAGCTTTTTCGTTTAAACTATTGTCGGGACCAAGTACACCTGTTCTTCTCAGTGCTTCCTTCTCTTTCTCATTTAATCCTGTCTTAAACCACGGTGATTTCAGCTTAACGACACCTGTGAGGAGGTAAATGTACAGATTGTCCGGGTTTACCAGTGTTTTTTCTAGTCCAAGTTCAAGCCAGGATCTTAGAACACCGTGTCCACTGCTCAGTAGTTCTTTGTCCCATCTCGAGAAGGGTATTATCACGGACTCGGAGAACTCTAGTTCTCTTCTACGTCCTTTCCTACCTTCTCTCTGGTAGAACTCTCTAACGCTATCTGGCAAACCTAAGTGCACTGTTCGCGAGATTAAGCCTATATCCACGCCTTGTGATAGTGTTCTCGGTGAGACTATGACCTTGATTTCACCTCTTCTTGCCTTCTCCTCAATCTCTTCTCTAAGTTTCTTCGAGATTAGGTGATGGTGTGATGCTATTGGTGCTTCTTGACCGTACTTGAGTTTTATGCTTCTAACTAGTTCTTCGGCTGTACCAATGCTTCTCGTAAATACCAATGTTACGTACGGGTCGTTGAAGTACTCGGAGATGAGCTCGGAAACATCGATCCCGAGGGATGGAACACTGTAGCCAAGACTCTCGATAGTCGATATTACGTAGTAGGCGTTTGCTTTGAACTTCTCGAAGTCGTCTACTAAGTCCTTTAAGCTGG
>JAWAHD010000107.1:0-2970 GCA_038889555.1 Desulfurococcaceae archaeon
AACCTATGCACCCTATTACTAACTTACGTAGTCGTCTATGATAGGACGTGCCATGAGAACCGCCCTTGACCTTACCAAGGTGGGCGAGAGAACCTTTTGGATAGACTGCGATGTAATACAGGCGGATGGAGGAACAAGAACCGCTTCCATAACTGGAGCTTTCGTAGCCTTGGCGGATGCGGTTATAAAGCTATACAACGATGGAGTTTTAACATCTACACCTATAAAGGATTTTGTGGCAGCGGTGAGCGTTGGAATAGTGAAGAACCAAATACTTCTTGACCTTAACTTTGAAGAAGACTCATCTGCGGAAGTAGACATGAACGTGGTAGCGACAGGCTCAGGCAGGATATCAGAGATCCAAGCCTTGGGTGAGGAGCACTCCTTTACAAGGGAAGACTTTGACAAGATGCTATCCCTTGGGCTTGAGGGGATAAAACAACTCATAGAGCTTCAAAAAGCCTTTTTTGAAGTGCAGGGAGGGATATTCAGGAAAAAAGGTGTAAGGGAAGCCCGTCTTTGAATACATATTAACAGGCATGTAACTTTCATAACATTTTGTCATCTTAAATTGTAAGGTTTATTACAAAAAACTGACAGAAAGCATTCAAATATCTTGGCATGCACCTTGCATAAGAAATATACAGAACCAAACTAAGGAGGTAAAACATGTGCATGGTGCGATTGGAACTTAACAATACCTGCATAGGTGCTTGTAAAGAGGAAGGTGTGGACATTGAAACCCAGAGGGAAAAATGCCATTCAGAAGAGGAGATTTATAGAAACATGAGCCTTGAAGAGTTGAAAGAGGAGGTGAAAAGACTGAGGATGGCAGCGGTGAACACTGCTACAAAACTTCATGACCTTGCGGAGGAGGGTCTTCCTAGCAGATGGCAGGAGATCCCCACTGTAGCTCAGGAAGCCTACGAAGTTCACAAAACATACTTTAAAGCCAAAAGGATACTCGAAGAGAGGTCAAAAGCCACAAGCAAATAAAAAAAGGAGGTGATAGATATGAAGCTTGTGAGAGCCTTTATAAGACCAGAGAAGGAACAAGAGGTGGTGCTTGCCCTTGAAGGCATGGGGTTTCCAGCCTTGACAAAGATGTCCGCCATGGGAAGAGGTAAACAAAAGGGTTTGAAGATAGGAGATGTAGTTTATGAAGAGCTTCCAAAAACACTGCTACTCATAGCGGTTGAAGACAAGGATGTGGATAAGGTAATAAGCACAATAACAAAACATGCAAGGACGGGGAATATAGGAGATGGCAAGATATTTGTAAGTCCTATTGAGAAGGCTATAACCATAAGAACTGGGGAGGTGGAACTATGAAGGAGGTATGGGCAATAATACGAAGGGAAAAGTTTGCAGAAACAAAAAGGTCCCTTGATGCGGTTGGATGTGGTGCTATGAGTGTGCATTCTGTGTGGGGTAGAGGTAAACAGGGAGGGCTTATTATGTCAGAAGTTGAAAGTGAAATGTTGGCCTACGCTACAAGTGCACCCAAGCTGGTTCCAACCCCCTCATATCTCGTCACAGAGGGTGCTACCCTTACAAAGCCTGTGCTCTATGTTCCAAAGAGGCTCTTAGTTATGGTTGTGCCAGATGATAAGGTAGACTTGGTTGTAGAAACCATTATTAAGGTAAACAAGACGGGAAACCATGGAGATGGAAAGATATTCATAATGCCTGTAGAGAACGCAGTTACCGTCAGAACCGGTGAAAGTGGAGAAAAAGCCTTATAGGAGGTTGATAACATGAAGGCTACCTTTAGAAAAAACTTAATTAATGGTGCTCTTGAGGTATACATACCCAAGAAGGACTTAGAGGCTTTGGTTGTAAACATACAAAAGGAGGGTGTGTGGGGTGGCATCTTTGAACTTTCAAACGGGTGGGTTCTGAAGGTGCCAGCCCTCGAAACGGAGCCCAAGTTTCCAATAACCTTAGAGGTAAAAAAAATCAATGAGTAAGGAGGTGTGTCATGGGTTGTTCTTCTAAAGGCTGTGGAACAAGCATAGATGGACTTTCTTATCTGCCAGAGAATATAAGGGAGAAGGTGGAAAACCACCCCTGCTATTCTCAAGAAGCACACCACTTTTATGCGAGGATGCACGTTGCGGTTGCTCCAGCCTGCAATATACAGTGCAATTACTGCAACAGAAAATACGACTGTGCCAACGAATCAAGACCGGGTGTGGTAAGTGAGTTGCTAACACCAGAGGAAGCAGTCAAGAAGGTGCTCGCAGTTGCCATGGAAATACCTCAGATGACAGTGGTGGGTATTGCAGGACCAGGAGACCCTTTGGCAAATCCAGACAGGACCTTTAGAACCTTTGAGCTCATCAAGGAAAAGGCTCCTGACATAAAACTGTGTCTTTCCACCAACGGGCTTAGGCTCACAGATTTTGTAGATAGGATTAAGGATTTAGGCATAGACCACGTAACAATAACCATAAACGCAGTGACACCTGAGACCGCATCCAAGATTTACTCTTGGATCTTTTATAACCACAAAAGGTATAAAGGCATAGAAGCCGCGAGAATAATCCTTGAGAAGCAGTATGAAGGACTTCAGGCTTGTGTAGAAAGGGGTATTTTAGTAAAGGTAAACACAGTCTTTGCACCAGAGATAAACGGAGAAGAGTTGGAAGAGTTGTCCAAAAAGGTCAGAAGAATGGGAGCCTTCCTACACAATATAATGCCTTACGTAGAAGGTGAGGGGACAGTATATCAAAAGCTTCGCGTAAGACCACCCACACCCCAAGAGCTCAAAGAAGTTCAAGAAAAGTGTGAACCGCACATGTCCTTGATGAGACACTGCAGGCAGTGTAGGGCAGATGCGGTAGGTCTTCTTGGAGAGGACAGAGGACAGGAGTTCACCAAGGACAAGATAATACACCTTCAGGTCAACTACAGTGCGGAATACAGAAAGAGCATCCACGAAGAGATAGAAAAGGAAAGGGCTAAACT
>JAWAHD010000108.1:0-2961 GCA_038889555.1 Desulfurococcaceae archaeon
GCTTGGTGTTGAGTGCAAGGTTTTTAAAGCGCTCCCTCTTGAGCTCAAGCCGAATCATCTCGGCTGGTCTAACACCAAGGCTGAAGAGCTTAATGGAAAGCTCAGGTACTTCTATGCGAACTCTTCTCATGGGCTTGGTAACTCTTGAGTACAGTACAACGTCCTCTTCACCGCTAACGTAGTGGGGGACGACGAACCGAATGTTCTTTCCTGGTGAAACCCTGATAAACCGCTTTGTTGGAATACCGGGCTTGCTTACGAATATCCACGCACCGTAGGCTGCTCTTTCACCCTGCTCTACGGCGTAGTCAACTAGGTCGTTCACGACCAGAGCATTACCAGCTGCGAACACTCCCGGAACAGTTGTTTCAAGGTACTCGTTCACCACGGGTCCACCCGTTGCTGGATCGATGACAACACCGAGCTTTTCGAGGAGATCAACGTTGGGCCTAAGTCCAGCTGATACTATAACGGTATCACAGGGTATTTCAAACTCTGTACCCTTAATGGGTTTCAGATTCTCGTCTACTCTTGCTACGATGACTTTTTCAACTCTGTTCTTCCCCACTATTCCTAGGACTGTGTGATTCAGTAGTAGAGGTATGTTGAAGTCTACGAGGCATTGTTGAACATTCCTCATGAGTCCTCCTGGGTAAGGTAGAATCTCCACAACGGCTTTAACGGTAGCACCTTCGAGAGCGAACCTTCTAGCCATGATCAAGCCCACATCGCCTGAGCCGATTATCACGATCTCCCTTCCTGGTAACACGCCGTATATGTCCATTAGAGTTTGAGCTTCACCAGCTGTGTAAACCCCGTCCGGCCTATCCCCGGTTACTCCGATCTCGAATATGTGCCTCTCGCGTGCACCTGCAGCGTATATGATCGCCTTAGCGTGAATTATCGTAATACCTTTTCGTGAAACAATGGTTACAACTTTGTCCATGAAGTCCCTGTACTCCAGGTTGTGAACATAGGCTCCCAGCAAGTAGTCAACGCCTGTTTTCTCAAGCTCGTCTACAAGTTTAGTAATAAATTCAGTTCCGGTCATGTCCCTACCGTAGTAGTGTAGCCCGAAACCGGGGTGAATGCACTGGAGTGGAATACCTCCCAGTACGTCTCTGTTCTCAATGATTATAGTCTTTAGTCCCAGCTTAGCGCTTTTAATACCAGCTGCTATCCCTGCTGGTCCTCCTCCGATGACAACTACATCGTAGCTCAGCTCGATCACGTCGATCAACCTTTTGCTTTCATTTCACGCCACAACGACTTGATCTCTCCAAGACCGTACGTTGACTTCTTGATGATGACCTCGTGCAGGGGTTTCCCGGTAACCTGGGAAACTATTTGAGCGAGTCTCCACCTGCAGAACGAACCCTGGCACTTACCAAAACCCGCGTAAACCCTGAACTTTAAACCATCTAGAGTTATTGTTCTCACCCCGATTCTACGCATTCTCTCGATGGCTTCTACGACCTCCGCTTTTGACACCATTTTGCAGTAGCATACTATTTCACCGTAAAGCGGGTTTTTGGATATGAGGTCATCCAGTTCGCGGAGTTCAAGCTTACTCACCCTTTTTATGTCACTCCTGTAGGGTATCCATTTCTGCTTCTTGATGAGCTTCAGATCGTAGGTTTCTGATATCAGCTTCACAACGTACTCCGCTATTGCAGGCGCAGCCGTTAATCCCGGGGATCTGATCCCAGCTACGTTTACAAAGCCCCATGGGTCCAAGTAAGCCTTAATTAGCCAGTCTCCACCTGGAGGTTCGGCTCTAACACCAGCGAAAACTCTGATCACGCGTGAACCCGGTGGAACCTCCTTAATCACTCTGCTAGCTTCCTTTAGCAGGTACTCTACCCCCTCGCGGGTTGTTGAAACATCGTTTTTCAACTCGTACGCTAGATCCTCAGCTGTTGGACCAATCATGAGGTTTCCGTGGACAGTTGTTACCACGTATACTCCCTTTGTGATAGGAGTTGGAACAGTATGCAGGATTTTCGTAGGCTTCAATGGCACATTCTCATCGAAGAGGATGTACTGCCCTTTTCTGGGTTTGATCCTAAAGTCCAACTCAACACCAGCCATGTGCGATACTTCATCAGCGTGCAAACCAGCTGCGTTTACAACGATATCTGCTTCTATGAATCCTCTGCTTGTTTCAACTCCAACAACTCTGTTGCTTTTGATTCTCACGTTGGTTACAGTGGTTTCCGTGAGGAGTTTAACACCGTTATCAACAGCGTTCTCAATGATGGCTACAACGGCTTCGAAAGGCGAGATTATTCCAGCCGTGGGCGCGTACACAGCTCCTTTAACTTCATGACTTAAGCTTGAGTCTAACGCTAGAAGCTCTTTCTTGTCCTCAACAACTCTTACACCTGGAACACCGTTGAGAACAGCAAGCTCTAGGTACAACCGGGATCTTTTCTCCTCCTCATCATCTCTGTAGACCATGAGCTCGCCCGTCCATTTGACCGGGATCGACAGCTGTGAAGCCCATCTCCTCCACAGCGTGTTTCCCTCTACGCAGAGCTTCGCGCGTAGTGGATGAACACGGGGGTCTTCCTCGTGACCAGGGTGAATTATACCCGTGTTCGCCTTGCTAGAACCCCAGCCAACATCGTACTCCTTCTCTAGGACAACGACTTCGAAGTTCTCGTACATGCTGAGGACTCTCGCTATGGATGCACCAACTATTCCAGCTCCGATAACCACGACTCTGAGTTTTTCCATGATGTATACCTCTGTTCAAATGGGCTACTCTTCGTACCCGTAAGCCCATGGAACCTCGCGGGCCCATCCGAGAGCTCTTCTCACAGCTGCTTTCCACCCAGAGTATAGCTTTTCCCTTGTAGCAGGGTCCATTCGCGGAGTGAACACTTTCTCTGCTCTCCAGAGCCTTCTAATCTCCTCTAGGTTTTTCCAGAAGCCAATAGCGAGTCCAGCTAAGTATGC
>JAWAHD010000109.1:0-2926 GCA_038889555.1 Desulfurococcaceae archaeon
TGAGAAATGTCCTGGAGAAACTCAACGAGAGAGGTCTACTGAAGGAGCTCGTTCAAGCCCTTGCTCTAGAGAGAATCCTTGATAAGAAAATAAATGAGCTTAGTGGAGGAGAACTTCAGAAAACGCTCATAGCAGCCGTTCTCCTGAAGAATGCAAACGCGTTCTTCTTAGATGAACCCTGTAGCTATCTTGACATAAGAGAAAGACTCAGAGTTGCCAAGGCTGTAATGGAGTACACGAGGCCAGCCGAGAACTACGTAGTGATCATAGAACATGACCTCATGATCCTGGACTACATGACAGATAACATCGCTGTTATATACGGGGAGCCAGGAGTGTTCGGTATATCCTCAAAACCCTACAGCACGAAAGCTGGAATAAACCACTACTTAAAAGGCTATCTGCCAGCTGAGAACATGAGAATCAGAGATGAGGAGGTAAAGTTCAGAATCAGCGTTAGAAGCGAGGTTAAACCCGAAGTACTCTACCCTGTAATTGCATGGGACAACATAGAGTTCCAGTACAATGGAGGATTTAAACTCACAGCTGAGAGTGGAGAAGTTTACGCAGGCGAAGTAGTAGGTGTCTCAGGACCAAACGGTATTGGTAAAACCACGTTCATAAAGATACTAAGTGGTGAGCTGAAACCTCAAAAAGGCATGGTTCTAGTATCACCGGAGAATGTTAGCGTTAAGCCTCAGGAGGTTTCACCTAAGATATTCACCGAGGAAACCGTATCAGCAAACCTTAAAGCATCCTCGCCGAGCACTGTTGATCCATCCTCGTGGCTTTACGTTGAGCTCGTGAAAAGACTTAAACTCAACAAACTACTTGATAGAAAAGTAGAGGATTTAAGCGGTGGAGAACTCCAGAAGCTCGCAGTTGCCTGCGCACTAGCTAGAGAATCGGATCTATACTTCTTAGATGAGCCATCCGCTTACCTCGACGTAGAGGAGCGTATTGCTGTTGCAAGAGCAATAAGGAGGGTTGTTGAGGAAAAGAAGAAAGCGGCGATCGTAGTTGAGCACGATCTACTGCTTCAAACATACGTAAGTGATAAAATAATGGTGTTCTGGGGTGAACCGGCAGTCGAAGGGAGATCAACAAAACCTCTCAATCCTCAAACAGGATTTAACACCTTACTACAGTATCTTGACATAACAGTGAGAAGAGATCCTGAATCGGGAAGACCCAGGGTTAATAAACCGGGTTCTGTACTAGACAGAGAGCAAAAACAGTATGGAGTTTTCTTCGCAACGGATCATTTTTAAATAAACATTTAAAAGCTCATAACACCCCGACTGATATAAACTTATAAACCCTTAACACAAATACAGTAAAACGGAGGTGTTTGAGTTGGCGGATAAAACAACTCTTTCTATAATAAAAGCAGATGTAGGTAGCATAGCAGGGCACCACATTGTTCACCCGGACCAGATCGCTGCTGCAACGAAAATCCTTGCTGAGGCTAAGCAGAGAGGGCAAATAATAGACTTCTATGTGACACACGTAGGTGACGATCTGCAGTTAATAATGACCCACACGAAGGGGACAGACAACCCAGATATACATGGATTAGCTTGGGAAGCGTTCAAGGCTGCTGCCAAGGTAGCACGTGATCTAAAGCTTTATGCAGCGGGACAAGACCTCTTATCAGAAGCGTTCTCGGGTAATGTAAGAGGTCTTGGACCAGGTGTTGCAGAGCTTGAAATGGAGGAGAGAACTTCAGAGCCTGTGATAACATTCCACGCTGATAAAACCGAGCCAGGAGCTTTTAACCTACCAATCTTCAGGATATTCGCTGATCCGTTCAACACAGCTGGGCTTGTAATAGACCCCAAGATGCACGATGGATTCGTGTTCGAAGTATACGATGTATTTGAGGGTAAAAGCATCTTAATGAAATCACCAGAGGAAATGTACGATATTCTAGCTTTGATTGGAACACCTGGTAGGTACATTGTTAGGAGAGTTTACAGAAAAAGCGATAACCTTCTCGCTGCTGTTGTAAGCGTTGAAAGGTTGAACCTAATAGCTGGAAAATACGTTGGTAAGGATGACCCAGTTGCAATAGTTAGAGCACAGCACGGATTACCAGCTGTCGGAGAAGTACTCGAAGCTTTCGCTTTCCCACACCTAGTTGCAGGCTGGATGAGAGGTAGTCACTTTGGTCCACTCATGCCTGTTCCAATGAGGTACGCTAAGGTAACAAGATTCGATGGACCACCACGCGTAATAGCACTTGGATGGAACATAAACAAGGGTAGATTAATAGGACCAGTAGACCTCTTCGACGATGTAGCGTACGATGAAACAAGAAGACTAGCACAGTTCATAGCAGAGTACATTAGAAGACATGGTCCGTTCATGCCTCATAGACTTGGACCAGAGGAAATGGAGTATACAACACTACCACAGGTTCTGGAGAAGCTGAAGGATAGATTCATCAAAACCGAGGAAGTAAAAGAAAAGAAGCCCTCGCATTAAACCCCTTCTAAAAGCTATTTTTTCCCTTTTGAACCCCCTTATATCAACGGGTGATGCTCGTTGAAACCCATACTTGCTGTAAACTACAAAGCGTACTATCCGCATAGCTTTGGAAAACACGCGGTTGAAATAGCCAAAGCAGCTGTAAGGGTTAAGAGCGAAGTAGACATAGAGATTATTCTTGCTCCCCCCTTCACAGAGCTGTACAGAGTCTTAAGAGAAGTAGAAGGTAGTGGAGTAAGAGTGTACGCTCAGCACGCTGACCCCCTGGAACCAGGTGCAATCACAGGCTATACTCCGCTAGAAGGGTTAAAAGAACTCGGTGTTCAAGGAGTAATCATAAACCACAGTGAACACAGGCTTAAGCTCTCGGATATAAAGTACCTGATCAGTAAAGCTCACTCCTTGGGACTAGATGTTCTCGCTTGTGCTGATGAAC
>JAWAHD010000110.1:0-2877 GCA_038889555.1 Desulfurococcaceae archaeon
GGTGTAAGGATTTGCCTTAGAATAGACTCTATTCTTGCACGTCTTTCCTTTTCTTCCTCCATTTTTCTCCTGAGTTCAGCTAGTTTACGTGCCTTAAGAGCCTCCAGTTCCTCGTCACTAATGTATTCATCGCTCATGAGCTATCACGTTTTTAACTTTGTTTTATAAGAGTCGGGAAGATACTTAGCTAGCTCTGGGTTCTCCTTTGCTAATTCGAGCATAACCTCTAAGGCTATTCTATCAAGCAAAGCTCTACCTTGCGGTGTTAGAATACGTCCTTCCTTTGTTCTCCTAACCAGTTGAGCTCGTTCAAGTTGCTGTAGTATCTTTCTAATTGCATTACCTGGTGCTCTGTAGACTTTCTCTGGAGCTGACCCCCTGTTCTTTCTTCCTCCATAAGCTCTCCTGAGCTCTGAAAGCCCTACAGGTTCCCCAGCCTTGTAAAGCTTTCTTAAAATACTTGCAGCTCTATAATACCACCAGTTTGGATCCTCTGGTGGTTTTTCCTTGAAGCACCCTGTTTTAACAAATAAAGCCCATGGTAATGGCTTTACCTCTGGCACGTTTTCCCTTAAATAGCTTGCCAGCTTATTGATGAATCTATCTGCTGGAACTTCGATTGCAGTAACCATTGTATACACCCTCTGGTGACTTAAATGCTTGACTACTTATTATTCGTAAACTTATCTCCTTTATTTCCTTATTTTACTTACCTCTCCGCTTCTTCGTAAGCACTAGTGTGAATCCTCTTATTTCATATATGCTGGAGCCGGTTTGTTCGGCTAAGTACCTAGCAACCTGTTCTACTTCCTCAGCACTGTACCTTCTGAAAGACTTGAGTACTCGTATTTTAACTACACCGTGCTTGTTAAGCCTGTTTCTCAATTCGTTTAGAAACCCCTCTGTAATACCGCTTTTACCTAGTTGCATATCCACTTTTCCGGCTATTCTTGCTTTGACTTTCTCGTACGATTCTTTATCATGTATCTTCTTGTCCATCCGCAGAGTAGACACCTGTATATAACACGTGAGCCTTTACCTTCACTTCTTATTCTAACACTGAGTGTAATACCTGGTATTAAGGGTGCAAAGCAGCTTCTGCAGTAGCTTCTTTTGTAGCTTCTCTTGAGTTTTACTTTGGCTTTCTTCGATATTTTCAACGCGATTTCAATGTATCTTCTCGCTAGCTCGTAGTCTCCTAATCTGGCTCTACTTCTCGCTAGGTCAAAGAGTATTGCTATTCTTTGTCTAGCTAAATCCTTGAGTATGTAAACTCTGGTGGACACTGTAATCATCTCCTCGTATTGGTGTTTTTAGCAAGATCAGCTAATTTAAGTTGCTAATTGCACTCTATTTGACTTAGTGGTGAATACTAGTTGAGACAGTTAATCTTGCTACTGCTGGAGGCGTCTCTAGAAACCGTCCCCTCTTCAATAGTTCACCACCCCGCTGTAGTTAAAACGGCGAAAAGGAGGTCAAAGAAGCCTTTAGAAATGCTACTAGATGTTAGTTTACACTACCATGCAATGAGTGATCTCCCCAAGAGAGAAAAACGAGGAAGACCAGACATCGTGCACGTGTCTCTTCTCGAAGCTCTTGAGAGTCCATTGTGCAAGAACAATTTGCTGAAAATAGGTGTTCACACCATTGGTAGTCACGCTATATTCGTGGACTCCTCAACAAGAATACCCAAGAACTACAATAGGTTTGTTGGACTAATGGAGCAGTTGTTCAAGTACGGCAAGGTGCCTCCTAATGCTGAAAAACCCCTGCTGTATGTGAAGACCATTGAACTCAAGCACTTTCTAAGAGAACTTGGTGCGAGGGGTTTAATTCTACTGAGAGAAGTCTGCGAGTATAAACCTTTACCTGAAATAGTAAAGCAAGCTGTTGCCCACAGGATGGCTATAGGTATAGGAGCATTTCCACACGGTGATTTCGAGGAGAGCACTTTGAAGGAAGCAAACTACTGCTACTCCATATACAGTAAGCCTCTTTCCACATTAATCGTAGTATCCAGAGTAATATCATCCGCGGAGAGAACTTTCGGCCTAATGGAACTCTAAACTCCCTACCCGAAACTTTCATCAATACTCTTATAAGTAAGTTGACAACAAAAATGTAGTAGAGACAAGCTAGGTGGCATTTCTTGTCAAAGGTTCTGCACGAGCAACGAATAGCTACTGATCCTCTATTAGATTACGCTAGCTGGAACCGTCTCGATGTAAACGAGAATGCTAACCGCTACCAGGGTCCAAGCAGCTTCTTTGCTTGGCTATTGGACAAGTACATGGAGAAGGAGGCGTTGAACATACTCCCCAATCACATTTTGAGAGCTCACCTCGATGGTACCATCTACATTCATAAGCTACCCTACAGTGTTTACATACCCTACTGCACAGGGCACAGTATTGCCAGGTTGCTGAAGAAGGGCTTGAGGACGATCACCATTGTGTCACGGCCCGCGAGGCACTTTGACACCTTCGTGGACCACATCGCCAACTACCTGATAACCATGCAACACTACTTCACAGGTGCACAAGCACTATCAAGCGTTGAATGGTACGCTGGACCCTTCATAAGAAACGACAAGCCAACCTACAAGCAGGTGAAACAGCAGATACAGAGACTACTCTACAACCTGAACTACCCAACAAGGATCGGTATGCAAACAGTGTTCTCCAACTTCACAGTCACATTGAATGCCCCCGGGAAGATGCTGGAGGGTGATAGAGCCGTGTACGGAGGCGTAGAGGTGGAACCACTTGGAGCCTACGAGGAGGAAGCCAAGGTGTTCTTCAAAGCACTCGCAGAGCTCTACTACGAAGGTGACAGCGTTGGACAACCCTTCACCTTCCCCATTCCAACGTTGATGAC
>JAWAHD010000111.1:0-2864 GCA_038889555.1 Desulfurococcaceae archaeon
ACCCTCGTAGAATTCCACCCACGATCCTCCCAGCTACAAGAGCTCTGCGGGTAATTGGTAGAGATACGAGGTACTGAGTAACCTCTCTCCTAAGCTCAACACCAACCTCCCTACCAATGCTGAATGCGGATATGAATATTGAAAGACAGAGTACACCTGGTGTTATGAACCTTACGTAGTCCGGAATTAGAGCAGGGTTCACGAGACCGCGGAATATCACAGCGAATATGACGAGGTCGGCTATGTTCATCGCAACTTGCCCGGCGAGCCAGTATATGTTGCGCCAAAACCTGTTGAGGTCCCTCAATGCGACCAGTAAAACCCCTCTAAACCAGTTTTCCAAAGCTAAGCTCACTTCCAGCCACCAGCTTCTAGCTTTTTCTCGTAGTACTCTATCGCGATAACAAGGAGACCCATGGAAAATGCTAGAAGGAAGACAACCGTGGGTACTAGTCCGTGTCTGAAGACCAGGTAGTATTCGGGGAACACGATGATCCTGAGGAAATCCGACAGATGAGTTATTGGATTCATTAGAGCCGCTACGTAGTAGGGTGCTATACCTGTAGCTTCTATAGCGGGTAACGGGTAGAAAACCGTGCTCAACCTTATAAGCATAGCGTCTATTGCTCCTATGAGTATGTCTGTTAAATCGGTTGATCTTATCGAAAACACCAGTAGCAGAACAAAACTAACAACACCCATGGAGAACACCAGTGCTGCTATTACAGATACGAGCGCTGTGAGTACACTGACGGACCCTAGAACTATGAAGACTAGAACCATCATGGGTAAAGTGAATATGATTGTCGACAAACCGCATCCGAGAACTCTTCCAACAGCGAACACGCTTCTCTTGATGGGTAGAGACAGGTGATACTCTACTATTCCATCATCAAACTCCTCTGCTATTATGTATCCCCGCGAAATGCTAGTCGAATAGAGTAATGATGTGTACACACCAATGAGGTAGAAGTAGTAGTAGTCTACTCCACCAGTGTAATCTACGACAACCCGGCTAACAATGTGCGAGATAACTCTTGCAAAAACCAGCACCTGTATGGTAAACCAGGTTACACGCATAGCTAGGAATATCTTCTGGTTTTTAAGCTTCGTTAAATCCCACAAAGCAACGAGAAGCAACATTCTAACGTTTTCTCTGAGACTAGAATTCTTCACGTAGCCTCGCCCCAGTAATGTAGGTGAATACATCGTCGAGAGTTGGCTCTTTGACCATTACTCTGAGTACTCTGACGTTGTTTCTCCTGAAAGTTTCAACGACGTCTACTACCTTTTCTTCGCCTTTCTCAAGGTAAATCCTGATGATGCCCGCTGACACCTCGACTTTCCCAAGTTCTCCGAGTTCGTACTGTAGCTTATCTGGTAATCTGCTTCCATCAAACTGCACTTCTATAACATCCCCCCTTGGGATAGAGTCTTTAAGCTCCTCTATTGTACCAAGTGCTCGTAGTTTCCCTCTGTATATTATCGCTATTCTCTCGCAGACCTTTTCAGCTTCAAACATGTCATTAGTTGCTATGATCACCGTTGTTCCCTCTTCTCTGAGCTTCTTAATGGTATCCCATAAAGCGTGCTTCGAGAGAACATCTACCTGCGCGGTAGGCTCATCCAGTATTGCTACACGGGGTTTCTGTATGAGAACCTTGGCTAACTCTACCTTCTTTCTTGTCCCCCCGCTCAACTGGTAGAACTGCTTATTCCGGTGCTCCCACAACCCCAGGGTTTCCATCACCTCTTTTACAACCCTCTTGGCTTCACTAGCAGAGTATCCTACAATCCTAGCGTGCCATAGCAGTAGCTCGTATGGCTTATCGATCCACATGGCCTTCGGCTCCTGAAACGCTATTCCAACAAGCTTTCTCACAATGTAGTCTTCTTTGGTAACACTATGACCATAGACGTAGATGTCTCCACTAGTAGGCTTATATACGGTTGCTATTGTTAGAAGAGTTGTTGTTTTACCTGAGCCGTTGGGGCCCAGCAAGCCGAATATCTCGTTCTCGTATATGGCTAAGTTCAAGTTGTCAACAGCTGTGAAGTGCCCGAACTTCTTGGTAAAGTTTACAGCTTCAACAGCTATGGACTTCATTTTAAGCACCCTACACGCCATAATTTCTAAAACAGTTATAAGAATGACCTTTGAAACACCGATGCATTAACAACAGCTTTTTAATCAGTGCTAGACCTATCTCTACTTTACACTCCTCCATGGAACTTTCAAGTAGTATCTTACTTTTAAACATATTGTACGCTGATTATTCAGATCTAGGGAGCATTATTGCTTCGTAACGTAGTAAAACCAAAGCTACCAAGGATGGAGCTTGTTCGCGAGCTCAGAGAAATCGTAGAGGTGGTGTTTTTCATAAATAAAAGCGTGAGAAGTTTCTCAGTAGTAGGATTTCCTATTTTAGTCTCAACGTTTCTTGCAAGAGGATTTGTTAACGGGTTTCTTGTACCATACGGTATAACGTACATTGTCGAAGGATTGAGAGAGTACATGGAAGGGAATGGTGAGCTCTCTAAATTGTTCAATGGAGTAGCGTTTTTCGGTCTTTCTGGTGTTGTATTTGGGTCTACAGAGGTTGCACTCATGCTATACTTCGAAAAGCTTTCTCATGGTATTATATCCTTAAAAGAAAGAATACTGATGAGTGCTAATAACAACACGGATAACAAGGAGAACCTTGTAGGCATAGTAGCTAACGATGTAGACTTCGTTGTGTGGAACATGAATGGTGTTTTAACAACGCTACTGCCAAACATCTTCACTGGTATAACAGCGCTGATCACGGTGTATAGTCTCGGACAGGCTGTACTACCTTTGTTAGTAGCATCTCTCGCACCAT
>JAWAHD010000112.1:0-2822 GCA_038889555.1 Desulfurococcaceae archaeon
TTAAGACCTTAAATGCTGTGAAACCAGTGGTTACGCATCCATTTTTCCTCTCAACGGTCGTGAGCGAGGTTTTCTTAAAAATGGTTTTTACCACACGTATAAAAGGTCTTCGCCCTGTATCGGAGACTGGTGAATGCCCGTCGATCACGGTGTTATCGGGGAAATGCCCGTTGAGAACTACTACTGGCACAGCATGAGCGTTGAGGAAGTGGTCAATGTTCTCTCAACTAATCTACAGAGCGGTTTATCGAGTAGCGAAGCTGAGAGAAGACTCAGAGTGTATGGTTTAAACGAGATACCTGTAAAGAAGAAAAGTCCACTGGTGATGTTCGCTAGGCAGTTTGCGAACTTCCTCATAGGTATACTTCTCGTTGCTACAGCTGTATCCGCTTTTCTCGGTGAGATCGTAGATGCCTTAGCGATATTCGCTGTTGTACTACTAATGGGTGTATTCGGCTTTGTCCAGGAGTACAGGTCCGAGAAAACACTTGAAGCACTCAAACGCTTAGCTACACCCAAGTGCAGGGTTCTCCGCGACGGAGTTGAACAGGAGATCGAGGCATCCAAGCTGGTGCCCGGTGATATTGTACTGCTGAGAGAGGGTGACAGGGTTCCCGCTGATCTGAGGATCGTTGAAGCAGACAATCTGGAGGTGGATGAATCTCCGCTTACAGGTGAATCAGTACCAGTTGCTAAGCAACCAGCTCTTGTTCATGAGGAGAGTACACCTGTGAGTGATAGGAGAAACATGGCGTATCTTGGTACGTACGTTGTTCGTGGTAGAGGTAAAGGTGTTGTTGTAGCAATCGGGTTGAACACTGAGCTCGGTAAGATAGCAAAGGCTGTTGCCGAGGTTAAAGAGGAGAAAACTCCACTGGAGGTTGAACTGGACTACTTCGGTAAGAGGGTTGGCGCAATAATCCTGGGAATATCAGCAGTAGTCTTCGCCACATCGCTGTATGTTTCACGCGAGGGCTTTATCCAGGCTTTAATGATAGCCATTGCTCTAGCTGTTGCAGCTGTACCAGAAGGGTTACCAGCCATAGCTACAGCGGTTCTCGCTATAGGAGCCTACCGAATGGCTAGGAAGAACGCGATAGTTAAGAGACTAGCAGCCGTGGAGGCTCTCGGCTCAGTTGACATTATATGCGCCGATAAAACCGGGACAATAACGAAGGGTGAAATGACCGTTAAAGTTATCAAGCTACTAGACAACGAGTGCAGTGTTGAAGGAGTAGGGTTTGAGCCAAGAGGTGAGATCAAGTGTAGTGAGAACACTGGTCTCGAAATCCTCTACGAGATGATAGCTGCTCATACGTGGACGGATGCAAAGCTTGTTCGCGAGTCCAATGGCTGGGTGATCAAGGGTTCACCAACGGAGGGTGCAGCACTTGTTCTAGCGTACAAGGCTCTCGGAGAGGAAGGGGTTTTGAAAGCAGTTGAGAAACTCAAGCTCGTTAAGATTTACCCGTTCGACAGGTTCAGGAAGAGGAAGAGCACCGTTCACGTGTACAACGGTAAGTACCTCGTTGTGGTCTCTGGTGCTCCAGAGGTTGTTTTATCCCTCTCAACGAAAATAGTCAAGAGTAGCAACGTAGTTGAACTATCGGAAGACGAGAGGAACCGTGTGCTGAAGTTCATAGAGGAGCTCGCTTCCTCCGGGTACAGAACGTTCGCTTTAGCCTTCAGGATCCTCGAGGGCTACGACCAGGATACACCAGGGGAAGAGGTTGAGAAAGACCTGGTTTTCTACGCTGTTCTCGGCATCATAGACCCACCGAGAGAAGGTGTGAGGGAAGCCGTTGAACTAGCTAAGAGAGCTGGTGTGAGAACCATAATGGTAACGGGTGATCACAAGCTGACAGCTCTAGCTGTAGCCAGGATGATCGGAATCGACGTTGACAATGGACTCGTTCTCGAGGGCAAAGACCTGGACACCATGAGCGATGAAGAGCTACTGAAAGTGGTTGACAAAGTTGCTGTTTACGCACGTGTAACACCTCAGCATAAGATGAGAATCGTTAAGCTACTCAAGCAGAAGGGTTACAGAGTTGCAATGACGGGTGATGGTGTTAACGATGCACCAGCCCTCAAGGAGGCGCACGTGGGTGTAGCCATGGGTATACGAGGCACGGATGTAGCTAAGGAGGCTTCTCAGCTTGTTCTCATGGATGACAACTACGTAACAATAGTTGAAGCGATCAAGGAGGGTCGTGTTATATTCGAAAACCTTAAGAAGCCAATAAACTACCTGTTAACCTGCAACATGGCTGAGGTAGCAAGCGTCTTCGGTGCACAGCTGATCGGTAAGTCATCTCCCTTCGAGCCGATACACCTGCTATGGATAAACGCTGTGACCGATGCAATGCCCGCAACAGCTCTAGGTGTAGAACCACCTGAACCCGGTATAATGGATAGACCTCCGAGAAGACCCGAGGAGAGGTTCATCACGAGAAGGAAGCTTGCCTACTACTTGGCCATGGGTTCAATACTAGCACTTGTTACACTCTGGAATTACTTGCTCTACGCTGATGTTCACCTCGAGCTCGCTAGAACAGCTGCTTTCACAGCAATAGTAGTTTCCGAGCTTGGTAGAGCCCTTTCCTCTAGGAGCGAGAACACGGTGTTCTGGAGGCTGAAGCCGAACAAGTGGTTAATACCAGCACTAGTTGCATCACTAGGTTTACACATGGTGGTTCTCTACACACCGTTAAGGTTCGTTTTCCACACTGTACCCTTGGACATTGCTGCTTGGATGCCTGTGATCCTAGCACCACTCGTGGTACTTGTAGCTGATGAGGTGAGAAAGCTCATCGGTATTA
>JAWAHD010000113.1:0-2790 GCA_038889555.1 Desulfurococcaceae archaeon
GCCAGAGTATGTTTACTCGTTTCTTAGCTAGTTCTATGATCTCATCAGTGTAACCGAGGAGTTTAAGTAGGTTGTAGGTGTTCTTCTTACTTCTAAGTAGGCTATCAACATCGTCTACCAATAGTACATCGTACGAGCATTTCGATAATACATCGTATTTTTTCGACAGAAAACTGTTCGTAACCACTAGTACGTTGAAATCGCAGCATGAGATCTGGTTAAGCAGCTCATCTCGCTTCTTCTTGCTTAGCGAAGAGTTGTAACTGATGATCTTTACATTCTCTAAACCAGCGTTTTTAGCGTATTCTAACATTCTCTGGTGAACTTGGTTTTGAAGAGGCTTTGTGGGTACTATGTAGAGAACCTTCTTTCCCTTTGATACTGAATAGAGCGCGTAAACCAGTAGCAATGTTGTTTTACCGAGACCTGTAGGAGCTATTAGTACGGTGTTTTCACCTTGAAGGAGTCTCTTGAGCCAAGATCTTTGAGCACCCCAGGGAGTTAGACCTTTCGTGGTTTTTGCAAAAAACTCAACAAAGTCCTTCTCATTGTCAAGTATAGCTTCAATGTAAAGACTCAACTTGCTATTCGTACAGCTGGAATCCTCAGTATAAGATACTTCGCAATCAGCGAGGTTGCTGTCGTACAATGGCATGATCGCTCTCAAGCGAACACCCAGTGGAATCATGTCTAGTGGCGATCGGCTTTTAAAAGAGGGAACCTGGTATTACATGGTCCACTTAGGAAAAGTTTTTAAACACCTACCCCCAATTCTCATTATCTTGACCAAGGTATAACGAAAACCCGAGGGATCAAAATGTCAGGAGTACAGAGTCCGAACACCGTGCTAGTAGGAAAGAAACCAGTAATGAACTACGTAATAGCCATTTTAACACTAGTACACCAAGGTGTAAAAGAAGTCAACGTCAAAGCAAGAGGAAGAGCTATAAGCAAGGCTGTAGACGCTGTTGAAATCATAAGAAACAGGTTCCTACCAGGTAAAGTAGACGTTGAGAAGATCGAGATTGGAAGCCAAACACTCACAAACCCGCAGGGAAGAGAAGCTAGAGTAAGCATCATCGAGATTAAGCTGAAAGTAAAAGAGTAGCAACTCTGAAGAACACCCTGAGTGAAAAAAGCAAAAATCAATGTTTTTTATACAGAGTTTAACCATTGAGAGCTGAAGAAATGGGGCTCATAAAGCACGGTAGCATAGTAGTAGAACTCCTCTTTCTTCACTACTCTTCACTGCTAGATCTGCTGGATTTCCTAGCGAGGAACAATATAGAGAACATCGGGATATTGCTGGAACCCGTCCTTGTTGATACGTTAATTGAAGACCGTGTAGTATCCGTGGCTGTACCTCAGCTCTCGATAGTAATTGAAGATGTAGACCTTGATCTGGATACCATTAGAAACATATGTAAAGGTTCTTGTAGACCTCTCCGCGCTGTCAGGAACGTCTGGGCAAACCTTACTAAGGTGAACACGGCTCTCGCTTTAGAAGCTCTAAGAGCGCTCGCAAGTAACGTGGAAGTGAACATTATTACCGGCAATCTCGTAGTAGAGTTATTCCAAGGACCTGAGTGCTTGAACCCCCTTATCGTTGAAACATTGTCATTAAAATACCCATTTAAAGTGGATGTGTCGGCCAGAAGAAAATCCCCTTTGAGGACGGCAGGTGTCACCACGGAAATACCACTAGCTGTTTGCACAGATGAACTCGAGGAGCGCCCCATAGCGTTACTAACTACTTCTGATGGAAAGAGAATTCTACGCTTGAAAAAACCCAAGAACGAGGTTGAGTACTCTATCTACGCTCAAATTATACTAGACCTACTAGTCTACATTAGTACAGAGAGTCCTTCGAATGCCTAAGGCTACTGATAAAAACTCGGTGAAAGCGAAACCATTCGCTATAGTTAGTGTTCTCAGCTTGACCTCATTGCTGATCAACGTCCTGGGTTCTTCTAGATGCCCAGATCTCTTCAACCGTGTGTTTGACAACTATTTCGTAGAGAACAGCTCTTTGACCACTACTCTTGGGTCTTAGTAGTCGTCCAAGTCTCTGAATAAACTGACGTCTAGATCCTGTTCCCGATACTATTATCCCTATGTTCGCGTCTGGAATATCTATTCCCTCGTCACCTACTGTTGTAACAACCAGAATACCTTTATGCTGAGTCTTGAAGCTTTCCAAGATTCTCTTTCTATCCTGATCTGGGGTTTCACCAGTAAGCAAGTATCCTTGAACACGGCTAGCTATGGTTTTTGCTTGGTCAACGTACTGCGTGAACACGATGATCTTGTTGCCTTTCTCGATTTCTTTTAAAGCTATTTCAACGGCTTTCTCGATCTTGGAGTTGGATGTTGCAACGAGCATTCTCAGATCACTGTATAGTTTTAGTATCTCCTTGGCAACACTGTTCCCTCTGTAAGCTTCTTTTAAAATACGCTTGAACCTTTCCTTTCTATTAGACATGGTGATTATTTCCTCGGGAAGCTTGGTCATCAGTGTCTCGATCTGTTTCTTTATCTTGCTGTACAGCAGTCGCTCCTGAGGTGTTAAGCTTACTCTGACTACAATCACCTCGTAGGAGGCAAGGTAACCTTGCTCAGCGAGCTCGCTCGGAGACTTGTAGTACACTAGGTTACCTAGAAGTGGAAATAGCTCAACGTGTTTACCATCTTCTCTTTCAGGTGTTGCTGATAAACCCATTTTGTACTTTGCTAAGCTGTGGTAAGCGATATACTTAAACTTATCTGCTGGTAGGTGGTGAACCTCATCCA
>JAWAHD010000114.1:0-2775 GCA_038889555.1 Desulfurococcaceae archaeon
TAATTCTAGTATTCTGCGAAACCCGGAAAACCCAGGGTGCTTAGACTTGGAGAACAAAGAATCGAGTGCAAACAATAGTTCTTTACAGGTTCTACAACGCGTTCTCTCTCCAGATGCACTAAGCAAGTTGTTAGCAATCAGGGACCCTTCGCTCATAGAGTGGATAGCTGAGATCGTTCAGCTCGCTAACCCCTCATCAGTGTACATAGTCACCGGTGACAGCAGGGATTTCGAGTACGTTGCTAAAGCTGCACTTGAGAGAGGCGAGGAGATAGCTACGAAGAACCCTAAGCATACTGCTCACTTCGACGGACCCAGGGATCTAGCCAGGGACAGGAAGAACACCAGAATACTCGTGAAAGGAGGTGAGTTGATACCACTCATCAACACCTACGACAGGGACACCGGTTTAAGGGAGATCCGCGAAATAGCTCGAGATATCATGAAGGGTAAAGAAATGTTCATCGCGTTCTACTGCTTCGGACCCAAGGGCTCCGATTTCACCATGTACGCTGTTCAAGTAACAGACTCTGCTTACGTTGTACACAGCGAGAACATTCTCTACAGAGTATGCTACGATGAGTTCGTGAAGAAGGCTCCGAACATAAGGTACGCGAAGTTCTTTCACTCAGCTGGTGATAGAGACTCGAATGGGTGGAGCAAGAACATCGAGAAGAGGAGAATATACATAGACCTCGAGGAGAACACCGTCTACAGCGTGAACACGCAGTACGCTGGAAACTCCGTGGGTTTAAAGAAGCTTATGCTTAGACTCTGCGTTTACGCTGGCTACAGAGAAGGCTGGCTCTGCGAGCACATGTTTATAGCCGGTGTTAAGGGACCAGGAGACAGAGTAACCTACTTCACAGGTGCTTTTCCAGCTGGTTGTGGTAAAACATCTACAGTATTCATGGCTGATACCGTTGTAGGAGACGACATTGCAATAATCAAGAACGTTGATGGCGTAGCAAGAGGTGTAAACCCAGAGGTAGGTATGTTCGGGATAATCGATGGTATAAACAGTGTTGATGACCCAGAAATATACGAAATACTCACATCCCCTGAAACAGAAGTCATATTCTCAAATGTTCTACTAACAGATGATGGTGAAGTCTGGTGGAGAGGTAAAACCGGTGAACCAAGACCAGGAGTAAACTACGCTGGTAAATGGTGGCCTGGTAAGAAAGACGAGAGTGGACAAGAGGTTCTTCCCTCACACCCGAATGCTAGGTTCACTACATCCATTAGGTACTTGAAGAAGCTGGACCCGAGAATAGATGATCCTAGCGGTGTTCCAATACACGGAATGATCTTCGGTGGTCGTGACCCCAGAACACTTCCATCTGTTCTAGAAGCCTTCGACTGGGAGCATGGAGTAGTAACTATGGGTGCATCCCTGGAGTCCGAGAAAACAGCAGCTATACTAGAAAGAGTTGGAGAAATGGAGTTTAATCCTTTTGCAATACTCGACTTTCTATCAATATCTCCAGGGAAATTCGTTGAACTTCACTTATCGTTCACCAACGGTTTAACAGTGAAGCCAAGGATCTTCAGTGTAAACTACTTCCTTAGAGACGAGTCCGGCAAGTTCATAGCAGACAAGGTGGATAAGAGAGTGTGGCTCAAGTGGATGGAGCTCAGAGTGCACGGTGATGTCGAGGCACTACGCACACCCGTAGGCTATATTCCAATCTACCAGGACCTAGTACACCTCTTTGACAAGTACCTTGGAAAAGAGTACAAGGAGGAGAGGTACGTTAAGGAGTTCAGCATAAGAGTAGACTTGTTCATCGAGAAGATCGAGAGAATATGGAAGATATACTCGGAGATACCGGATACTCCACCAAGGCTCTTCGAAGTACTTGCTGATCAGAAGAGAAGACTAACAGATGCTCGTGCAAAACATGGTAGTGTAATTTCACCTTTCAGCTTTGATAAAAAGTAGCTGTTTAATCCTGTATTTATCACGTTGACGCCAGTGAAGAAAGAATATCTCTGCTGATCTCTCTTAGTTTTCGCCGATCCTCCTCTGTTAGATAGCTGTTAACCGATAATTCCCTGATCACCTTGAACTTCGAGCCTTCAAGCATTTTCTTAAGCTCTCTTAAAGCCATATCGCTCCAACCATACGTGGTAACAATGTACAGCTTCTTCTCTGCATTGGCTTTTTCGATCATCAGGTTCACCAGGTACTTAGCAAGAGGGAACACTGTGTTCTCGTAGGTTGAGGTAACGAGAACCACTGCTTTAGCGTCTATTAGTTGACCAAGGAGATCAGAGACGTTGTCTCTGTGGTTTGATGTGAACTTGAAGACCTCTAAGTTTACACCGCTAGCTCCTAACACGTCTAGAATCTCCTTAACTATCTCCTCGTTGTAACCGTACATCGATGTGTAGATTACAACGATCTTGTTCTCCAATGGTTTACCCTCAGCCCAGTCACGGTACAGTTTCAAAGCTTCTTCGATAACTCTAGTACCCTGCAGTACTGCACCGTGAGAGGGTGCAACCACGCTGAGTTCCAAGTTTAAGGAGGTGATCTTGTCCAGCGCTTTAACCACGTAGTCTCTGTATCGCCCTATTATGTTGACAAAGTACTTCCTCATGAATACAGCGTAGTTTTTCCTGAGGACTTCTGGGTTGTTTACCACGTAGTCTGGAATAGAGTATGCTCCAAAAGCATCGCAAGTCATTAGTGCTTTCAGATCCCTAACATAGGTGAATATGGTCTCCGGCCAGTGTAACCATGGTGCATGAATAAACCTGAGCTCTTTA
>JAWAHD010000115.1:0-1399 GCA_038889555.1 Desulfurococcaceae archaeon
TGGTTACAGCGTGGTCTGTTTCCTCAACTATGACCTGGCTACCCGGTTTTAAACCGTGCTTTATAGCCCACTCCTTGGGCAACGAAACTATATAGGTTGATCTGCCTGTAAATTGCACTCTACGCGTGTACCTTTTCAACTGAGCCCTGCTATCTATATAGATGCAGAACTTAAATACCTTGAATCCTACTTGTGCTTTCTTCGCTGTGCTCTATAAGGTGATATTGATACATCTACGTGGTATATTAGGTCGCTTACTTCACGCACAGCATCTACAATCCTCGAACGAATCCTGTATGCTTCCAGAATAGTGGTTCTCGGATCGACTCCAACGTGAACACTGACTATGTAAAACGACCCGATCTTCCTGGCATCCACGTTCTTCACGCGTACATCAGCGAGTTCTCTAACCAGCTTTTCAAAAACCCTTAACTTGAGGTCGGGATCAACGTTCCTGCCAGTAACTGTTCTAAACGTGTCTCTTAGAACTTCGATGATGCTGTGAAAAACGAAGAACGTAAGTACTGCCGTGAATAGTGCTTCGAAGCCAGAGTTCTGGGTGAACGCTACGACCAGTATACCGAGTGTAGCAATGATCGCTGCGAACGTGTCGAGAACAGCGTGTACGTAGTCTATCCTCACGATCTCCAGCTTGAGCTCCTCGTACTTCCTCTTTTGTATAAGCATGGTTGTAGCGGTTAGCACAGCACCTAATGCTGTAACCAGGGATAACGCCGGGTGGTACACACCACTTAGCTCCTGGTTCCTGTAGTTGATGAAGTAGTCAACGAAAACGTAACCGTACACTCCTATTACTATAACTGCAACAACTGTTACAAGTATGGATTCAAGAAACAGTGTTCCAAGGGGGAATCTTCTGCTAGTCCTGGAAGCGTGGTTCAACGACACCATGAACAAAGCCTCGAGAACAGTATCTACAACCCAGTGCGCGAGATCAGCGAAAAGCACAATGTTGTACATGACCATGACAACTAGTGCTTCAACTGTAGTACCAAGTAAGCTTAACCAAAAGGATACCTTGAACCCGCTCATAGCTCTTCTTAGCCTGTGCTCAATAGCCCTATATTCCACGAACACCACCTCTAAGCCTTACGCTAATAGTCTATTGACAAAGCACGATACGGTTCAGCTGAATAGAGTTCAAAGTCGAAAGACACTTTCTAGAAAACAAAATCCATTTAAATCTCATGGTAAAGGGGGGTATTTTTCCTTTCCCTGAGACTTCGCGAGGTTGAAACATCGTGAGCTGTTCAGGTTTTCCGGTTCAAATGCGCTACTATATAAATGCACAACTCGTTAAATATACCTTGAGATTGGTGTGGGACTAGGGGAGGTAGGGTTAATTGACTGTTGTTGCTGGTGAAAAAATTCCCGGTAG
>JAWAHD010000115.1:1408-2771 GCA_038889555.1 Desulfurococcaceae archaeon
GGATTACTTGTGAGAACACTGAACTACTACGTTGTAAACTACGGGTTTAAACCGGTGTACCTGCTCTACGATGCTTCCTTGGCTCTTAAGACTATTTTCACAAGCATGTTTATTCACGCTGATTTATTCCACTTGTTCTTCAACATGCTGTTTCTCTGGGTCTTCGGCTCGAGGGTCGAGAAGCTCCTGGGACACACGAAGTTCCTATTGCTCTACGTGCTCTCGGGTATAATGGCTGTTGTGTTCCACACATCCTTTGCACCCTTCGCCGGGCTTGGAGCCTTGGGCATTTCAGCAGTAGGTGCATCTGGTGCTATTAGTGGTTTGCTAGGTACATACCTGCTTCTTCTACCGAGAACAAGACTTGCTATGTGCATGTTCTTCTTCCTTATACCACTCTGCTTCTCTCTACCAGCGTACGTTTTCATAGTGTTCTGGTTTGCTCAGCAAGTCATATACGGATACATGGTTCTCGGAGGTGTAGCCTACTTTGCGCACGTGGGTGGATTCGTAATGGGTCTTGTTTTAACACCGCTTATGGCGAGATCGCTTGCTAGGAGAAGAATGTACTACGAGGATGCTATCATAAGGTACATGGAGTCGGTTCTAGGAATAGTAATTCCGCGTAAACCCGGGCTGAGCGGAGGTGTTAAGGCTATACTAGCGGTATTACTGTTGTTAACAGCTGTTGGTTTCATATACACGTACTACACTACATTAACTTCCAGGGTTCTAGTTTACGCGTCAACTGTAGAAACCGTTGTTGATAACAACGTTCAACGCGAAGTTGTAACGTTCTACGTTGACGATGGGAAATTGGACTCTTCACCGGTAGTATCCGATAATGTGAGAATACTCGTTAATAGGTTAGCTGGTGCAGGTGTTCTTTACAATCCAATGTTAGCCGGTGAAAACCTAACTATTACCCAGGAGTATCAGGCACTAGTTAGTGGTTTAAATGTACCAGTAGTATTAAATGCTATAGTAACCTACGATGAGCACGGGTTCGTCGTGTACTCCAGTGGCGAGCTCAGAAGCATTGTTGTAGTGTACACTAGAGTAGGAGCTGTTTACACCTGGAGACCTGGGAACGTCATAGTGATCGACTACGAGCTTAAAACAAGCAGAGCTGAAATGAAGATTCTAAGTAGTCTTTGCCTAATATCAGCTGCAACCGCACTGTTAGCCATACCAGCTGTGGTAGTAAGCAGGAGCCTGGAATTCTACTCGTGGATCCCGATGGGTCCAGTTATTTAGAACCATGGGATTTAATCATCGGTTCACCGTATCTGTTAAGGTAAACTACGCTCTCCAGTGGTTTACGTGGAGGAGGTTCCGGTGCTTCATCGGGGTATCCAACAGC
>JAWAHD010000116.1:0-2739 GCA_038889555.1 Desulfurococcaceae archaeon
GTTACGATAAGATGCTCGAGTGGAGCGGTGGCTTCTTCAGGAACTTCCTTCGGAAGTACGCTGAGAGCAACAACATGCACAAGAAGGCACTGTGGGTTAGGAGAAAGCTTGAGAGAGCTTACGGTGATCAAGGGGTTTACCCGCTGGACTACTACATGGCTTACTGCAACGATGCATACTGGCATGGCTTGTTCGGTGGTGTATACCTGGCACACCTCAGGCAAGCCATCTATGAAAGCCTCATACGAGTTGAGGTAAGAGCAGAGGAGCTCACAGATTACTTCAGAGGCGAGAATGTTAAGAGGATTCTCGTGGACTTCGACTACGATGGAAACCTCGAGTTGCTCGTTGAAACACCGAGTTACAACCTCTACGTTAAACCATCCGATGGTGGAACGCTATTCGAGTTCGACGTTAAGGTGAAGGGGCTTGAGCACAATGTTCAGGACACCATGACCAGGTACCCGGAGCCTTACCTCGAGGGGTTCATCAACCCGGACTGGTACAGGAGAACGAGCTGGAGAGTACATGTATGGGGTCGCGAAACAACCATACACGACTGGATGTACAACACGCCGTTCAAGGACATGAGCGATCTAGCACTAGCGAAGTACTCAACGGTCTTCACCGAGAACAGTGGTATATTCCGTCTGAGAACGATCGGTGGCGTATACTACTATGGTTCAAGAGCAGCTTTGCTGCTGGTTGAAAAGGAGGTGAGACTACTGGACAAGGGCTACGAAACTAAATACCTGGTTAGAAACCTTGGTGAGAACGCTGTTGTAGGTAAAATAGGGCTAGAGTACCATGTTGCGTGGAAGATCAACAGAATCCGTGAGCAAAAGCCCTGGTACACTGTGGATGGAGAAAAGTTCAGTGTTGACGAGTGGTTCTCGGGCAGAGGAGGAACCGTGAAGCTATACTCCGAACCGTATCCACCGATCACTCTTGAGTCTAGCAGAGAGCTTGAGCTCTGGGTTGCTAGGTTGTCAAGCTACGCTAGAACAGAGAAGGGTCTCAGAGAGATACCTCAGGGGCTTGGTGTAATGTTCCTGGAGGATGTCAACCTGAAGAAGGGGGATACATTCGAGGTGGTCATCAAGCACGTGGTTGAACTCTGAGCTAGGCTTTTTCAGCAACACCTAGGTGACCTCAGTTGCACAGTGTTTCCAAGGTGGTAATGTTCACCTTCGAGTCGATCTACACTAGGAAGGTTGGTGGATTAGCCGAGGTTCCGCCCAGGCTTGGAAAAGCCCTAGTAGAGCAGGGTGTTGAAGTAGAGATATTCACTCCGAACCATGGGTGCATCGATGCTTGTAGAAACCCTGTGTTCAGCTCTAGTAAAGGAGGGTTCTGCATTAGTCTACTGGAGAACACTGAGCCAAGACACTACGTTGTTGGTGGAGGTGTACTGGATGACCCCGTGGTGTACTCGCCGCAGCTGCTCTTGGATAAATCACTCGCCTTCGCGATGGCTGTTGCGGAGTACCTAGGTGAAAGGCTTAAGCACGAGCGAGATTCCATTGTTTTCCACGGCCACGACTGGCACAGCTACCCCGCGCTTCTCGCAGTCAACGCTATCTCCACAAGGGAGGCTCGCAGGAGTATACTGGTTTACCATGTTCACCTCTCGTCGAAGACAAGGATTCACGCTGAGAAGCTATGCTCTGCTCTGGGCGTGTGCGGTGAAACCTTTGTTCGCGGTGTTCACGGGGTAAAACCATTCTCGTACTACTACAGCGTGTCAGGAGGACTAGTGGAGAAGCTTGCAGCTTTAACCGTAGATGCTATCGTAACCGTTAGCCGTGGTTACTCCAAGAGCCTTGAGAGAACTATGGGTCCCTCTGCCTGGTACCGTGTAAGCGTTGTACCAAACGCTTCACCAGTAAGCTGGAGCGAGGTGAAGAGTGTTCTTGCGAGAAAAACCAGTATTCGGAGACCGGAGGATCCGGAGAGCAGGCTCGAGCACAGGAAGTGGCTATTAACAAAGGGGATTAAAGAGGTTAAACTAACCTGGGGGTCAGCTGAGCTGGAGAACAACGTTAAGAAACTGCTCGATCGCTACGGGGTTGAGTACAGTAAGCCGTTTGATAGCGATGGACCACTGGTCTTCGCCATAGGTAGATTAGCTAAGCAGAAGGGTTTTGACACTCTTCTTAAAGCTTTCGACATGGTAACGCTTCACATTCCAAGAGCAAGGGTGGTTCTAGCTGTTGCACCCCTCGAGTGGAGTCTAGAAGACCTGAGAAGCATGATTGAAGCATCACTAGTCTACGAGGAGAATCTTCGCGTACTACCAGGCATGATCTCCCGAGAGGATGCCATTATGTTCTACTACGCATCTAACACCACTCTTGTTCCAAGTAGGTCTGAGCCCTTTGGACTAGTGGCACTCGAATCAATGGCCTCGGGAACACCGGTTGCAGCTTCCCGTGTCGAAGGACTCCTCGACGTAGTTTTGGACGTAAGATCCCACGGACCCAGGGGAACCGGTGTTCTCTTCGAGCCTTTAAACCCCGTAGATCTTGCACAAGCTGTTTCAATCCTCGTTGAACTGGTTGAGAGAGCCTACAAGGGGGACGTGATTGGTCTTCAAATACGAGAGTCCTGCTTGAAGAGGTCAGAGGAGTTCAACTGGAGAATCTCAGCTTTAAAAGCCCTCGAAGTATACACGAAGTCGCATGGATAACTCGTACAGGTGGTAACCGTGCAGAGCATAGTCAGCAGATTATCAAGGTA
>JAWAHD010000117.1:0-2711 GCA_038889555.1 Desulfurococcaceae archaeon
TTTACCGGTGTTGAACTTAAGGTAAGCGTATGCCCCTTCTTTTCTATGATTACTGGAGTTATATAGTCCTCGTTCGAACAACTGTTTCCATGAGTTAATCTTCTTTCTCTTTTTCGAGAAACCTTGAAAGCTCTCTAATACGCTTCTCTAATTCCTCTGGAAGACCTTTTTCGGCTATCTCACGGTGATCCACGTCCAGCAGGATCATGGGTTCAGGTATAGAGTGCTCTGCTATTAGCTTTAGGAACTCTTCCATGAACACACCCATACCCTTGACCTTCATGGTTCCCATGCTCACATTGGGTTCACCACCCCACTCTGGGTTAACGCTTGTTACCTCGAGAGCACAGGAGGGGCTGCCCTTAACACCCAGTACTATGTATCTGCACCCGTCCTTCACGAGCTCCTTAAGGAGGGTTACGTAGGGTTCTAGTAGCGATCTAGCCATCTTCCTGTACGACTCAGTGTCGTATTGGTCTTTGCTCATCCACCACCTTTTCAAACCCAGATATATTGTCTCGGGGCAGGGTAGTTGGATTAAGCCGTAGCCCTCCCCCGTTAGGACCTTCACCAGATCAACTACAGCTCCTTCATGGCTTGCTAGGTGTTTAACAACTGTGTTTTGATTCAGCAAGCAGTGTGGTAGAACAGCAATAAGCTTTCTTCTGCGGTCTCCTCGCTCTGTCAACTCTTTACACCCTTACCATGGCGTTCTCATGCTCTTGTACACGCGTGCTTCGAGTAGTCCAGCTAGTGGTATTGAAATCCAGCTTGGTCTGTAGTGGGATTCGTAGAAGAACTCGTAAACAGCTCTTTCGACGATCCACGGGTAAAGGTAGAACCACACTTTCTTAGCGATACTTCTTTCATCCTGGGATAGTAGACCCGTGTTAAGCATTCTAGCTACATAGCTGTACGCCATTGCTACAACGTGCTTAGTTCTCCACTCCAACGTAGGGTCTTTTTCAAGCATAAGCTTCGAAGCTCTTCCGGGGGTTAGCTTCATGATGTTGAGTATTGCTGCGTGAGAGAGGTAGTGAAAGCTCCTGATCATGGTAGCTACGTCCCTGAGCAACGGCTCCTTCATGTAGCGCTCAGCTCCGTACCTCCCTGGTTCACCTTCGAAGTCTGTTATTACGAAGTCCAATGAGCCATCGCCCGTGTAGATCATCTGAGCTAAGTGAAGATCCTGGTGTATTCTACCCTTGTAGAGTTCTCTTGATTTCTCAAGACTACTCAACGCGTCTTCAACAACCAGGCTTCCCTTTTTCTCGGCGTAGTCTCTCCAGAACTCCAGCTTTGCTCTCTCGTTCTCGCCAGCTGTATCCAGGAGATCATCGAGCCTTGAAAGTGCTTCGTTCATCATTTTTTCTACTCTCTTAGACCACGCTGAAACATCACTGTCGGTAACCGGTTCTATCCCGAAGAATGGGTCTTGAGTGTTCTTGTTGAGTACCACGTGCATTTCACCGATAATAACACCTAGTTTCGACGCGAGACCAATCCTTTCTGAGCTCTTGTCGCCCTGTAAATAGCTGGCTAAAGACGAGTAGAAGGGTGAACCACCGTCCGCTTCACCCTGAACTTTGCCCATGATCACACCCGTTGGTGAGTTCCCGTAGTAGGTGAAACCCAGCACTGGTGGAATGTTCCTGTACCCGGAGCTTGCCAGCCTTTCCAGCAGCTTCACTTCGATGTTGACCTCGGGGATTTTCCTGTAGCTTTTGATCACGAGAAGTCCCGCGTTGGTTTCATACTCAACAACAGCGTTCGTTGACTCAAGCGTGATGGGTTTAGCTCTGTACACTAGCAGATTCTCCACTCTCGCTTCGCCTACAGCCTTGATCGAGGCTTTTTCAATTGCTCTCAGGGCTGTTAAGTAGTTGGGTGTGTACTCTGCTTCCACAAAGCACTCGTTATCTACGCAGAAGCCTCTCGTTGAAATGCTCTCGGGAATCTCATTGACGCGGATCAATGGTAGATGAAAAAGCGATCCAGACGACTCGAGGAGGAGTACCACGAGGTTGTCGGAGAATGATGAGGAAACAACCCTGATCCTCTGTTTTACCCCTTTCCAAGGCCACCACCTGGCACTCGGTAGGTAGTGCTCTTCAAGGTACGATGCAAGCTTGAACACATCTATGCTCACATGAAACCCCACTACAGGGTAAGCTCGCAGAGGAAAATAACTACACTGTAGCTGAACCACGGTTTGTTCGTGTTACGCTAGATGTAGAGTCCTGGAGTCCTGTAGAGCTTTACCAGAGTTCCCTTTCGTAGTAGTGATACTCCTGGTTCTATTAGCACAAACCCGTATGAGGCGTATATCACTCTCTGTAGCGGTGAAGGAGCCTCCTCGATTACAACCTCGAGGTCCTCGGTGTTCACCAGCTTAGCGAACCTTATCCTCGTGAAGCTGAGGAATCTGCCCTTGTACACGTAGTCCTCAGCCAACTTGTAGTAGCCAACCGGGTAGTGGGCAACGGGTTCTGAACCCTGTAGGCGCTTGATTAGAGGTTGAGCCAAGAATATGGAACCAGACACTGTCGACTGTACAAGCCCTGGTAGGAGAACAACTGGTTTGCCCTTAACGAGTACAAGCGATGTAGTTCTACCCGGTTGAACTCTTAATCCTCTAACCAGCATGGTTGAACCACTGATGCTGAGTAAAGCTGTGAGCGTTACATCGTGTTCCCCAAGTGAGACACCAC
>JAWAHD010000118.1:0-2667 GCA_038889555.1 Desulfurococcaceae archaeon
AAGTTCGCTGGATTTGACGCGATCATTATTGAGGGTAAAGCCGAGAAGCCCGTGTACCTTTGGATACACGATGGCAAGGCTGAGATCAGGGATGCTGTTCATCTATGGGGTAAGGATGTTCACGATACAACGGATACTATACATGAGGAGCTTACGCCGGTTGTTGGCAAAGACGAAGCAAAGCACATCAAGGTAGCTTGCATAGGACCAGCTGGTGAAAGACTCGTTAGAATAGCCTGCATAATTAACGACAAGAGCAGAGCAGCAGGACGTGGAGGTCACGGAGCTGTATGGGGTAGTAAGAACCTTAAAGCAATAGCTGTTAGAGGACACATGAAGCCGCCGATCGCCAAGGAAGAGGTCTTCAAGGAGGTAGTTAAGAAGTCCATGGAGCTCATCAGGAAGTCACCTGTTACCAGCGAGGGTCTACCAAAGTACGGAACAGCCGTTCTGGTTAACATCATTAACGCTCACGGCATATACCCCACGAGGAACTTCCAGACCGGTGTGTTCCCAACAGCTGATAAAACCAGCGGAGAAACCATAGCAAGAGACATCATGGACTGGACGCTACAGAAGGAGGAAATATGCTGGGGCTGCCCCATCGGCTGTGCTAGGTACACAAGGATAACTAAACCCCCGTTCACAGGTGAAGGTGGAGGACCAGAGTACGAAACTGTGTGGGCTATGGGAGCGCAGACGGGAACAGATGATCTCGCAGCCATTTCAAAAGCCAACTACCTCTGCAACGAGCTAGGACTAGATACAATATCCATGGGCCACGTCATTGGTACCTTCCTAGAGCTGGTTGAGAAGGGTAAGATACCACCGGAGAAGCTTAGGGGGCTAAAAGCCACTTGGGGTAGTGGTGAAACACTAGTTGAGCTAACGTGGAGAACAGCGTACAGGTCTGGTATAGGTGATGACCTAGCCGAGGGAGCACTGAGACTAGCAACCAAGTACGGAGCACCTGAGCTAGCTATGGTCGTTAGAGGGCAAGAGCTACCAGCCTACGATCCACGTGGAGTACAAGGGCACGGACTAGCCTACGCTACAAGCAACCGTGGAGGATGCCACCTAAGAGCTTACCTGATAGCACCCGAGGTGCTGGGTATACCCGTTAAAGCGGACAGGTTTGAAACCAAAGGCAAGGGTAAGCTGGTCAAGGAGATGCAGGATGCGTTCGCAACGGTAGACTCGATGATAGTTTGCAAGTTCGTAACGTTCGCCTACTACGTTGATGTTCTCGCAGAGCAGGTGGCAGCTGTAACAGGGTGGGATATCACCTCAGAGGAGTTCACGAAGATCGGTGAGAGAATATACAACGCTGAGAGAGCATTCAACGTTCTAGCCTTCGGTGATGGAGAAGAGTACGATACGCTACCAAAGAGGCTACTAGAAGAACCAATGCCTGAGGGACCAAGTAAAGGGCACGTTGTGAGACTAAAGGAGATGCTACCAGAGTACTACGAAGCCAGAGGCTGGATAAAGGGGAGACCAACCAGAGCTAAACTCGAAGAACTGGACTTGAAGTGGCTGGCTGATAAACTGGAAGAAGAAGGACTACTACCGGGCTAAATCTTTTTGCGTAACATTCTTCCTTTTTTATTTGGATCCTTTCTTCCGCATGCATACTCATGTAAGTTTTAGCTCTACTTAAAAATATCTATGAACTCTGGTTTAAGGTAGTTAACTAGATCAACCGTTTTAACTCTGTAAAGCCTCCGTATACTGCCTCCACCGCAAAGCACGTAGTTCTTCTCCATGATTAGAGGATCTGCTATAACTCTGAAGCCTTTGATAGTGGGAGATACAGGTGTAACAGCACCTGGTTCTAAACCCGTGATCGATAACACATCGGTGGGCTTAGCTAGTTCAACGTATCCTCCAAGCATTTTTCGAGCTTTTCCCCAGTCTATTCTTCTGTCTCCTCTAACCAGAGCTATGATGTACCTGTTCCCTGTTTTCAGAACCATTGTTTTTACAATACTGCTTGGTGGTTCACCACTAAGCCTGGACGCCTTCTCCACTGATTCAACGGTGTCTTCGAACTCTAAAACCTCGACTTCAACACCATCCACGATCTCTCTTTTAGTCTTCACGGAGGCCAAGCTCTTTCACCACCAACGTAAACCTCTAGTACTTTAATGCTTCTCAGCTCAAGCGGGTTTACGCTGAACGGGTCTTTGTCCACCACAACGAAGTCAGCCAGCTTACCGGGTTCCAGTGTTCCTAGCTCATGCTCACTGTGAAGAGCATACGCTGATCCAGCAGTGTAGGCGTGTAAAGCATCCTGCACACTCAGTGATTCTTGTTTCGTATGCTCGTAGAAGGGGACAGCTTCGTACTTACCTCGAGTAACAGCTGCGTAGATCGTTTCCCAGGGGTTAACAGGTTCTACGGGTGCATCCGTTGAGAATGCTATGTTTGCACCACGCTCTAGGAGTGTTTTGAAGCAATAGAGCCATTTCACTCTGCTCTCACCAAGCCTTCTGAGAGCCCACCAATCCGAGATTATAAACCTTGGTTGAACCACGATCGGAGGCTTAAGCTCCGAGATGTACTGTAGCAGATCTTCTCTGACAAGTGATGCATGCTCAACTCTGTGTCGTAGCAACCTGTAGTTTCTGAGCTCACGGAAGATGGTTAAAACTGTTTCAACGGCTT
>JAWAHD010000119.1:0-2659 GCA_038889555.1 Desulfurococcaceae archaeon
ATGGTCTTAGCAACAACTCCACCCACATCGTTATCCACCAGTAGCTTCACGGATTCGAAGTCGCGAGAAATAGGACAAGCAGCGTTCATCAACGGATTCTTCAACCTGATACCTGCGATTTCGACCGATAGATCGACCACGAGTTACACCTTTGTGGGCGTTGAATACGATTCATCGAATAGGGATATAAGCTTTGCGTCTACGCTTTCAAATAGTCGATCTGGTATCTACCACTGTTTAGTAGCTTATCCCAGAGCCTCTCGACAACCCTATGGACGTACTCTACAGCCTTCTCCTCGTCAACTCCCAGAACTCTTCTATCCTTCATGACCACTCTTCCGTTGACGATAACGGTTTTCACATCCTTACCACTAACGGTGTTAACGAGGTGAGCGTAAACAGTTTTCTCGTTCACCGGTGTCGGAGGATGCTCGGGTCTCAACACAACGATATCGGCTTTTTTATCCGGCTCTAAGGAGCCTAGCTCGCTCTCCACGTGGAACATTTTCGCAACGTTGACTGTAGCCATTTCTACAACCTGCATGGGCGTTATAACCCTTGGGTCCTTGTTCCAGACCTTGTGTATCAGGTACGCAGCTCTCATGTTCTCGAAGTGGTCAAAAACATAGCCATCGTTTCCTAGTCCAACGTTGATACCCATTTTCAACATCTCTGGAACTCTTGCAACACCAACAGCGTTCAACATGTTGCTCATGGGGTTGTGAGCCACGTGAGATCCTGTTCTCCTGATCAACTCTAGTTCATCCATGGTCGTGTTCACCGTGTGTACAAGGATCACGTCATCTCCTAGGAAGTTCAGCTTGTACATTCTCTCAATGGGTCTTAAACCGTACCTTTCAATGTTGTGGTATACGTCTACTAATCCCTCCTCGGTGTGAATAGCAAGCAGAGCCTTGTACTTGTTTGCTAGTTCACGAGCCTTGATGAAGAGGCCGTCGGATACGGTAAAGCTAGCGTGGAGGTATATTGCTCCCTTCACGAGCTTGGATGGATCATAGTTGTTCTTGAGAATAAACCTCTCGTTTTCTTTTAAACCTCTAACTCCTTCCTCTAAGCTACGCCTCTGGGTTGCTTCAAAGGATAGGTATCCTCTTATACCAACCTCGTTAACAGCTTTCTCAATGTAGTCCAAAACACCCTCTATGGAGTTTGGAGCACTTATGTTATCGAAGAAGAAGGTTACACCCGATTTAACGAAGAGGAGACTACCCAGTAGTGCTGATGCATACGCATCTTCGTGCGTTAGTAGTACATCTAGAGCCCACCATATTCTCTGAAGATTCTGCTGAAAGTCGGTTGGAGCTTCGATCTTCGAAAACCAGGGACTCCCAGTGATTAAAAGTCCGTAGAAGTGCGTGTGAGCACACATGAATCCCGGTGTTACAATGCTTTTTCTAGCATCAATGTACTCTTCTGCTACGTACTTGTCCTTACCATCACCTACACCAACATCGACTATCCTCTCACCTGAAACAGCAACATAGCCGTTTCCGATGACCCTTCTCTCGCTGTTCATTGTTACAACAAGTCCATTTGAAACAAGGATGTCGACTTTTTCTCTCAAGAACTCACCCTTAGGTTATGTTTACACTAAATTGTGCATATATCTATTGTTTAACTCTGATGTCAGGTGAGGAAGAAGAGCTGAGAGGAACATTATATGAAAAACGGGTGCTAGTAGATGTTCTAATCTCCCATTACCATTGCCATCACAGCTTTCTGAACATGTAGCCTGTTCTCTGCTTCCTCGAAGTAGAGGCTCTTCTCGTACTTGTCCAGCACTTCGTCTGTGACCTCTTGACCACGGTCCGCTGGACCACAGTGCATGTAGTATGGTTTCCCGGCTTTCTCCAGCCTTTCGATCGTTACAATCCAGTCCTTGAACTTGTCCTGGTAAGCTTTAGCTCCTTCCTTATCCACAATGGTGTTGTAGGGTGGGAAGAACCCCTTTGGACTCCAGGCTTTCGGGTATACTAGGAAAGCTCCTTCGAACGCTTCATCCATGTTGTGTAGTATTTTGAACTCGCTACCCCAGTACTCGGAGTACTTCTTTATCCTCTGCACTACTTCGTCCATTAACTCGAAGCCGGGTGGATGAGCTAGGTAAACGTCTGCTCCCAGTAATGCGAACATTGAGGCAACATCCTGTGGTACAGCAAGTGGCTTTAATCCTCCACTGTAAGCGTAGCTAACCACAACTTTCTTACCTCTGAGATCCTTGGGCCAGCTTAATACCTCCATAGCTGCCATTGCGTCAGCAAGTGCTTGGAAGGGATGCCATATGTCATCCTCCATGTTTAAAACCGGGACCGATGACCACTTGGCGAACTCTTCGATGACTCTGTGACCTCGACCAATTATCCACTTGGCGGCATCTCCGTATATTCTTATAGCTATACCGTTTCCATATCTGCTTAGAACTCTGGCAACATCGCTTATAGCCTCTGTTTGATACGGGATCATGTCCTCGGGTAACGTGGGTGTGTAAACCTGGTCTGGGCTTATGTATACGGCTTGTCCACCAAGCTGGTACATACCTGTTTGAAAACTGTTCCTTGTTCTAAGGCTCTTATTGTAGAATATGAGGTACAGTGTTTTACCATCAAGCCAGTTTACCTTCCTAATACCTCGGTGGTAC
>JAWAHD010000120.1:0-2653 GCA_038889555.1 Desulfurococcaceae archaeon
ACCACTATGTCGCCTGCAACGCCGAGCGCGAAGGATGATGACGGAGCCGTTGTTGAGTTCACCAGGTATCCAAGGTTATCCCAGACCTCAACCCTTAATCCCGTGTAGAAACCGGTGAAGTACAGGAAACGCGGGTCCACCGTGGATACTATGAAATCATCGAACCTGAACCATTGGTCTGTAGCGGCGTCTATTGTTACACCTGCGTATGCCGGAGTGAACCTTGTTGCCCCAGTATCACTAGCTGTCAGAGTGGCTACTAGTGCTCCGGTGTCATCGTATATCCATAGTGCGAAGCTGACCGCGGTGGCTGTTACATTGTAGTTTAGCACGAGCGTGTACCACCTGGTAGCACTATAGCCTGGAACACTCGTACTGCCTATACGTCTCCATGCTCCATCCCACTTCCAAACCTCGGCTCTGCCTGCGATAACCGATATCTCGTAGAGTCTGGTCCTATCAGCGTTTAACAGTCCTATTCCCTTGTAGCCATCTCCTGCTTCTGCTCTAACCTTAACGGAGACCCAGAGAGAGGTGTAACCATCTATCCTCGTGTTCCAGTAGTACTGTGATGCCCCACCCACGCCACCGTTGTTGTCTCTTCCTCTGAGCGCATTTCCCTTGAAGCCTCCACCAGCTGATAATTCCCATGCACCCCCGTAGCTTGTCCACCCGGGTACGGGGTATGCTTCATAGTCCGTGTAGGTGAGAGCTCCTCTGCTTGTTCTCGTGAGCGCTGTGCAGGTGTAATCATAGAGCGCTGGCTCAAGAGTGGCTGGTGGTGGTTGCGGGTTCAACTCGAGAACCGAGGGCTCGTAGTTAAAGACCGATGCCTGGGAGAAGAGCACGGGTAGCACCAGGAGAACGGGGATAAGCCTGAAGCCGTAGCCGCGGTGCCTTGGTGCACGCGTAAGCCTGTTCACATGTGCTTTCCCCACGGCTAGCAGAGCCAGAGCAATGGAGGCTATAGAAGAGACAGCGGGGAGTACCACGAGGATCAGGGTGAGCCAGCTCGATGCCAGCTGGTGAACCCACGTTGGCTCAATCCTCACACCTGTAAACACCGTTCTCCCAGCCAGGGTCTCCACGATTACCGTGTCCCCGGTTAAACCGTTGAACCTCGACGCGTCGAGCTCTACGGCTCTTAGTATGTAGTTTCTGAGTAGACCATGGATTACTATCAGAGTGGATGAGGACCCGTGGATCAACCCCATGGATACGAGGGGTTTTCTCCCGGAGAACAGGAGGGATGCAACTGAGACCAGGAGCAGAGTCAACGCGGAGAACATGTACGCGAGGGACACGTGCTGTATGTAGTCGGTGTGAGGCATTGAAACAGGTTGCTGGTTCACAGTGTAGACCAGGCTGTAGCTGAGTAGTGAGTAGTAGCCTTGGATTAACCCGTGGAAGCGGTAGAGAGGTTGCAACGCCACTAATAGGTGCAGAACCGAGGCTAGTGCTGTGGCCAGCCCCGAGGCCACCAGAAGAACCCGTGCAGACCTGCTTACCTGGTTTTCAACGGTAAACCGATCCACCTTTCTTCACCCTGCTTAAACCAGTAGACGAATGCGTAGGCCTCCTGGGCCTCCAAGGGTGCTTGAACAACAGTCTGCGAGAAGCCCTCAACGATCACCGTTGCGTTGCTCCAGTACCAGGCGCCGTGAACCAGGTACTTCACGGAAACGTTGACTCGTACAGGGTAGCAGTTCGGGTTCTGGACGGTCAGCATGCTACCCGTAGTGCTCACCACGGGGTCGTATCCCCCGATGAGAACATGGTACCTGCCGCTCAGCCGGGCTACGCCGTTGAGCTCGGCTTCGACTTTGACCTCGAGTGGTAGCCCGGTTTCGAAGGCTCTGCTCAGCAGGCTGGGGTCGGGTTCAGCAACGAGCTCTCTGCCCTTGATGGACAGAGCGGTGGCTGGTGTGCTGTTCATGTATGCATATGCGGATGAGAGAACCAGGGTGTCAGTGTACCTGATGATCAGGGTGCAGGCTTCGTAGTCCACGTAGACACCGGCTAGGTTTAAAACGGAAACTGGTACCGGCTCAGGGGTGATCAGCCTTGGCACCGTTGCGTACACGGATGCTAGGAGGAGAAGAGTGATGGGGAGTGCGGTTATCATGGAGTAGCCGACCACGGGTGCTTTGACCAGGTCTCTGAGAGCGTAGGCGATGAACAGGAGTAGCAGGGGTATCCAGAGCTCTCTGGGAGCAATGAGCACAACTCTCCCTACGACCTTGTCCATGGATACAGGGCTGTCCACGGTTTCAGCGTTGTCCCCCTTGCTTACCACCATGGTTGCATCCCCGTTGACGGTGCTGAGATTGATGAAGTCGACGACTCTGTGAACCACGCAGTAGCTGGGTGTAGCACAGTAGAAGACCACGTCTCCAACTGTGAAGCCTGTTCTCGCGTAGACAACCATGTCCCAGGGTCTAACAGCAGGCTCCATGCTGTTGGACACTACAACCGAGACTCCAACCAGGTAGGGGTAGCCGTGCCTGGAGAGAAGCGAGAAGAGAAGCACCAGGACAACTAGTCCGAGGAGCACGTGGAACAGGTGTGAAAGGAGCCTGGAGAGAAAAAAAGACCTTGGCTTAGGGGGTTTCCCGTTGGTCATCCACGGCTACCTTCCAATGGCTGGGTTCGC
>JAWAHD010000121.1:0-2623 GCA_038889555.1 Desulfurococcaceae archaeon
CAACAAGGTTTTTCACGTACTCTGCTTCCTCAACCCTGTTAAGGTAGTTCCTTGGGGTTGGAAACACATTGTTGTAGAGCTCTAGGAGCTCTATTGGTGATGGCACGTACTCCTTTGATCTCAGCGTAACTACGACCTTCATTCTGGAGTTATGCGTATAGGGTTTCGAGTACATGTGCTCGGATACAGTGAGAGCGCAGGGGCATGCAGCTACTACCACGAAGGAAACAGAAGAGAACATCGTTTTTTCACCACCTCTGTTCTTCACTAGTCTCATTGATATGCCTCTGTGCGCCGAGAACTCCAGGTTACCTTTGCCTACCACGTTCGCTGAAACTTCAACATCCACTGTTGAAGACGCCTTGTGTACTTCTAGAAGCTTTGTTGCTAGAGCATCGAGAAACTCGTAGTCCAGTTTACCCATAGCTGTGAAAACTTCGTACACAGTTCTGTACAATCGAGATACGTGCACCCCTCTCAAGTTCTCCGGTAAATCTACGAGAACGCTGAGTAAAGGTGTAATCCAGTAGTCGCCTACTTTAACTGGTAGTAGCTTCACTCCCTTGATTCCAGCTCTACATACTCTCAAAGGATACCTGGGTTTCTCGTTGTGAACATCAGGTGGGTTTTGCAATGGTAGATCCCTTGGTGAACTCTGTAACCTTCTCTAGTAGCTCGTTTAACTTCTTAACGCCACTCATCTCTTCTTTCCTAACTATCTGCCCGTTAACAACCTGAAGTATGAGTGTTGTCGGTGACGCATGTATATCGAACTTCCTGAACGCTGAGCTTGCTGCTTCGGAAACGCACTCGCGTGCGAACCAATCGCAGAGTACTACCACGTAGTTGAACTCCTTGAACATTCCACCGAATATCTTAACGAACGGAAACCAGTGGTTATCATAGGACCTGCAGGCTGGGCACCTAGCGTTATCGAAGTATATCAGGTAGTAACCATCACCCCACGGTAGATTCGGGTTGCCTGACACTTGCTTGAGAACCCACTTCTCAGTTGAGAAATCGTACACGTAGATCCCGTGCGGTGAATCTGGTTCTATTTTCTCAAGCATTAAGCCTTCTTTACCCCTTTTCTTCTCGAGATCTGTGCCGAACATCTTTCTTAGTAGCTCAAGCAGATCTTTCTCCATAAACAACCCCTGATCCTGTAACAACGAAAACTCAAATCTTATCTTCCTGTCCTCTTTAAACAGCATCTACGTGTAATCTTCAATGCAACTCCATATTAAATCAAACGTGCATTGTACTGTAAATTATTTCTTCAGTTTTTGTTTTCTTTCTCATTTTTATCCATAATGCGATCAGACAAACTAAACAAGATCTCATCAGTGGTGCGAGGAGAATGCCAAATGCTGAGAATTCAGCTCTTCTGTATGGGTTCGAATTTTTGCAGTTGATTTTATAGTCTTACTTTTGTTCTCGGCTCATGTTCTAGATCTTTTCTACTCCTCAGAGCACCCCAGATTTCAAATTCTAAAAGTACGTGCTTCTTGGATGTTCCCGTCGGTTTCTTACCCTCTGAACTCGTGCTCCCAGTACGCTACTGCCACGTAGACCTTACCGCTTACACTCCATAGCAATGACCTGTTCTCTGCTTCTTCCCATATTATGTGCGCATCAATCCCTATCTTTTCAATAAGGTCGTCTCGATGGAGCTCAACTGGCACCCGAATAAATGTTGACGCACCCGGATGTACCTCATAATAAGTTTTGTAAGAACCCCCATCAACGAGTTTACCCTTCCAGTACAGTCTCCAATCAACACGATTAACCGTCACCTTGGTCCAGCTGGGGTTCGTGACTTTGACCAATATGTAAAACCTCATGTAGTAAGGATTCATGTACTCCAGTTCGTAACCTACAAACTCGACTTCACACCTAATAAAACCTAAGGTACCCCACAAAACCACACCGAGAACCGTTGCGAGTAGAGTAACGAGAACTATTATTGACAAATACTTCGGTAAAGGCAAACTCTATCCCGCTTATCAATTTTCACAAGGTAAATTTATTAATTTTTGGAATATTCTGCTTGAGATAATACGTTAAACCGTACAGCACTTTGAGTTCTTCACAGTTATCCTAGAGGCAAAGAGTGAACACTATTCGATTGTGCATTCCTAATTATTCGAGCTCAATTCGAAGAAAGACATTAGATCCGAATTAAGAACACAGATGTTCGATCTACGAGCAAAGATTAATTGAGTCTTCGTTTTCTAGAGACCAGTGTACTTATTTTCTCTGCTATCTTTGATGGGAGGTTTTCTGGTTTCTCGGAGAACGCGTATAAACCAGCTGGACTGTACTCGGCTTCTCTGCAGTTGAGTGTTGGTACGTCTTCCTCGAGCATAACCTTAGCGTAGTTCTCGGCTATGCAAACAACTACTTTAACTCCGTTGAACTCACCGACGATCAGCGTGTAGCGTCCTTGCTTTTCGTAGACTGCTTTGCTTAGATGGCTCTTTACCAGGTTCACAACATCCTCTGTCAAGAAGCACTCACGCTAAACGGTGTAAACCAGTTCTCTAACCTGCTGTGGAAGAACCTCCTCGCTTACTACAACAGCTGATCTTGGTGGCTTCTTCGTCTTAACACCTGTTACAAT
>JAWAHD010000122.1:0-2602 GCA_038889555.1 Desulfurococcaceae archaeon
GCAGCTAATTCTCCCACGAGAAGATACAAAAACGCGTTTCTACCTCTCGTTGTCTTGAGATACAGTGAGTACAACGATACATCTACTCCACCATTAATGTACAGTATTAGCCCTAGTAAGAACCCTGCATGCAAAGGACTAGACGAGTTAATTATTAAACCCCAAATGACAGGTTCGAGAAGATACAGTAGTGCTTTCACGCGGTCACTACCCTCATATAAGAGGGAAGTCAATATTACTAGCCTCGAAACACCGTATATCCATAGAACAGTGTAGAGGGATGCGTTAAGCCTCGACATGAGTATAATGGGGATAGGAACAAGCATAATTGTGGATCCAAGCTTAAAAGCTATGAGAGAAAGCATAACAAGCCCCTGAGGCTTGGTCCTTGGCTTGTAGTATTTGGCTAGTCTATAGCCATGCGTTAAATTCTGACTTAGAAACGTGTATGTTAGTAGTTGTTCAATATTTGCTTCGAGGTATTCGAGTGCAGACTCCAGTCTATACAGTATTCTCTCAATTCTGAACACAGGTTCTTTGATGATCACTAGAGACAGCACATATATTAACACGGATACCAAGACAACGAGAAACGTCGTTTTCTCGACACCAACTGCCGAAACACGAGGAATAGATGTCAATATGAAAGCCTCTACTGTAGACGTCGCTGTAAATCTCACAAGGAGAGCTTTTCTCCATAATCTACTCTCGAAAACATCCTGAATGTATGTAAGTGTAAGGATCCTAGTATAAGCTGTTGAAATCGGGTGAAGTAAGTAGGATAACGCAAGGAAAGCGAACTTTCTTGTTACAATGTAGCTATACATAGATAGCGCATAAGCTAGAAATGATAGGAAAGCGTACACTACGTGTGCTCGGGTAAAACCTTTCTCAGACCGTTTTCCTCCTAGTAGTAGTGATAAAATGTAAGCTACGTAGGATAACGAGTTGAGTAAACCAAGCTCAATCGCCCCTACTCCAGCTAAAGTTATAGCTGTTATATCCGTGAGTATATCCAGAGCGCTTAGTAAAGCCAAAGCTGTTGCTAGTAGCAGCAGTACTACGTACAACGGTTTTACCCTTGCTCAATTGCTATTACCCTATGAAAGGAGAGTGTATTTTAAGAACTAGGTCTCCACCCATGGAACTGATCATATCTAACTACGTTCAGAGCTTTACCATTGAAGTATACTCCAGGGGTTGTTTCAACGGCTTCCCCGATAACACTATAGGGGATTTCGAAGTACTCCAGCTCGTTTACAACAGCTTGTACAGAATCTCTCTTAACTCCTAATACGACACCGTACTCTTCTCCTCCAGCAAGAGCGTAGTTCAGGGTGCAAAGGTCATCGCCCTGACATAGCTCGTAGAGCTCGCTGTATACGCGTGGTGGCTGTTTCAAGTGTATACCTCTTCCACTTAGTCTACTCATGGTGAGCAGGGTGTATCCTAGGCCATCGCTTACGTCCATGCTAGCCGTTATAGCTTTGTAGAAGTTCTCCACTACATGGGCGACTTCAACGTGTATTCTGGGTCTTCTAGTTTTCTCAACAACCCAGTTCACATCTTTAGCCTTCTCTACACCGTGTTTAGCGATGAAACCGGTTGCACCGTACACTCCTGTAGCTATGATCACACTTCCTGGCTTCAAACCACCTCTGCTAGGAGGTATTCTTGCTGTTGTAAACCCGAGAACAGATACCGCTATCCATGCTTCAAAGGATTCGTTCGTATCTCCACCTAGGATTCTTACACTGTAGTAATCTGCTGCCTCTCTAAAGCCTTTCAGCAGGTCTTCGAGCTCATCCGAGCTCATGTCTCGATTTAAGCCTAGAGCTATAAGACAAGCGTGAGGAACGCCACCTTTAGAGACTACATCACTTAAAGCACCTACTAGAGCAGACCAACCTACATCAGCATAGCTACGCCAAGGAAGTCTGAGAGATCTAACAGTATAGGCGTCGATAGAGTAGATTATTCGCGGTCCTCTGGGTATAACGTCTCTTGCGTCCTCAGGATAAAACAGGTGTTCTCCCCAACTGGGTTTTTCCACGAGTGTTTTAGCTATCTTGTCAACGATTATGTCTTCCGTAAGATCGGATAGCTTCAAGAAGGGATCACCGTTGTTTTACCAGTAGGTGTGGATATAGACTGTAACTTTTGATCCAATCTCGTAGCCTTCGAGGTCCTCTGGTATCATCACGTATCCATTGGTTCTCAGCAGACTTGATATAACACCGCTTCCTCTCAGCATGTAGGGTTCAGCGTAGAACTCCCCGTGCAGTTCCCTTAATTGAACGCGTACTAGTGAAGTATAACCAGCCACATTTGGTAATCGTCTCGTGAGCGTTGCTCTAATTGCTGGTCTCTCAAAACCCTTAATACCCAGCCATCTTTGAACAGCTGGTCTAATCAACAGCTCGTACCCCGTCCAAGAAGCTACTGGGAACCCGGATAGGTGAACAACTGGTTTACCGCTTACAACACTACAGCTAGTAGGTCTTCCAGGCCTGATTCTTACACCTCTAAACACTACAGTATTCTTCTTCATGACATGCTCTACCACATCTCCTTCACCAACACCTGTTCCACCCGTTGTAAT
>JAWAHD010000123.1:0-2600 GCA_038889555.1 Desulfurococcaceae archaeon
CTGGACATGATGGGACCTGGAGTAGCCTTTGCAAGGCATGGGTACAAGTTCAAGTGGAAAGCGTTCAAAATGCCCGAGAGAATAAAGCTGTTGTCTGAAACCAAGAGGTCAAGGGAGTACAGAGAAGGACTCGCAGAGCACCTCGCTAAGAGGCTTTTGACGAGCAAAGCCGTTGTTAAATCCGATGTAATACCCTACCTGAGGATCATATTTGAGAACAACCCGAAGCTTGCAGCTGCTATATCGAGAGAGTACGGTATACCCGAGGAGATAATCAAGTGGCTTGCAGGAAACAGAGCTAGAGAAGTACTGAGCTACATGAGGAAGAAGTAGAGCTCAGAGCATCTTACAGCTTCTAATACCACCTCTCAGACTGTACGCTTTGAAACCCTTTTCCCTCAGCTCCCTTGCCAGTAGAAGGCTTATGCTACCGGTTTCGCACACCAGTACGATGACTCTGTCCTTGGGGAGCTTGGAGTAGTCTAGCTCGGAGAGTGGTATTGATCCCGGTATAGGCTTCTCGGACTCTTTCCTCGAGCTTCTAGCATCAACTACAAGAGCGTTCTCAGGTATGAAGTCCACCTCGAGCTCATCCCCGAGCACAGCATCCTCGGGTGATGTGCTGAGCACGTCAACAACCCTCATTGAGGAAACAGCTCTGTCGATCAGGGATGAATCAACTCTGCTCAACTGCTCACTGATCTCCTCTGGTGATGCACGCGTTGTAACCCTTGTTGGAGCTACTACGCACATTTCAGCAACCTTAGAGGAGAAGTCGTAGAGCCCTATGCGCCTCGAAAGCTCAACTATCTCCTCCTTGTCATATCCGAGGAGAGGTCTCAGTATTGGTTTGCTCGGATCAACGACAGCCTCGATTGAGGCTATGTTCACCAGAGTCTGACTTGAAGCTTGACCAATGGACTCCCCAGTGACGAGAGCACTGTAACCACGGTTCTCAGCTATCTTCAAGCCAGCAGTGTACATGAGTGCTCTGAGAACAACCTGCCTGTAGGTTCTATCAACTTTTTTGACAATCTCGGATATCACGTCCCGGAAGTCCACGAGGATGAACAATGGTCTGTACCCGTGCAACCACCTCCAGGACAACTCCCTTGCTACAAGGTAAGCGTAGTAGGATGACTGAGTAGAACCCATGATGAAATGGAGAAAGTCCACGTAAACACCTCTCTTAGCCGTTAACCATGCAGCTACGGGTGAATCGAAGCCACCTGAAAAAAGCACGAGAGCTGAGCCTTGGACACCGGTTGGTAATCCTCTGGGTCCTCTCGTACTCTCCCTGTACAAGTAGGCTCTGCTTCCTCTAACTTCGACTTCAACAACCACGTCCGGGTTCTCCAGGTCTACTCCAGCTGAGTACGGCTTTAGGAGTGAACCTGCTTCTCTAGCTACATCAACAGATGTAAAGGAGTGCACACCGCTTCTCTTCACTCTCACAGCGAATTTTCTACCAGCAACCATGTCTCTAGCGTTCTCGGCTATCCAATGAGCAAGGTCAACGAGGTCTCTGAACTCGTAGCTTAGAACTCTACCAGCTCTGTATACACCGAATACTCGTGCTAGAGTGTCCAGAGCATTCTTGTCCGTTGACAGCACGATCTTCGCGTTCTCGATCTCCGCGTTTAGAACCTGTATTCCGCTGCGCGCTAGAGCGTCTCTGATGTTCTCAACGAGCTTCCTGTAGAACCTTGGCCTAGTTCTTCTCGACCTCAAAGGTAGTTCTCCTGAGACTGTTACCACGTAAACGTACAAAGTGATCACTTCGATCGAACTCCACGATGTGAGTAGACTAGACAGCTTAATAATAGTAATAAGCACGAGTTACTAGCATCGGTGAGAAACCCCTTCTTTAATCCCTTTTAACAAACAACACTAGTCATGGGTTTAACCCCGGTGTAGTGCTTTGCTAACGCTTGTTGTAGGAGGATTCTTCGGGGACGAGGGCAAGGGTAAAGTAGCAGCTTACTTAGCTCTCGCTGGAGACTACGACTACGCTGTGAGAACAGGCGCAATAAACGCGGGTCACACGGTGGTGTTCAACGGAGTAGTCTACAAGCTGAGGACAGTATCAGCGGGCTTCGTGAACACTAGAACAAGACTACTGATACCACCTGGTGCACTGATAAAACTGGACGTGTTCCACAGGGAGGTTGAAGCACTCAGAGTTAAGGATAGAGTTTGCGTAGACTACCAAACAGGGGTTATCGAGGACGCTCACGTTGAAGCCGAGAAGAGAGACCCTGTGCTTGCGAGGATCGGTTCTACGTTCCAGGGTGTTGGTGCAGCAACAGCGGATAGAGCTCTGAGAAGACTTAAGCTAGCAAGGGATTTCGAAGAGCTCAGAAGCTACCTCTGTGACGTTCCGGGAACGGTGAACAGTGCATTAGACAGAGGCGAAAAGGTCTTGATAGAAGGTACTCAGGGAACTTTCCTTTCCCTTTACCACGGTACATATCCCTATGTTACAAGCAGAGATACAACTGCATCAGCACTGCTGTCTGAAACCGGTGTTGGACCGAGGAGAGTGGACAAGGTCGTTGTAGTGTTCAAATCCTATGTTACGAGAGTTGGTGAAGGACCAT
>JAWAHD010000124.1:0-2586 GCA_038889555.1 Desulfurococcaceae archaeon
GCGATAGCTACTTCACAGGTGTTCCAATGGGTCAAATAAACGATGACTGGATTATTAGAAACTCATACGTGCTTGAAAAGAACGGTAGATTAACCATCGGTGTTGCTTCTAAAGCTCTCGACGAGATCGCAAGACTATTCGATGCTAGAAAACTCATGTACAAGTACGTCTACTTGCACCCGGTAAACGTAGCTTTCATAGAGACCATAGGTTCCCTGCTACCCTGCATAAAGAGCTTCATAGCAGATGTTCTAGAAAAGGTCATCAACGACCCCGGAAAAGTTGAACACTACATGAAGTTGACAGATCACTCGATATACTCTAAACTGCAAGAGCTACTCGTGAACCCGGAAGCTTCGGAGTGCGAAGATAAATCCTACGTTAAGAAAGCGCTGGAAACACTGTTCTACAAGAGAAAGCCGCTATGGAAACAAGTTACGAGATTAACGTACGACCTCAGAGAAGCCAGTGTTCTCTACGGTGAAATAGGAATGAGGGTTCAAGAGCTGATCAAGGATAAGATAAGGCAGGAAGTATCAGCTTCTCTAAGGTCCAAGAACGTTGAACCACAAAGCATTGAAGTGGTATTCGACAAAATAGACGTTTATCCTACTGCAGGAAGTGAGATACTGGACAAGATCGAAATCGTAGATGTAAAGAACGGGAAACTAGTGTACGTGGAGTCGATCGATCTGAACGATTTTGCGGAGAAAACAGGTCTTAAACCTGAAGCCTTGATTACAATTTACGTTGATAGAGACGTGTACAAGAGACTCGAAAGCGGTGAATTATCGAAGATAATTGATGTATCGAAGAGTATTGTTGAAAGCTCAATTAAAGGAAAAAGAAAAGAAATACCTGAAACCAGCTAAACCCACGGTGGATAAAACCTTTGTTAATTTTAAACGACTTGATGACAATTCTTAGAGAGATTCTAAGGTTCATAGTCAGCATACTCATACTTATAACCCTGGCATCTATTCTTGCTAGGAGAAAGAAACAGTATACCCCTACACTGCTGAGCGAATTTAAACTCAAATTGAGAACCACGCCACATGCAATAATTCTACCTACTACTCTAAGGTACGAGCATGGGTACATTCGTCTTAGAAAAATACTTAGCGCTCACGTTACCGGCGAAGAAGTTAGAGCGGAGTGGAAAGGGTCAAAGACTGTTCGCGAAGATAACTTCATAGATGTTCGCGAGCTGTGCATGGATCCACCTCTCGTCGCGAAGAGCGAAACCATGTATCAAGCACTCTTACCCGGTGTTATGGTCAGGAACGGTAGGTACAAAGGAGCGGTAATCGCGTGCTTCAACACGAGTAGACTGAACGCGAAAGGCTTTATACACGACCTATACGAGTACGGGTTTACAAAGGGGTACGTGGAGATCTCGGGCGGTATCATAAAGGTCCTTCTTGAACACCAGGATTTTGGAGCTGGGAATGGTAAGAAGTCTAGAGTGAAACTGGATTTATGCTCGGTGAGGAACATTAGATCATGTATGCGAATCCTGGAGTTAACGGGTAGCGGTGTGAGAGAACTCAAGTACACGTATCCTGTTACCAGGTTAGTAATTATCGGTTACAGTAACGGTGAGGGTTTCGATGAACTCTTTAAAATCATAGACAAAGCACCGAGTGTTATAGGTCCTGGACTAGTGCTTAGGCTCACCACTAAGAGAGGTTTTACAAAGCGGGTTACTATGAGCGCGCTGGAGTACTTTGGTTGAGCAATTGCGGAGCCCGCCAAGTGTATATTAGACCCTACAGTTTTGTACTATTGACCTAGGGATGCTTATGAACAGTTTGCTATTACTGCAAGCTGTTATAATAGCTTTTCTACCCATCTTCGAAGTTCGCGGTGCAATACCCTTAGTTGTTTTCACGGCTAGTACTCCAGCTGAGTTTTACCTCGGGGTAATTCTCTCAGTGGTTTCGAACATGCTTATACCGCTCGTAGCCTTTAAGCTACTAGAGTACCTGGACTACGTTGTGAACCACGAAAGAACGCCCCGTTCTCTTAAGAGACTTTACAGCTGGTTACTAACTCTGGGAAGAAAACGGGCCTCGAAGCTTAGAACAGGTAGTTATGTAGCTCTTGCACTATTCGTTGGCTTACCATTCCCGGCAACGGGTGCATGGACAGGTACTCTTGTAGCATTTGTTCTTGGGATGAACAAGAGGAAAGCTACCCTCTGGATAATCCTTGGTGTTTTAATAGCATCATTCATAGTTCTTCTAGCATCTGTACTCGGGCTAGAAGTTCTAAAGAAGGTATTTCTACTGTAGCTTCAGTTAAGACAACTCTGCAAAGGAATTCGGTTTTAAACTCGGTATGAATACCCCGTGCTTGGTGATACAAAGAGAGCTGTTGGGTGCTTAACATGGAATCTACGCTTGGAGCCTACAGGGATAGAGTAATTAATGGACCTGTTGGAAAAACTCTCCTATGGCTTGGTCTACCGCTCATGGTTGTACAGCTAGTACACGTGTCCTACAACATTGCCGATGCCTACTGGCTTAGCCGATACAGCGAGTACGCTTATGCTGCTCCGAGACAGATATGGCCTTTTTTCATGTT
>JAWAHD010000125.1:0-2532 GCA_038889555.1 Desulfurococcaceae archaeon
AAAGTACTTCGAGATGATATCATTGTTGAGTGATGCAATGACGTTCGGAGGGTCTATATCGATTAGAGAGTATCTCCCTGAATCGTATGCTGAGAAGTTATCATCGCTTGAACCCGGAGTATACAGGCTTGAACCGGGATCTCTTAAGAAGCTATCGGACCTGTAGTGTGAAGTAGCGTTGAAGAAGATAGGTTTTATAGTGAACCCAATTGCGGGGATGGGTGGTAGTGTAGGGCTAAAGGGTACTGATGGAGATGCCTACTTAGAAGCCTTAAGACGAGGAGCTAAACCTGTATCACCGCTGAGAGCACTCGATTTCCTTAACAACATAGAGTCGCGTGATTTCCACATAGTTTCAGCTCCTGGACCGATGGGAGCTGATATAGTGGCTCAAAGCAAGCTACGTAGCAACTTACACACCGTGATCGGCGAGGTGGGAAACACCACTACGCGTGAGGATACCATTAGAATAGCCAAAGAGCTCCGCGAGCTAGTAGACCTATTAGTATTTGTTGGTGGAGACGGAACAGCCAGGGACATCTATGATGCAGTGGGAACATCTATACCGGTTATCGGTGTTCCAAGCGGTGTTAAAATGTATAGCTCGGTCTTCGCTCTGAACACCCTTTCAGCAGCTAAGCTACTAGACATGTATCTACGTGGGTTAACAAGAATTGTTGAACGAGAGGTTGTGGACGCAGATGAAGAATCTATAAGGAGAGACGTGATATCGGTGAGACTCTACGGCTACTTACTGGTCCCCGTAGCTGAAGGTTTAATACAGGAATCAAAAACCCTATACACAGGCTACGATGAGGAGGAATCCAAGCTTGCAATGGCAAGGTACATTGTTGACAACATGGAACCAAACACCCCTTATGTACTCGGACCAGGAACAACCGTGAAGGCTATCTGCAGGGTGCTCGACCTACAATGTACTGTTCTCGGAGTAGATGTTATCTTGAACAAGAGCCTTCTAGTGAAGGATGCCTGGGAGAAGGATCTTCTAGGTATTCTGGAGAAGTACGAACGTGTCAAGGTAGTTGTATCACCTATTGGTAAACAAGGGTTTGTATTCGGGAGGGGTAATCAGCAGATTTCACCGCGTGTACTATCAAGAGTAAGTAGAGACGATGTAATCATCGTGGCTACTAGGAGCAAGATGAATGAACTTAAGTACCTACTCGTAGACACAGGTGATAGAGAGGTGGATTACAAACTAAGCGGATACTACAAGGTTTTAGTTGATTATAATACTTACCTAGTTACTCGTGTACTACCGGGGATCCCCGAGTAGTGTATTTAAGAGCTAGCATTGTGATAATTTAGCGAGGTGATGTTCTTGAGTAAGGTATTTGAAAGCGTGGGCAATCTAAAGGTTGGTGGCTACGTTGTAATCGATGGTGAACCATGCAGAATAATTGATATTAGCAAGGCGAAAACCGGTAAGCATGGTAGTGCCAAAGCAACGATTACAGCGGTTAGCTTGATAACTAAAACGAAGAAAATACTGGTTGCGCCAGTTGATGCTCAAGTAGAAGTTCCCGTTATTGAGAAGAAAATAGGCCAAATAATAGCAGATTTGGGTGATAGATTTCAAGTCATGGATACAGAAACCTTTGAAATATTCGAAGTTTCAAAAGATAGCGTAGATGAGGCTATTAGAGACAAGCTTACGACCGGCATAGAGGTAGAGTACTGGCTTGTGATGAATACGAGAATACTCGTTAGACCCAGGTAGTAACAAAAATAAGCTACTCTATATCGTCAGGTATGAACGCAGGTTTTTCAGCTAGAGTTATTATTGGTATCGAGGAGCCTGGCTTAGGGTGCTTGGAAAGTTCGTATTTTTCCTCACCAGTATATACAACTACGTAGTTAGCTTCATCCACAAGTTTGTCGTCTGCGTCGAAAGAATAGTAGTAGAATATGGGTACACCGTAGTACTTGTAGTAGTCTCTGAAGATCCCTAGTAGTCCAACTACGATTCTGTTCTTATGCTTGAACTTTATCAAGTAGGCTACAAACTGATGAGGAATCATAGTGGACACGGCAAGCCGTATAAGATCAGCGAAAGTAGCCGTCTTAACTAGAACAACTTTCTCTTCGATCATCGCATGCACCATGGAACTATTGGACTAACTCCAGCATCTATAAATCATTTATAGTTCTTCGCTTTAATAAGCACTTTGATTTACGTAGATGATAAATTCCATGAGTATAGCATAGAGGGCTAAACAATAGTAGCGAACCGTATTGAAGGATGAATACATAGCTCAAAGAACCCCCTTTAGCGCATTAACTCAGAGGGTTGCTTCTTTTATCTCTGCACTCATCTATGTAGAGCTTTAAGCTGTTTTCTATGCTTTTGCGCACCTCCTCGCTGAGAATTCTTTCTTGAACTTCCTCGTAAAGCTGGTTCAGCAGCTTCTGATAGTATAGTTCACCTCGTTCTATCTTATCCATGTTTTCTTCGAGTTTTCTTGTAACTTCTACTCCAACTATATCTCTGAAGAACTCGTTTAGGAAATC